>NZ_JBBKTQ010000018.1:0-121431 GCF_037890035.1 Ramlibacter sp. AN1133
AACAAGGTCTTTCGGGATAGCCGATAATGTCGGGTTCCCCCGGAAGTGCCGGTTAGCGGAGGGGTATAGCTCAATTGGCAGAGCGTCGGTCTCCAAAACCGAAGGTTGTAGGTTCGATTCCTACTGCCCCTGCCACCTGAGTGGCAAGCCCCCGAAACCAAGCCCGTCCCTCCGACGGGCTTCGGTGTCTTGAACGGCACCGCGATTGAAGCAGGAAGAGCCCCGTCCATGGCCACGACCCAAGTTGAAACCGTCACCACTGGCGCCGACAAGGCCAAGGTGGGTGGCGCCATTGCGCTGGTGATCGCCGGCCTCGCTGCCTTCTACATGCTGGGCAAGCAGGGCCAGGTCGCCCAGTGGGGCGCGCTGATCGTCGCCCTGATCGCCGCGGTGGCCGTGTTCTTCACGTCCGAGCCGGGCAAGGAATTCATCGCCTTCGGCCGCGACGCGGTCAAGGAAACCAAGAAGGTCGTCTGGCCGACCCGCAAGGAATCGATCCAGATGACCGCCTACGTGTTCGGCTTCGTCGTGATCATGGCCATCTTCCTGTGGCTGACCGACAAGACCCTCGAGTGGGTGTTCTACGACCTGATCCTGGGCTGGAAGAAGTAATGAACGACACGACCGAAAACACCCAGGGCACCGCGCCCGTCCCCGGCGTCGAGGCGAAGGCCAAGAACCCCGACCTGCGCTGGTACGTGGTGCACGCCTACTCCGGCATGGAGAAGGCGGTGGAGCGCAACATCAAGGAGCGCATCAACCGCGCCGGCATGCAGGACATGTTCGGCGAGATCCTGGTGCCCACCGAGGAAGTCGTCGAGATCAAGAACGGCCAGAAGCGCAGCTCCGAGCGCCGCTTCTACCCCGGCTACGTGCTGGTGCAGATGGTCATGAACGACGACACCTGGCACCTGGTCAAGCACACCAACAAGGTGACCGGCTTCGTCGGCGGCGCCAAGAACCGCCCGGCCCCGATCAGCGACGAGGAAGTCGCCAAGATCCTCGGCCAGATGGAAGAGGGCGTGGAAAAGCCGCGCCACAAGGTCGAATTCACCGTGGGCGAGTACGTGCGCGTCAAGGACGGCCCGTTCACCGACTTCAACGGCACCGTCGAGGAAGTCAACTACGAGAAGAGCAAGGTGCGCGTGTCGGTGACGATCTTCGGCCGCGCGACCCCCGTGGAACTGGAATTCAGCCAGGTCGAGAAGACCTGACGAGCGATTCGCACCTTTTCAGGCGGGGTGCGATTCGTAGGCTGGCGGTGAGCGCGCGATAGCGCCGAACCCCAGCGATCAAGAGCCTCAACCCCGGGGAGCCGCAAGGCGCTATCACCCGCAAGGAAATCAAGACATGGCCAAGAAGATTGTCGGCTTCGTGAAGCTGCAAGTCCCGGCCGGCAAGGCGAACCCCTCGCCGCCGATCGGTCCCGCGCTGGGTCAGCGCGGCCTGAACATCATGGAGTTCTGCAAGGCGTTCAACGCCCAGACCCAGGGCGTCGAGCCCGGTCTGCCGCTGCCGGTGGTGATCACCGCCTTCGCGGACAAGAGCTTCACCTTCATCATCAAGACGCCCCCGGCGACCACGCTGATCAAGAAGGCGATCAAGCTGGACAAGGGTTCCGCCAAGCCGCACACCGACAAGGTCGGCAAGATCACCCGGGCCCAGCTCGAGGAAATCGCCAAGACCAAGCTGAAGGACATGAACGCGGCCAACATCGACGCCGCTGTCAAGACGCTGGCTGGTTCCGCCCGTTCGATGGGCGTCACGGTGGAGGGCCTCTGATCATGGCGAAGCTCACGAAGAAGCAGAAAGCCCTGGAAGGCAAGGTCGACAGCACCAAGCTGTACGAGCTGAACGCCGCCATCGGCCTGGTCAAGGGTGCCGCCACCGCCAAGTTCGATGAGTCCATCGACGTGGCCGTGCAGCTGGGCATCGACCCGAAGAAGTCGGACCAGGTCGTTCGCGGCGCGGTCGTGATGCCCAACGGCACCGGCAAGACCAAGCGCGTCGCCGTGTTCGCCCAGGGCGCCAAGGCCGAGGAAGCCAAGGCCGCCGGCGCCGACATCGTCGGCATGGACGACCTGGCGGCCCGCGTGAAGGCGGGCGACATGCCCTTCGACGTGGTGATCGCCGCGCCGGACGCCATGCGCGTGGTTGGCCAGCTGGGCCAGATCCTCGGCCCGCGCGGCCTGATGCCGAACCCGAAGGTCGGCACCGTGACGCCGGACGTCGCCACCGCGGTGAAGAACGCCAAGGCGGGCCAGGTGCAGTTCCGTGCCGACAAGGCCGGCATCATCCACGCGACCATCGGCCGCCGCTCGTTCGAATCGGACAAGCTGCAGGGCAACCTGGTCGCGCTGATCGAGGCGCTGAACAAGGCCAAGCCGGCCACCAGCAAGGGCGTGTACCTGCGCAAGGTGGCCGTGTCCTCGACGATGGGCCTGGGTGTCCGCGTCGACCTGCAGACCGTGAACGCGCAGGGCCAAGCCCAGGCGTGATGAATTGGCCGGTTGCGCAAGCAGCCGGCTGGTGTGGTGGGCCATCGGGGCGACCCGGTGGGCCATCCAAGACCGTTGGCGAGGCGCGAGCCTCTTAATTCCGCAAGGGCCAACGCAGATGGCGATCCCGCTGACTGAAAGATTTCGAGAGATTTCCGGAAGACAGTTGGTCGCTTAAACAGGCGCGCGAAAGGGGCAACCCCCAAGCGCAATCGAAGGAGTAGACCTTGAGTCTGAATCGCAGTGAGAAGGAAGCGGTCGTCAGCGAAGTGACCGCTCTCGCCGCTAAAGCTCAAACGCTGGTGATGGCGGAATACCGCGGCATCACGGTCGCCGACATGACGAAGCTGCGCGTGGCCGCGCGCGGCGCTGGCGTGGACCTGAGTGTTCTGAAGAACACCCTGGCCCGCCGCGCCGTTGCGGGCAGCCAGTTCGAAGTCATCGGTGACCAGATGACCGGTCCGCTGATCTACGGCTTCTCCGTGGACGCTGTGGCCGCCGCCAAGGTGGTGGCCGACTTCGCGAAGACCAACGACAAGCTGGTCATTCGCGGCGGCGCGTTCGCGGGCAAGGCCCTGGACGTCAACGGCGTCAAGCAGCTGGCGAACATTCCGTCCAAGGAAGTTCTGCTGGCGCAGCTTTGCGGCCTGCTGATGTCGCCCATGTCCCGCACCGCGGGCGTGCTGGCGGCCCTGGCGAAGAAGAAGGAAGAGGGCGCTGGCGCGCCCGCCGAGGCTGCCGCCGCCGCGTAAGCGCGGGAACAGCAGCCCTACGGATCACCAACTTATTCTGGAAAGTACAAAATGGCATTCAACAAAGACGAATTCCTGACGGCCCTGGACAGCATGTCCGTCATGGACCTCAATGACCTGGTCAAGGCCATCGAAGAGAAGTTCGGCGTCTCCGCCGCCGCCATGGCCGCCCCGGCCGCTGGTGGTGCCGGCCCGGCCGCCGCCGCCGTGGAAGAAAAGACCGAGTTCACCGTGCAGCTGATGGAAGCCGGTGCGCAGAAGGTTTCCGTCATCAAGGCGGTCCGCGAAATCACCGGCCTGGGCCTCAAGGAAGCCAAGGACCTGGTCGATGGCGCGCCGAAGCCCGTCAAGGAAGGCATGAACAAGGCCGACGCCGAAGCTGCCAAGAAGAAGCTGGAAGACGCCGGCGCCAAGGTCGAACTCAAGTAATTGCGTTCACCGTGGAAGGGCTGGAGGCTCGAAAGGCCTCCAGCCTTTGCCGCTTGTAGAGAGCACCAGGAAGACGGGTGGTTGTTGTGCCGAACGAACGCGGCGCAAATCGCTCCAACCGCTTTCCTAGTGTTTTCTGATCCGACTGCAGAAAACTGCTTGGTTCGGGCCCGGTGCAACGCCGGGCCGTCCGCCAAGGGTGGTAGTGGCCACCCCGCCAAGAACGCCGCCCACCCCTTCGCTGGTGTGGGGGCGCGTCAGTTGCCAAGAGCTTGATAGCCCGGAGAACTCATGGCCTATTCCTATACCGAACGCAAACGCATCCGCAAGAGCTTCGGCAAACGCGACAGCGTGCTCGAAGTGCCGTACCTGCTGCAGATGCAGAAGGATGCGTACACCGCCTTCCTCCAAGCCGACCTTCCACCCCAGAAACGGACCATCGAAGGTCTGCAGGCCGCGTTCGACTCCGCCTTCCCGATCGTCTCGCACAACGGGTTCGTGGAGATGAAGTTCATCGAGTACAACCTGGCCAAGCCGGCATTCGACGTGCGCGAATGCCAGACCCGCGGCCTGACCTTCGCCTCCGCCGTGCGGGCGAAGGTGCAGCTGATCATCTACGACCGCGAGTCCTCCACGCCGCAGTCCAAGGTGGTCAAGGAAGTCAAGGAGCAGGAGGTCTACATGGGCGAAGTGCCGCTCATGACGGACAAGGGCTCGTTCATCATCAACGGCACCGAGCGCGTGATCGTCTCGCAGCTGCACCGCTCGCCGGGCGTGTTCTTCGAGCACGACAAGGGCAAGACGCACAGCTCGGGCAAGCTGCTGTTCTCCGCGCGGATCATCCCCTACCGCGGCTCCTGGCTGGACTTCGAGTTCGACCCGAAGGACGTGCTGTACTTCCGCGTCGACCGCCGCCGCAAGATGCCGGTCACCATCCTGCTCAAGGCCATCGGCCTGACGCCGGAAACCATCCTGGCGAACTTCTTCGTCAACGACAACTTCCGCCTGATGGACACGGGCGCGCAGCTCGAGTTCGTGCCCGAGCGCATCCGCGGTGAAGTCGCCCGCTTCGACATCACCGACAAGTCCGGCAAGGTCGTGGTCGCCAAGGACAAGCGCGTCACCGCCCGCCACACCCGCGAGCTGGAAACCACCGGCACCACGCACATCAGCGTGCCCGAGGACTACCTCGTGGGCCGCGTGGTCGCGCGCAACATCATCGACCCGGACACGGGCGAGATCATCGCCAAGGCCAACGACGAACTGACCGAAGCGCTGCTCAAGAAGCTGCGCGCCGCCGGCATCCAGGACATCCAGGCGATCTACACGAACGAGCTGGACCAGGGCCCGTACATGTCGCAGACGCTGCGCATCGACGAGACCGCCGACGAGTTCGCCGCCCGCGTGGCCATCTATCGCATGATGCGCCCCGGCGAGCCGCCGACCGAGGACGCGGTGCAGGCCCTGTTCCAGCGCCTGTTCTACAACCCGGACACGTACGACCTGTCGCGCGTGGGCCGCATGAAGTTCAACGCCAAGGTCGGCCGCGAAGAGGGCACCGGCCCGATGGTGCTGACCAACGACGACATCCTGGCCGTCGTCAAGATCCTGGTGGACCTGCGCAACGGCCGCGGCGAAGTCGACGACATCGACCACCTGGGCAACCGCCGCGTGCGCTGCGTCGGCGAACTGGCCGAGAACCAGTACCGCACGGGTCTCGCGCGGATCGAGAAGGCCGTCAAGGAACGTCTGGGCCAGGCGGAGCAAGAGCCGCTGATGCCGCACGACCTGATCAACTCCAAGCCGATTTCCGCGGCCCTCAAGGAGTTCTTCGGCGCGTCGCAGCTGTCGCAGTTCATGGACCAGACCAACCCGCTGTCCGAGATCACGCACAAGCGCCGCGTCTCGGCCCTGGGCCCGGGCGGCCTGACGCGCGAGCGCGCCGGCTTCGAAGTGCGCGACGTGCACGTCACGCACTACGGCCGCGTCTGCCCCATTGAAACGCCGGAAGGCCCGAACATCGGCCTGATCAACTCGCTGGCCCTGTACGCCCGCCTGAACGAGTACGGCTTCATCGAGACGCCGTACCGCCGCGTGCGCGACGGCAAGGTCACGATGGAGATCGACTACCTGTCCGCCATCGAGGAAGGCAAGTACGTCATCGCCCAGGCCAACGCGCTGCTGGACGCCGAAGGCCGCCTGACCGGCGACCTGGTGTCCGCGCGTGAAAAGGGCGAATCGATCCTGGTGGGGGCAGAGCGCATCCAGTACATGGACGTGTCGCCGGCGCAGATCGTCTCCGTGGCCGCTTCGCTGGTGCCCTTCCTGGAGCACGACGACGCCAACCGCGCGCTGATGGGCGCCAACATGCAGCGCCAGGCCGTGCCGGTGCTGCGCCCCGAGAAGGCCTTCGTCGGCACCGGCATCGAGCGCGTCTCCGCGATCGACTCCGGCACCGTGGTCACCGCCACCCGCGGCGGCGTGGTCGACTACGTCGACGCCACCCGCATCGTGGTGCGCGTGAACGACGCGGAAGCCACCGCCGGTGAAGTCGGCGTCGACATCTACAACCTGATCAAGTACCAGCGTTCCAACCAGAACACCAACATCCACCAGCGTCCCATCGTCCAGCGCGGCGACAAGATCGCCAAGGGCGACGTGATCGCCGACGGCGCGTCGACGGACCTGGGCGAGCTGGCCCTGGGCCAGAACATGCTGGTCGCGTTCATGCCCTGGAACGGCTACAACTTCGAGGACTCGATCCTGATCTCCGAACGCGTCGTGGCCGACGACCGCTATACCTCGATCCACATCGAGGAACTGGTGGTGATGGCGCGCGACACCAAGCTGGGTCCGGAAGAAATCACCCGCGACATCCCGAACCTGTCCGAGCAGCAGCTCAACCGCCTGGACGAGTCCGGCATCATCTACGTCGGCGCGGAAGTGCAGCCGGGCGACGTGCTGGTGGGCAAGGTCACGCCCAAGGGCGAGACCACGCTGACGCCGGAAGAAAAGCTGCTGCGCGCGATCTTCGGCGAGAAGGCCAGCGACGTGAAGGACACTTCGCTGCGCGTGGACCAGGGCTCGCAGGGCACCGTGATCGACGTGCAGGTCTTCACCCGTGAAGGCATCCAGCGCGACAAGCGCGCCCAGCAGATCATCGACGACGAGCTCAAGCGCTTCCGCCTGGACCTGAACGACCAGCTGCGCATCGTGGAAGCCGACGCCTTCGACCGGATCGCCAAGCTGCTGACCGGCCGCGAGGCCAACGGCGGCCCGCAGAAGCTGGCCAAGGGCGCGAAGATCGACAAGGCGTACCTGGACTCGGTGGAGAAGTTCCACTGGTTCGACATCCGCCCGGCCGAAGACGAAGTGGCCTCGCAGCTCGAGTCCATCAAGAACTCGCTGGAGCAGACGCGCCACAGCTTCGACCTCGCGTTCGAGGAAAAGCGCAAGAAGCTCACGCAGGGCGACGAGCTGCCGGCGGGCGTGCTGAAGATGGTCAAGGTCTACCTGGCCGTCAAGCGCCGCCTGCAACCCGGCGACAAGATGGCCGGCCGCCACGGCAACAAGGGTGTCGTGTCCAAGATCGTCCCGGTCGAAGACATGCCCTACATGGCCGACGGCACGCCGTGCGACATCGTGCTCAACCCGCTGGGCGTGCCTTCGCGCATGAACGTGGGCCAGGTGCTGGAAGTGCACCTGGGCTGGGCCGCCAAGGGCATCGGCAACCGCATCGGCGAGATGCTGCAGAAGGAAGCGGCCGCCGCCGAAGTGCGCAGCTTCCTCGAGACGATCTACAACCGCTCGGGCAAGAAGGAAACGCTGGGCGACCTCACCGAGTCCGAAGTGATCGAGATGGCCGGCCAGCTCGCCAAGGGCGTGCCCTTCGCGACGCCGGTGTTCGACGGCGCCTCCGAGGCCGAGATCCGCGGCATGCTGCACGAAGCCTTCCCCGAGGAAGTCGCCAAGCGCAAGGGCCTCACGGCCACGCGCACGCAGGCCTTCCTGTACGACGGCCGCACGGGCGACCAGTTCGAGCGCCCGGTGACCGTGGGCTACATGCACGTGCTCAAGCTGCACCACCTGGTGGACGACAAGATGCACGCCCGCTCGACCGGCCCGTACTCGCTGGTCACGCAGCAGCCGCTGGGCGGCAAGGCGCAATTCGGCGGCCAGCGTTTCGGCGAGATGGAAGTGTGGGCGCTGGAAGCCTACGGCGCTTCCTACACGCTGCAGGAAATGCTGACCGTGAAGTCCGACGACGTGCAGGGCCGCACCAAGGTGTACGAGTCCATCGTCAAGGGCGAACACGCGATCGATGCCGGCATGCCGGAGTCGTTCAACGTGCTGGTCAAGGAAATTCGCTCGCTCGGCATCGACATCGAACTCGAGCGCAGCTAAAGGAAGGAACAGAGTTACATGAAATCTCTACTCGACCTGTTCAAGCAGTTCACGCCGGACGAGCATTTCGATGCCATCCGCATCGGGATCGCGTCGCCCGAGAAGATCCGTTCCTGGTCCTTCGGTGAAGTCAAGAAGCCGGAGACGATCAACTACCGCACCTTCAAGCCGGAGCGGGATGGCCTGTTCTGCGCCAAGATCTTCGGCCCGATCAAGGACTACGAGTGCCTGTGCGGCAAGTACAAGCGCCTGAAGCACCGCGGCGTGATCTGCGAGAAGTGCGGCGTGGAAGTCACGCAGACCAAGGTGCGCCGCGAGCGCATGGGCCACATCGACCTGGCCGCGCCCTGCGCGCACATCTGGTTCCTGAAGTCGCTGCCTTCGCGCCTCGGCCTGGTGCTGGACATGACCCTGCGCGACATCGAGCGGGTGCTGTACTTCGAGGCGTATGTCATCACCGACCCCGGCATGACCCCGCTGAAGAAGTTCGGCATCATGTCCGAGGACGACTACGACGCCAAGCGCAAGGAATACGGTGACGAGTTCATCGCCAAGATGGGCGCCGAGGGCATCAAGGACCTGCTGGAAGCGATCGACCTCGACATCGAGATCGAGAAGCTGCGCGGCGACCTGACCGGCTCCGAAGTCAAGGTCAAGAAGAACGCCAAGCGCCTGAAGGTGCTGGAAGCCTTCAAGAAGTCGGGCATGAAGCCCGAGTGGATGGTCATGCAGGTGCTGCCGGTGCTGCCGCCGGACCTGCGTCCGCTGGTGCCGCTGGACGGCGGCCGCTTCGCGACCTCCGACCTGAACGACCTGTACCGTCGCGTCATCAACCGCAACTCGCGCCTGAAGCGCCTGCTCGAACTCAAGGCGCCGGAAATCATCGCGCGCAACGAGAAGCGCATGCTGCAGGAGGCGGTGGACTCGCTGCTGGACAACGGCCGCCGTGGCAAGGCCATGACGGGCGCGAACAAGCGTGCCCTGAAGTCGCTGGCCGACATGATCAAGGGCAAGAGCGGCCGCTTCCGCCAGAACCTGCTGGGCAAGCGCGTCGACTACTCGGGCCGTTCGGTCATCACCGTGGGCCCGACGCTCAAGCTGCACCAGTGCGGCCTGCCGAAGCTGATGGCGCTGGAACTCTTCAAGCCCTTCATCTTCTCGCGCCTGGAAGCCATGGGCATCGCCACCACCATCAAGGCGGCGAAGAAGGAAGTGGAAGCCGGCACGCCGGTGGTGTGGGACATCCTCGAAGAGGTGATCAAGGAGCACCCGGTGCTCCTGAACCGCGCCCCCACGCTGCACCGCCTGGGCATCCAGGCCTTCGAGCCGATCCTGATCGAAGGCAAGGCGATCCAGCTGCACCCGCTGGTGTGCGCGGCGTTCAACGCCGACTTCGACGGCGACCAGATGGCCGTGCACGTGCCGCTGTCGGTGGAAGCGCAGATGGAAGCCCGCACGCTGATGCTGGCCTCCAACAACGTGCTGTTCCCCGCCAACGGCGAGCCCTCCATCGTGCCCTCGCAGGACGTGGTGCTGGGCCTGTACTACACGACGCGCGAGCGCACCAACGGCAAGGGTGAGGGCATGACCTTCACCGACGTGGCCGAAGTGCTGCGCGCCCTGGAAACCGGCGCGGTGGAACTGACCGCCAAGATCGCCGTGCGCCTGACCGAGTGGGAAAAGGACAAGGACAGCGGCCAGTTCGTGCCGACGACCAAGCTGTTCGACACCACGGCCGGCCGCGCGCTGCTGTCGGAGATCCTGCCCAAGGGCCTGCCCTTCAGCGTGCTGAACAAGGCGCTGAAGAAGAAGGAGATCAGCAAGCTGATCAACATCTCCTTCCGCAAGTGCGGCCTGAAGGAGACGGTGGTCTTCGCCGACAAGCTGCTGCAGAACGGCTTCCGCCTGGCGACCAAGGCCGGCATCTCCATCGCGGTGGACGACATGCTGGTGCCGCCGGAGAAGAAGGCGATCATCGAGCGCAGCGAAAAGGAAGTGAAGGAGATCGAGCAGCAGTACGTCTCGGGTCTCGTCACCGCCGGCGAGCGCTACAACAAGGTGGTGGACATCTGGGGCAAGGCCGGCGACGAAGTGTCGAAGGTGATGATGGCCCAGCTGGCCAAGGAAAAGGTCATCGACCGCCACGGCAAGGAAGTGGAGCAGGAGTCCTTCAACTCCATCTACATGATGGCCGACTCCGGCGCCCGCGGTTCCGCTGCGCAGATCCGCCAGCTGGCGGGCATGCGGGGCCTGATGGCCAAGCCGGACGGCTCGATCATCGAGACGCCCATCACGGCCAACTTCCGCGAAGGCCTGAACGTGCTGCAGTACTTCATCTCCACCCACGGCGCCCGCAAGGGCCTCGCGGACACGGCGCTGAAGACCGCGAACTCCGGCTACCTGACCCGCCGTCTCGTGGACGTGACGCAGGACCTGGTCGTGACCGAGGTCGACTGCGGCACGGGCGACGGCGCGCTGATGCGTGCCATCGTCGAGGGCGGCGAAGTGATCGAGTCGCTGCGCGACCGGATCCTGGGCCGCGTGGCCGCCGAAGACGTGGTGCACCCGGAAACGCGCGACGTGATCGTCCCCTCCGGCGTGATGCTGGACGAAGATGCGATCGACCGGCTCGAGGCCGACGGCGTGGACGAGGTCAAGGTCCGCACCGCGCTGAACTGCGCGACGCGCTTCGGCCTGTGCGCCAAGTGCTACGGCCGCGACCTGGGCCGCGGCGGCCTGGTGAACGTGGGCGAGGCGGTGGGCGTGATCGCCGCGCAGTCGATCGGCGAACCCGGCACGCAGCTGACGATGCGCACCTTCCACATCGGTGGTGCGGCTTCGCGGGCGGCGGTGGCCTCCAGCGTGGAAGCGAAGTCCGCGGGCTTCGTGGGCTTCAACACCACGATGCGCTACGTGACCAACCAGAAGGGCGAGCTGGTCGTCATTTCCCGTTCGGGCGAGATCATCATCCACGACGAGCACGGCCGCGAGCGCGAACGCCACAAGGTGCCGTACGGCGCCACGCTGACGGTGAAGGCCGACCAGCAGGTCAAGGCCGGCGTCATCCTGGCCAACTGGGACCCGCTGACCCGACCCATCATCACGGAATTCGCCGGCCGGGTGAAGTTCGAGAACGTGGAAGAGGGCCTGACGGTGGCCAAGCAGGTCGACGAGGTCACGGGCCTGTCGACGCTGGTGGTGATCGACCCGAAGCGCCGCGGCTCCGCCAAGGTGGTGCGTCCGCAGGTGAAGCTGGTCGATGCGGCCGGCAACGAGGTGAAGATCCCCGGCACCGACCACTCGGTGACGATCGCCTTCCAGGTCGGCTCTCTGGTGCAGGTGCGCGACGGCCAGGACGTGGGTCCCGGCGAAGTGCTGGCCCGCATCCCGGTCGAAGGGCAGAAGACGCGCGACATCACGGGCGGCCTGCCGCGCGTGGCGGAGCTGTTCGAAGCCCGTTCGCCCAAGGACAAGGGCGTGCTGGCCGAGATGACCGGCACGGTGTCGTTCGGCAAGGAGACCAAGGGCAAGATCCGCCTGCAGATCACCGATCCGGAAGGCGGCGTGCACGAGGAGCTGGTGCCCAAGGAGAAGAACATCCTGGTGCACGAAGGCCAGGTGGTCAACAAGGGCGAATCCGTGGTCGACGGCCCGGCCGATCCGCAGGACATCCTGCGCCTGCTGGGCATGGAGGAACTGGCGCGCTACATCGTCGATGAAGTGCAGGACGTCTACCGCCTCCAGGGCGTGAAGATCAACGACAAGCACATCGAGGTGATCGTGCGCCAGATGCTGCGCCGCGTGGTCGTCGAGAACCCGGGCGAGTCCGACTACATCGCCGGCGAGCAGGTCGAGCGTTCCGAGATCCTGGACACCAACGACCGCCTGCACGGCGAGGGCAAGATCCACGCGACCTACAGCAACCTGCTGCTGGGCATCACGAAGGCCTCGCTGTCGACCGACTCGTTCATCTCCGCCGCTTCCTTCCAGGAAACCACGCGGGTGCTGACCGAGGCGGCGATCATGGGCAAGCGCGACGAGCTGCGCGGCCTGAAGGAAAACGTGATCGTCGGCCGCCTGATCCCGGCCGGCACCGGCATGGCCTACCACGTCGCGCGCAAGGCGAAGGACCAGATGGACGAGGCCGAGCGCCGCGCCATCGCCGACGCCGAAGCGGCCGAACTGGCGGAAGCCACGGAAGGCGCCAACGCTTCCGAGGTCAGCGACCCGGGCACGTCGACCGCCGAATAAGCGTCGACGGGTAGCTCCCCCAGGCTACGCACTCCGTGCTCCGCCTCCCCCCTCCGCAAGCGGAGGGGGCGCGCGCCTTCGAGCGGCCGGGCGGCGCGCATCTGCCGTCGAAGGGCGCCACCTCTTGCGGGGGTGGCGCCCTTTCCTTATCGTGCGAGGCAAATGCAGTCGTCGAACTTCCTTCCCTGGGTGATCGCGGCGGTGGCCCTGTTCTGGGCCGTCGGCGCGTACAACCGGCTGGTGCGCCTGCGCTCGGAGGCCAACCACGCCTTCGCCGCGCTGGAGGCCGAACTCACGAAACAGGCGCAGCTGGTGCAGGAATGCGTGCCGCCGGAAGACGAGCAGGCGCAGTCGCAGTTCACGGGCGGCAGCGCGTTCTGGGGCGGGCTGCAGGGCGCCGCCGCCCAGATGCAGGCGTCGCTGGCGGCGGCGAAGTCACGCCCGCTGGACCCGGAGCGCATCGCGGCGCTGGGCGCGGCGCAGGAAGTCCTGAGCATGGCGTGGGACCGCGCCGAGCGCGACGACGCGCACGACCTCGCCGGGCCGCGCCTGCCGGAGAACTTCAGCGGCGAGCGGGCGCAGCTCGTTCGCATGACGCAGGCCGCCACCGAGCATTTCAACCAGGCGGTGAACCGCTACAACGAGGCGATCGCGCAGTTCCCGGCGGCGCTGCTGGCGTGGCTGTTCGGGTTCCATCCGGGACGTGGGTTGCGGGCGAGGCATTGACATGCACACTTGCCGGCGTTCGGTCCCTCGTAGGCTGGCGGTGAGCTTGGCGAACCCCAGCGATCCGGCGAGCGCAGCGGAGCTGGGGTTCCCTTCGGTCACCACCAGCCTACGAACTGCCCTGCTCGCCGTCGGCCTGGTCGCGGGGCCCGTCCACGCGCAACAGGAAACCCTCCACCTCCGCACCCTCGCCGCCAACTGCGCCCAATGCCACGGCACCGACGGCCGCACCGTGCCCGGGTCCGCCCTGCCATCGATTGCCGGCATGCCGCGCGACTACCTGCTGACGCAGCTCCACGCCTTCAAGGCCGGCACGCGCCCGTCCACGATCATGCAGCAGCTCGCGCGCGGCTACACCGACGAGCAACTCGAACAGCTCGCGGCCTTCTTCGCCGCCCAGAAGCCATGACCATCGACCGCCGCAGCTTCCTGCAAGCCGCCGCGGCCGTCGGCCTCGCCGGCTGCGCGACGACGGCCACTATCCCGGCCAAGGCGCGCGTGGTCGTCATCGGCGGCGGCTATGGTGGTGCGACCGCGGCAAAATACGTGCGCCTGCTGTCCGACCACAGGATCGAGGTCGTCCTGATCGAGCCGAACGACGTGTTCGTCTCCTGTCCGCTGTCCAACCTCGTGATCGGCGGCAGCCGGCAGATCGCCGACATCACCACGCCGTACGACGGCCTCGCGCGCCAGGGCGTGACGCGGGTGAAGGACACGGCGCGGGCGATCGATGCGCAGCGCAAGACGGTCACGCTGGCGAGCGGCCCTTCCATTGCCTACGACAAGCTGGTGCTCTCCCCCGGCGTCGAGCTGTTGTTCGACGAGATCGAAGGCCTGCGGGCGGCGCACGACAGCGGCCGCGTGCTGCAGGCGTGGCAGAAGGCCGGCCCGGAGACGCTCGCGCTGCGCCGGCAGCTCGAGGCGATGCGCGACGGCGGCGTCTATGCGATCACGATCCCCGAGCAACCCTATCGCTGCCCGCCCGGCCCCTACGAGCGCGCCTGCCAGGTCGCTTGGTATTTCAGGCAGGCCAAGCCGCGCAGCAAGGTGCTGATCCTCGACGCCAATCCGGACGTCGTCTCCAAGGGCGCCCTCTTCAAGCGCGTGTGGAGCGAGCAGTACCGCGGCATCGTCGAATACCGCCCGCAGCACAAGGCCGTGGCCGTCGACGAGCGTGCGGGCGTGATCAAGTTCGAGGTGGCGGAAGACGTGCAGGCCGACGTCCTCAACGTGCTGCCGCCGATGCGCGCCGGCGCCGTCGCCGTGCAGGCGGGCCTCAACAACATGGCCAGCCAGCGCTGGTGCGGCGTCGACTACCTGGGCTTCCAGTCCACCGCCGCGAAGGACATCCATGTGGTCGGCGATGCGATCCAGGTCGCGCCCGCGATGCCCAAGAGCGGCCACATGGCGAACGCGCACGCGAAGGTCGCCGCCGCGGCGATCGTGGCGGAGCTTTCCGGCTGGCCGGCGGACACCACCCCCATGCTCACCAACACCTGCTACAGCTTCGTCGACGACCAGCGCGTGATCCACGTCGCCAGCGTCCACCAGTACGTGGCGGCCGAGCGCACCTACAAGGCGGTGGGCGCTTCCGGCGGCGTCAGCCCCGGGCCGACGGAGCTGGAGGGAAGGTACGCGCTGAACTGGGCGCGTAACATCTGGGCCGACACCCTGACCTGATGCATCCTCCCGTTCCCCTCTGGCGGCAGCTGCAGGCTGCCGCCTCCGTTTTGGCCGCCGTGCGGCGCGGCGAATCGGCGACGCCGGCGATCGCGCGCCTGCACGCCGACGTGCGCCCCGGCGCGCAGGCGCTCGCCTACCACGTGCTGCGCTTCCTCGGGCGCGCGCAGGCGCTGCGCCGGCAGCTGGCGAACAAGGCGCCGCCACCGGCGGCCGATGCGCTCCTCACCACCGCGCTGGCGCTCGCCTGGCAGGAGGAGGGGGCGCCCTACGAGCCCTTCACGCTGGTCGACCAGGCCGTCGAGGCCGCCAAGCGCGGCAAGGACACGCGCGCGCAGCAGGGCTTCATCAACGCCTGCCTGCGCCGCTTCCTGCGCGAGCGCGACGCGCTGGTCGCCGCGACCGAGGACGACTCGGTGGCGCGCTGGAACCACCCCCGCTGGTGGATCGCGCAGCTCGAGCGCGAGCACCCGCAGGACTGGGAACAGGTGCTGGAGGTGAACAACACGCCCGCCCCCATGACGCTGCGGGTGAACACGCACCGGATCTCGCGCGAGCCGCTGCGGCAGTTGCTGGCTGCGCAGCACATCGCCTCCGAGCCGGTGGGGCTGCACGGCCTGGTGCTGGACCGGCCGCATGCGGTGGATGCGATCCCCGGCTTCGCCGACGGCCTGTGGTCGGTGCAGGACGCCGGCGCCCAGGTGGCCGCGCAGCTGCTGCTGGAGGGCCTGCCGCACGACGCGCCGCTGCGCATCCTGGACGCCTGCGCCGCCCCCGGCGGCAAGACCGCGCACCTGTGCGAGCTCGCGCGCCACGCCCAGGTCGTCGCGCTGGACGTGGATCCGGTGCGCTGCGAACGCATCCACCAGAACCTGCGGCGGCTGGACCTGACGGCGGAAGTTCGCACCGCCGATGCCGGCGAGCCTGCCGCGTGGTGGGATGGAAAGCCTTTCGATGCGATCCTGCTCGATGCGCCCTGCACCGCCTCCGGCGTGGTGCGCCGCCACCCCGACGTGCGCTGGCTGCGCCGCGAATCGGACGTGGCGCAGCTCGCCGCGCAGCAGAAGCGTCTGCTCACTGCGCTGTGGCCCTTGCTCAAACCGGGCGGTACGCTGGTGTACTGCACCTGCTCGGTGTTCCGCGCGGAGGGCGAGCAGCAGATCGCGGCGTTTCTTGCGCACAACAGCTCGGCCCTTTTGCGCCCCGGCCCGGGCCATTTCCTGCCCCGGGACGGCGCGCACCCCGAGGGCCTCCGGGACAATGAGCCACGTGACCACGATGGCTTCTATTACGCGGTGGTGCAAAAGAGTGCACAGCATGCACCGGCTCCTCCGGAGGCCTGATCGCGCCCTGTTCCTCGCCCTGGTCTGCGCCGTGCTGCTCGCCGGCGCGGGCTGGCGCCCTGCCGCGGCCCAGGTCCAGATGGCCGAAGTCACGCAGCTGCAGGTCGAGCGCACCGAAGAAGGGGTGCTGCTGAGCGCTGCCGTCCGCTTCGAGCTGCCGCAAGTGGTGGATGATGCGCTGGCGAAGGGCATCCCCATGTACTTCCTCGCCGAGGCCGCCATCTACCGGGACCGCTGGTACTGGACCGACAAGCGCGTGGCCTTCGCCACGCGGCACATGCGCCTGTCCTACCAGCCGCTCACCCGCCGCTGGCGGCTGCAGGTGTCGTCCGCGCCGATCGGCCATTCCGGGCTGGTGTTGGGGCAGATGTTCGACAGCCGCGAAGAGGCGCTGGCGGCGGTGCAGCGTGTCTCCGGCTGGCGCATCGCCGATGCTTCCGCGGTCGATCCCGAATCGACCCACACCATCGACTTCCGCTTCCGGCTCGACGTCTCGCAGCTGCCGCGCCCGTTCCAGATCGGCGCCGTGGGGCAGGCCGAGTGGATCATCCTGGCGGTGCGCAACCAGCGCCTGGTGCTGGATCCGAAATGAGCGCCGCACGGCCGCCCGAAGGCGCGAAGGCCCCCTCGGGGGGGCAGCGCCGTACACGAAGTGACAAGCGTGGGGGCGCTGGAATGAATTTGCCGCGTCCGCCCGAAGGCCCGCCGCGCAAGCTGATCGAAAGCTCGCGCGCCTTGCGCTGGGCCATCGTCGTGGGCATCGCGGTGGCCATCGGCATCGGCATCGTGCTGATGTTCCTGCTCACGCAGGCCACCAGCAACCGCGAGTTCTACGAGCGCAACTACGGGCGCCTGTTCGCGCTGAACATCGTCATCGCCGGCATGCTGCTGGCCGTGATCCTGTGGGTGTTCGTGCGGCTCGCCTCGCGGCTGCGGCGCGGCAAGTTCGGCAGCCGGCTGCTGGTCAAGCTGTCGCTGATCTTCACGCTGGTGGGGGTGGTGCCCGGCGTCCTCATCTACACGGTGTCCTACCAGTTCGTCTCGCGCTCCATCGAGAGCTGGTTCGACGTGAAGGTGGAAGGCGCGCTGGAGGCGGGCCTGAACCTGGGGCGCGCCACGCTGGACACGCTCTCCAGCGACCTGGCCAGCAAGACCCGCAACGCCGCCGGCCAGCTGGCCGAGGCGCCGGATGCCTCCGCCGGGCTGCTGCTCGAACGCATCCGCGAGCAGCTCGGCGCCACCGACGTCATCCTGTGGAACAGCAACGCGCAGATGCTCGCCAGCGCCGGCGCCTCGCGCTTCCAGCTCACGCCCGACCGGCCCACGCCGCAGCAGCTGCGCGCCGTGCGCGCGCAGCGCAGCGTCACCCTGGTCGAGGGGCTCGACGACCCGACGGCGGCCAGCAACGGGCGCATCAAGGCGATCGTGCCCGTGCCGCAGCCGAGCCTGGGCCTGCTGGCGGAATCGCGCTTCCTGCAGTCCACCATCACCATCCCGCCGACGCTGGTGGCCAACGCGATCGCGGTGCAGGAGGCCAACCGCGAATACCAGGAGCGGGCGCTGGCCCGCGAGGGCCTGCGGCGCATGTACATCGGCACGCTGACCCTGAGCCTGTTCCTCGCGGTGTTCGGGGCGGTGCTGCTGGCGATCATCCTGGGCAACCAGCTCGCGCGCCCGCTGCTGCTGCTGGCCGCCGGCGTGAGCGAGGTGGCCGCCGGGGACCTCTCGCCCAAGCCGGCGCTGCAGGGCAAGGACGAACTTGGCGGCCTCACGCGCGCCTTCGCCGACATGACGCAGCAGCTGGCCGACGCGCGCTACGCCGTCGAAAAGAGCATCGACGAAGTGAGCGCGGCGCGCGGCCACCTGCAGACCATCCTGGACAACCTCACCGCCGGCGTGATCGTGCTCGATGCGCAGGGGCACATCGAGACCTCCAATCCCGGCGCCACCGAGGTCCTGCACGTGCCGCTGGAGATGTACCGCGGCCGCCGGCTGGCGGAAGTGCCGGGGCTGGAGGCCTTCGGCACCGAGGTGCAGCAGCGCTTCGACGACTTCATGCAGGAGCGCACGCACACGATCCTGGTGGACCACTGGCAGCAGACCTTCGAGCTCAATACCGCCCATGCGGGGGCCGCCGCCAACATGGTGACCCTCGTCGCGCGCGGCGCGCCCCTGCCCAGCGAGGGCCGCCTGCTGGTGTTCGACGACATCTCCGAGATCGTGTCGGCGCAGCGCGCGCAGGCCTGGGGCGAGGTCGCGCGGCGGCTCGCCCACGAGATCAAGAACCCGCTGACGCCGATCCAGCTCTCGGCCGAACGCATCGAGATGAAGCTCGCCTCCAAGCTGGGGGAGCCCGAACGGGCGATGCTGGCCAAATCCGTGCACACGATCGTGGAGCAGGTCGAGTCGATGAAGCGGCTGGTCAACGAGTTCCGCGATTACGCGCGCCTGCCCGCCGCCGAACTCAAGCCGGTGGACCTGAACTCGCTGGTCAACGACGTGCTGCACCTGTACGCGCGCGAGGGCGACCCCGCGCGCGGACCCTCGCAGGTGCCGGTGCGGGTGGAGCTCGATCCGGCGTGCCCGCGCATCCTGGGAGATGCGCAGCAATTGCGGCAGGTCATCCACAACCTGCTGCAAAACGCGCAAGATGCCACCGAGGGGAGCACGAAGCGCGAGGTCACCGTGCGCACGCAATGGAGCGAGGCTTCGCGCCGCGTGCGGCTGATCGTGCAGGACAGCGGCACCGGTTTTCCGGAACACATCCTGAAACGAGCCTTCGAGCCTTACGTGACCACCAAGACCAAAGGCACCGGCCTGGGGTTGGCGGTCGTGAAAAAAATCGCGGATGAGCACGGAGCCCGCATCGATCTGAAGAATCGAGTGGCCGACGGGGTGATCCGCGGGGCTCAAGTGTCGTTATCATTTGGAGTTGCGAGTTAACAACGGCATCGTGGGCTGGGCACTCGTGACGGGGGTTCCTGGGAGGGGGTCTCCGGCAGATGGGGTCCGGCTGGCGCCGGATGAACGAGTGGCGGTTTGGGGCAAGAAAGCTGATGGCAAACATACTGGTGGTGGATGACGAACTGGGGATCCGCGATCTCCTGTCCGAGATCCTCAACGACGAAGGACACACCGTCGAACTCGCAGAGAACGCGGCGCAGGCCCGGGCCGCGCGGCAGCGCATGCGGCCCGACCTGGTGCTGCTGGATATCTGGATGCCCGACACGGACGGTGTCACGCTGCTCAAGGAATGGTCCTCCAGCGGCCTCCTGAGCATGCCCGTGGTGATGATGAGTGGCCACGCCACCATCGAGACCGCCGTGGAAGCGACCAAGATCGGCGCGCACTCGTTCCTCGAGAAGCCGATCACCATGCAGAAGCTGCTCAAGGCAGTGGAGGCGGGGCTGGCGCGCAACACGCCGTCGCTCGCGGCCGTGCCCACCGCGCGCAAGCCGGGCATGGGCGTGGTGGTGCCGATGCCGGTGCAGGAGCTCACGGTGGAAGCCGCGATGACGGGTGGCCAGACCGTGCCGCCGGTGGTCGACATGGGCCCGCAGGCGCGCCAGGTGTTCGAACTGGACAAGCCGCTGCGCGACGCACGCGACGAATTCGAGAAGTGCTACTTCGAGTTCCACCTCGCCAAGGAGGGCGGCTCGATGACGCGCGTGGCGGAGAAGACGGGCCTGGAGCGCACGCACCTGTATCGCAAGCTCAAGCAACTGGGCGTGGACCTCTCGCGCGGCAAGCGCAACACGTCGTCCGCGGCCTGACTTTGGTCTTCCTCCCTCCCCCTCCGGGGGAGGGCCGGGGTGGGGGCGCTGGGGGGCGTTCCGAGCGCTCACTTCGTCGGGAGCTGCTCCCCACCCTGCTATAATCTCCCCCTCACGGCCCGGTAGCTCAGTTGGTAGAGCAGCGGATTGAAAATCCGCGTGTCGGTGGTTCGATTCCGCCCCAGGCCACCAGATCACGAACGCCCCCGCACCTCTCGCAGGTCCGGGGGCGTTTCTCCATCCGCCTTTCAAATCCCAACGCCGCATAGTTGCCCCGTTGACGAACCGCCCGAACCCGCAGCGCCATAATTCCCGCCAACACATCCGAAGAGGACAGGAGCCGGCATGAGGAGCGAAGTGAGCGTCACGTTCAAGGATGCCGCACCGGTGCGGATCGACCTGGAAAAGGCGGAGCCGATGACACCCGAGGCGGCTCGGGCCTGGCTCGACGAGCAGTTCACGGAGATGGGCTGCGAGCCCCTGCGCCCGACGGGCAAGGTGCTGATCGCGGACAAGGTGTTCGTGGTGGCGCAGGCCGCCGGTCCTGCCCGGTTCGCCGACGCGGCGTGGGCCCACCAGTTCGGCCGTTGCGCAAGCGCCGCGCTCGGCAAGCCGGTGGTGCGGGTCGACGTGCCCGCATCCAGCGTCGGGTACTGAGGGAACCTGAATCCGCGCCGCTGCCGGAGCGACAGCCCTCGGCGCGTGCTTTCCTGCCGCCTGCGCGCGCTAGCGCACAGACGGAGCAGGCTCGACGGTCTACTGTGGCCGTTGTGCCTCAGGAGGCGCCCATGACAAAGATCCTTCCCATCACCCCCTCCTTCGCCGCCTGGCGATGCGCTGCGGACCGGCTGTTGACGCTGGAGACGAGCTTCGCCCTCCACCAACGGACGATGATTCCGGGACCCATGCCGCTGCGGCCGGCACAGGAGATCGAGATCGAGCAAGTGCGCCAGCTTGCCGGCAAGCTGTTCGAGATCGCCCGCGCCGAAACGGAGCGGGTGCGCGGACACGCGAATGCTGCCTCCGGACCAACCTGAGGCGCGGGGGGCTGCGGCTGCGGGCGCGCGCCTCCAGACCCCGCGCGAGGAACTGCTCAACGCCGTGAGCCACGGCTTCGGCCTGCTGCTGGCGCTGGCGTCCCTGCCGATCCTCGTGGCCATCGCGGCACGCCAGGGCACTGCCGCCACGGTGGTGGGCGCGGTGCTGTTCTCCTCCACGATGGCCGTCCTCTACTTCGCGTCGACGGTCTACCACGCCCTGCCGCACGGCGCCTGGAAGCGCAGGTTCAACCGGCTGGACCACGCCAGCATCTACCTCTTCATCGCCGGCAGCTACATGCCCTTCACGCTCGGCCCGCTCAGGGGTCCGTGGGGCTGGTCCCTGTTCGGCGTGGTCTGGGGCATCGCCGCGGTGGGCACGCTGGCCAAGCTCCTGAACCGGCTGCGGCATCCCCTGTGGTCGACGGGGCTGTACGTCGGCATGGGATGGATCGCGCTGGTGGCGGTGCCGCCCATGATCGAGCGCATCGGCGCCAGGGGATTGATGCTGCTCGTCGCCGGTGGCGTGGCCTACACGGTCGGCGCCCTGTTCTTCCTGCTGGATGGCCGCTACCGCTACGCCCACTTCGTCTGGCATCTCTTCGTGCTCTCGGGCAGCACGCTCCACTTTCTCGCCGTTGCGCTGTACGCGGTCACCACGGGGCCGATGGCTTGAGCGACAGGCCGACGCGTGCGGCCGATGCGGGCAGCTAGCGTCGCACCCGCCCACGGGCCAGGGCCGCCCATTGCGCCAGCAACAAGGTCTCGATGTCGTGCACGGCGCAACCCGTGGCCCGCGCGACGGCGTCCCGGTACGGCGGCATGTTCGTGCACTCGAGGACGATGTCGCTCACGCCAGGGTGGCGGCGCACGAGCTCCAGCGCCGCCGACACCACATCCCGCTCGGCCTGCGCGAAGTCCAGCGTGCCCTCGTCGCCGAGGATGCGTCGATGAAACTCGCAGCCGGGCTCCACGCCCTGGATGGGCGCTCCCGCGGGAACCCCGGCGGCTTCGAGAATGGCCGGGCCCAGGGATTCGGCGGCGATCGTCACGATGCCCGGCCGCGCGAAGCGTCGCACCTGCAGCAGGCTGGAGGTGATGACCGGCACGGCGACGGCGCGCGACAGGCTTGCCTGGTACGAAGCCAGGAAGCCGCAACTGGTCGACAGCAGTGCCGCGCCTTGGCGCTCCAGTTCAAGCGCCGCCTCCAGGAACGGCTGCAGCAAGGCAGGGTCCGCTTCCCGCACGATCCGTTGCGGCGAGGCGCCGCGCACGGTCGCGAAGCGCGCCGGGATGCCCGCGCGCCTGTACGTCTCCGGATGGCCCACGTCGCCGACCGGGCGCGGGAACCGTGTCTCGAGCATGAGCACGCCGAGGAATCCTTCACCCGCATCGACCTTCATGCCGCGCTCGCCACCATCCCCGCATGATCCCATCGCGGCATGAGCCGCGGCAAGGCGCTCGCGCGCATCGCGCCGCTTGACGAATGTCAACCGCCGCGAGCCACTGCGCCCGCATCCTCGGCGTCCACCCCCGGAAGCGCCCCATGCACATCGTCCATACCATCGCCGAGCTGCGCGAGTGCCTGTCCTCGTTCCGCCGTCCCGCCTTCGTGCCCACGATGGGCAACCTGCACGACGGCCACCTCGCGCTGGTGCATCGCGCCCGCGAGCTCGGCGACGTGACGGTGGCCAGCATCTTCGTCAACCGGCTGCAGTTCCTGCCGCACGAGGATTTCGACAGCTACCCGCGCACCCTCGGGGTGGACGCGCAGAAGCTCGCGGCCGCCGGCTGCGACCTGCTGTTCGCGCCCACCGAGCGCGACCTCTATCCCGAACCGCAGACCTTCAAGGTGCTGCCCGATCCCGAGCTGGCGGACCTGCTCGAAGGCCAGTTCCGCCCCGGCTTCTTCACCGGCGTCTGCACGGTGGTGATGAAGCTGTTCCAGTGCGTGCAGCCGCGCACGGCCGTCTTCGGCGAGAAGGACTACCAGCAGCTGCTCGTGATCCGCCGCATGGTGCGGCAGTTCGCCATGCCCCTGGAGATCGTGGCTGTCCCGACCTGCCGCGACGCGGACGGGCTCGCGCTGTCTTCGCGCAACGGCTATCTCTCGGCCGCGGAGCGCACCGAAGCCGTGCAGCTGTCACGCATCCTCGCGCGCATGGGCGAGCAGGCACGCGAGGGCGGCGACCTGGCCGCCATCGAGGGCGCGGCCATGGCGACGCTCGCGCAACGCGGCTGGAAGCCCGATTACCTCGTGCTGCGCCGCCGGTCCGACCTGCAGGTTCCCGCGCCGGGCGACGCGCTCGTGGCCCTCGGCGCCGCGCGGCTGGGCGCCACGCGCCTGATCGACAACCTCGCGGTCTGAGCGTCGCCGCGGCACCACTGCCGCGGGCCGTCAGGATGTGGCACCGGGCGCCTTCTGCGCCCCCGGAGCACACCGCCTGTCCGCGGCGGACGGCACGTTTGATGGCCGTCAAGAAACAAATTGTTTCGTTCCCCGCATGCTACCTCCCAGCCAACAACAAGCCGGAGGGCGTGGACATGTTCGAGAACCTGCGCGTGATGAAGAAGCTGGCCCTGGCCTTCGGGCTGCTGGTGATCCTGACGATGGCGATGATGGGGGTGGGGGTGAGCAGCCTCGGCTCGCTCAAGCAGAGCGTCGACGACATCGCGGAGCACCACTCGCCGGGCATCATGTACGCGGGCGAATGGCACGCGCACCTGGAAGGCGCGGCCAAGCACATGTACGCGGCACTCTCGGCCGCGCCCGAGGCGCGCAAGGCGCAGCTCGACGCGATCCGGACCGACCGCACCGAACGCGACCGCCTGCGCGGCGAGCTGGTGAAGATCGTGCAGGAAGGCAACGCGAAGCGCTCGCTCGAGGCGATGGGCGAGACCCGCAACAGCTATCTCTCGCTCGAGACCGAGTTCGTCCAGCTGGTCGAGGCCGGCCGCATCGACGACGCGCGCACCCTCCTGGTCGACAAGATCGACCGCGCGCAGGCGGGCTACAACGACGCGCTGGACAAGCTGGTGGACGTGCTCGAGGAAGAAACACGCGACGAGGTGCGCCAGGCCAACGCGACCTACCAGGCGGGCCTCAACACCCTGGTCGGTGCCGCGGCGGTGTGCGCGGTGCTCGGCGTGCTGTTCGGATGGCTGGTGGCGCGCACGATCACGGCGCCGATCGCCGAGGCCGTGGAAGCGGCCCGCCGCGTCGCCGCCGGCGACCTGAGCGCGGACATCCACACGACGCGCCGCGACGAGCCGGGCCTGCTGCTGCAAGCCGTGGCGGAGATGACGCGCAAGCTGCGGCACCTGGTCGGCGAGGTCGCCACGGGCGCCGAAGTCGTCGCCCAGACCAGCACGCAGATCGCGCAGGGCAACGTGGACCTGTCGCAGCGCACCGAGGAACAGGCCAGCACGCTGGAAGAGACCGCCAGCTCGATGGAGGAACTCACCTCCAGCGTCACGCAGAACGCCGAGAACGCACGGCAGGCGAGCCAGCTTGCCGTCGATGCGTCGCAGGTCGCGCGCAAGGGTGGCGAGGTCGTGGGCCAGGTGGTGCAGACGATGACCGGCATCTCCGAGTCCTCGCGCAAGATCTCCGAGATCATCGGCGTGATCGACGGCATCGCCTTCCAGACCAACATCCTCGCGCTGAACGCGGCGGTGGAGGCGGCGCGCGCCGGCGAACAGGGCCGCGGCTTCGCCGTCGTGGCCGCGGAGGTGCGCACGCTGGCGCAGCGCAGCGCCGCGGCGGCCAAGGAGATCAAGACGCTGATCGGCGGCTCGGTGGAGCAGGTGGACGCCGGTTCGCGGCTGGTGGAAGCGGCCGGCCGCACCATGGACGACATCGTTGCCTCCGTCAAGAAGGTCAGCGACCTGATCAGCGAGATCGCGGCCGCGAGCCACGAGCAGAGTTCGGGCATCGAGCAGGTCAATACCGCGGTGACGCAGATGGACCAGGTGGTGCAGCAGAACGCCTCGCTGGTGGAGGAGGCGACCGGCGCGACCGAGTCGATGAAGGAACAGGCCGCCACGCTGCTGCGCACGGTGGCGCGCTTCCGCATCGCGGGCGAGGTGCCGCAGGCGGCGCGCACCCGGGAAGACGCGGCGCCCGCCATGCCGGCGCCGGCGCGGCCCGCGCGCAGCGCGCCCGGTGCGATCGCGTTCAAGCCCGCCGTCGTGGCGACCCCGCATTTCGCCTCGGCGGCGCCCGCGAAGCCGCACGCCGCGAACGGCGAGTGGAGCACCTTCTGAGCGGGGCGCGGGCGAAGGCCGGGGCGGCTTGATGCATGTCAAGGGGTGGCCCGCGGCCCGCTGCATGCTGCGGCAAGCCGCACGCGCGAGGAGGAAGCCATGACCGTCGTCACCTGCGTCGAGGACCTGCGCCTGCTGGCGAAGAAGCGGGTGCCGCGCATGTTCTACGAGTACGCCGATTCGGGCTCGTGGACGGAGAGCACCTACCGCGCCAACGAGAGCGACTTCGGCAAGCTGCTGCTGCGGCAGCGCGTGGCCGTGAACATGGAGAACCGCAGCACGCGCACCACCATGGTCGGCCAGGAGGTGGCGATGCCGGTCGCGCTGGCCCCGGTGGGCCTCACCGGCATGCAGCATGCGGACGGCGAGATCCTCGCGGCCCGGGCGGCGCGCCGCTTCGGCGTGCCGTTCACGCTCTCCACGATGAGCATCTGCTCGATCGAGGACGTGTCCACCGCGCTCGGCGGCGATCCCTTCTGGTTCCAGCTGTACGTGATGAAGGACCGGCACTTCATCGAGGGCCTGATCGACCGCGCGAAGTCCGCTGCGTGTTCCGCGCTGGTGCTCACGCTGGACCTGCAGATCATCGGGCAGCGGCACAAGGACCTGCGCAACGGGCTGTCGGCGCCGCCCAGGCTGACGCTGCCCAACATCCTGAACATGGCCACCAAGCCGCGCTGGGGCCTGGGCATGCTGGGCACGCCGCGCCGCCACTTCGGCAACATCGTCGGCCACGTGAAGGGCGTCGCGGACATGGGTTCGCTGTCGGAGTGGACGTCCAGGCAGTTCGACCCGGCGCTGTCCTGGCGGGACGTGGAGTGGATCAAGGACCGCTGGGGCGGCAAGCTGGTCCTCAAGGGCATCCAGGACGTGGAGGACGCACGGCTGGCGGTAGATAGCGGCGCCGACGCGCTGATCGTGTCCAACCACGGCGGCCGCCAGCTCGATGGCGCGCAGTCCTCGATCTCCGCGCTGCCGGCCATCGTGGAGGCGGTGGGCCAGCGCATCGAGGTGCACATGGACGGCGGCATCCGCTCGGGGCAGGACGTGCTCAAGGCCGTGGCGCTGGGCGCGCGCGGCACCTACATCGGCCGCCCCTATGTCTATGGCCTTGGCGCGATGGGCGAGCAGGGCGTCACGAAATGCCTGGAGATGATCCACAAGGAGCTCGACGTGACGATGGCCTTGTGCGGCCACACGCGCATCGACCAGGTGGACAGCCGCATCCTGCTGGACGTGCCGCAGGAATGGCTCGCACGCTCGCGTCCGCGGCTGGAGGTGCTCTCCGCGGAGAAGCCGGCGCTCGCCGCCTGAACGGGACTTGCGGCACCGCAGCACCGCAATTGCAGGAGCCGCTCGCGTTTTCCCGGTAGCACGAAAGCTTCCGCCGGTCCGATAGTGCGCCAGGCCCGTGCATCCACGCACGGGCTTGGCGCACGGCGCCTGCGTGGTGGATGGCACAACGTATGCATGCCAACACTCGCCAGCGCCGTGCTGGTGCACCGGTGGCGAGCGCGCCACCCTTCGAGGACACCGCAGCATGACAACCACGCGACGCAGCCTGCTTGCCAGGGGTTCGGTCACGGCCGCCGCGGGCGCGGCCCTGGCCTTCCCGATGGTCGCCCGGGCACAGCAGAACTTCTCCTGGAAGATGACGAGCGCCTACGGCAAGGGCTCGCCCTTCTACATGGAGGGCCCAGGCAGCGCGACGGATCTCGCGGCACGCATCAACGCGATGTCCAACGGGCGGCTGCGCATCCAGGTGTTCGGGGCGGGCGAGCTGATCCCCGCGCTGGAAGGCTTCGACGCGGTGCGCGCCGGCACGGTGGAGATGAACCACGCCAACAGCTATTTCTGGACCGGCAAGACCTTTGCCGCGCAGTACTTCTGCGCCGTGCCCTTCGGGCTGAACTTCCAGGGCATGAACGGCTGGCTGTACGACGGCGGCGGCCAGCAGTTGTGGAACGAGGTCTACGCCCCCTTCGGGCTGGTGGCCATGCCGTGCGGCAACACCGGCGTGCAGATGACGGGCTGGTTCAAGAAGGAGATCCGCAACAGCGGCGACCTCAAGGGCCTGAAGATGCGCATTCCCGGCCTGGCCGGCCGCGTGTACGCGGCGCTGGGCGTCGACGTGAAGCTGCTGCCCGGCGGCGAGATCTTTCCCGCGCTGGAGCGCGGGGTGATCGACGCGGCCGAATTCGTGGGCCCGTTCCAGGACCGCAAGCTGGGCCTGCACAAGGCCGCCAAGTACTACTACACGACCGGCTGGCACGAGACCGCCACCGTGTCCGAACTCCTGGTCAACAAGGCTGCCTGGGACAAGCTGCCCAAGGACCTGCAGGCGATCGTGGAGAACGCCGCGGCCGCCTGCAACGTGATCAGCGAGGCCTGGTGCCAGCGCACCAACGCGGAGGCGATGGAGGACCTGGTGAAGAACCAGGGCGTGATTGCCCGCCCCCTGCCGGACGAGGTGGTCAAGCGCCTGCGCGAGGTCACCACCCAGGTGCTGGCGGACGCCACCGCGAAGGACCCGCTGACGAAGAAGGTGCACGACTCGTACATGGCGTACAAGAAGAAGTACGAGGCCTGGGCGGGCTACAGCGAAGGTCCCTATCACGCCAAGATCCTCGCCGCCTGAGGCGATGCGGGTGACGGACTCCGGCGGCACGCCGCCGCCCCGCGCGCCCGGCGCGCAAAGCGTGGTGCGGGGCATCGAGCGCGCCATCGACGCGGTCGGGCGCGCCGCCGCCTGGCTCACGCTGGCCATCGTGGTGCTGATGGCCACCGACGTCCTGCTGCGCTACGCCTTCAGCATCGGATCGGTGTGGGCACAGGAACTCGAATGGCACCTGCTGGCGCCGCTGGTGCTGGCGGGCATGACCTACGCCCTGCAGAAGGGCGACCACGTGCGGGTGGACATCTTCTACGCGAAGTACCCGCCGCGCACGCAGGCCCTCGTGGACGTGCTCTCCGCCCTGCTCGCGGTGGCCTTCGCGCTGCTCGTCATCCGCTATTCCCTGCGCTTCGTGGAGCAGTCGTATGCGGTCAACGAGATCTCCGCGGACCCCGGCGGCCTCACGCACCGCTGGATCCTCAAGGCCCTGATCCCCGCCGGCTTCGCCCTCTTCGCGCTGCAGGCGGCGGCGCAAGGCGTGCAGGCCGTGCTGCGCTTCAGGAGGGCAGGGCGATGAGCCTGAACGAGATGCTCGCCATCGGGCTGCTGATCGGCTTCTTCGGGCTCTTGCTGATCGGCGTGCCCGTGGGGATCACGCTGGCGGCCAGCGGCTTCTTCTTCGGCTTCCTCGGCTTCGGCGAGAGCCTGTTCAACCTGCTGCCCGCGCGCATCTACGGCGTGGTGGCGAACTACCAGTGGCTGGCGATCCCGCTGTTCGTGTTCATGGGCGTGATGCTGGAGAAGTCGCGGCTGGCCGAGGACCTGCTGGACGTGATCGGCCACCTCGCGGGCGGCCTGCACGGCGGCATGGCCCTGGGGATCGTGCTGGTGGGGGTCCTCATGGGCGCGACCACCGGCATCGTCGGCGCCACCGTCATCACGCTGGGCCTGCTCACGCTGCCGACGCTGCTGCGGCGCGGCTACGATCCGGCCATCTCGTGCGGCGCGATCTGCGCCTCCGGCACGCTGGGGCAGATCATCCCGCCCAGCCTGGTGCTGATCCTGCTGTCGGACATCATGCAGCTGTCGGTGGGCACGCTGTTCGCGGCCGCGGTGCTGCCGGGCCTGATGCTGGCGGGCCTCTACATCCTGTGGATCGTCGCCAACGGCGTGTTCCGCCCGCAGTCCATGCCGCCGCTGCCCAAGGCGGAACGCGATTCGCTCACCCGCTACGTGCTCTGGTCGCGCGTGTTCAAGGTGGCCCTGCCGCCGCTCGCGCTGGTGCTCGCCGTGCTCGGCTCGATCATCGCCGGCATCGCTGCGCCGACCGAGGCGGCGTCGATGGGCGCGCTCGGCTCGATCGTGGTCGTGGCCGCCGCCCGGCGCCTGAGCATGGATGTCCTGCGCGAGGTGATGCGCAGCACCATGCGCACGTCCGCGATGGTGCTGTTCATCCTGATCTGTTCGCAGGTCTTCAGCCTCGCCTTCCGCGGCCTGCAGGGCGAACTGCTGATCGAGGACCTGTTCAGGCTGCTGCCCGGCGGCACGGCGACGGCGGTGTGGTTCCTGATGGCGCTGATCTTCGTGCTCGGCTTCTTCATCGAGTGGATCGAGATCAGCTACATCGCGGTGCCGCTGTTCCTGCCGATCTTCGTGGCCGCCAAGGTGGACATGGTGTGGCTGGCCATGCTGATCACCGTCAACCTGCAGTCCTCCTTCCTCACCCCGCCTTTCGGCTGGGCGCTGTTCTTCCTGCGCGGGGTGGCGCCGCCGGAGATCAGCACCCGCCACATCTACACGGGGATCGTGCCGTTCGTGGGGCTGCAGCTGGTCGGGATCGTGCTGGTGTTCTCCTTTCCCGCCATCGCCACCTGGCTGCCCAAGGCCATCGGCTGGTGAGCGCATCCGGGCTGGCCCAAAACCTGCTACATATTTTTCGACAGGCCGAGGGCACGCGGCCTGTGCAAGTTGTCTCCTCCACCTCGGGAAAGGGTGGTTGGGCCCCGGGGCCGGCAAACACCCCGGGGCCCTTTCCTCGCCCATACTGCGCGCCATGGGCCGCGCGACGCTCGCCAACACCCCGGAACGCTATGGCTGGATCGCCATCGTCCTGCACTGGGCGATGGCGGCGCTGCTGGCGGGCCTCGTCGGGCTGGGGATTTTCATGGTGCAACTCCCCGATGTCGGGTACGACCGCGAGAAGATCACCCTGATCCTGGTGCACAAGGCGCTCGGCATGATCGCGCTTGCGGGGGCAGGGGCACGCATGGTGTGGCGCCTGACGAATGCGTTGCCCCGTTTTGTCGATGGGCTGCCGCCCTGGCAGCAGGTGAGCGCTCTCTTCGTTCACCTGTGGCTGTACGCCCTGATGTTCGCGGTGCCCGTGACGGGGTGGCTCATGTCGTCGGCCGGCGGCTACCCGACGCCGATCTTCTCCTGGCTCGATGCGCCGGACCTGATCGCGCGCAACGAACACCTGTTCCGCACGCTGATCGACGTGCACCGCTGGCTCGCCTACGCGTTTACGGGCGTCGTCGTGCTGCATGCCGCCGCGGCCCTGCGCCACCACCTGGTGCTCAAGGACCACACATTGCGCAAGATGCTTCCCGGAGGCTGACGACAGGCCCCGAGCGAAGGCGCCGCGCTGCCGAGCCACCCCTATACTGGTTTGCATGTCGTACCGCAGGGGCGGGCACCGCGGGTGCGCCCCGGAACAAGAATGATGGACGGAAAACAGGTGCTGATCGTCGAGGACGACCCGGTCACGGCCGTCATCCTGCAGGGAATGCTGCGCAAGCTCGGGGCGGGTGCGGTCGTGCTGCAGGACGCCGCATCCGCGTGGCAGCTGCTGTGCGAGCAGGCCTTCGACCTGGTGTTCCTCGACCTGTGCCTCGGTGACGGCGACGGCGAGACGCTGCTGCGGCGCCTGCGCGCCAGCACCGGCCCGCAAGCGCCCGACGCGCGCACCCCGGTGGTCGTGATCACCGGCCGCCACGACCTCGATTCGCGCGTGCGCCTGCTCGATGCCGGCGCCGACCAGTTCGTGAAGAAGCCCTTCGACCTGCGCGAGCTGGAAGCACTGGTTCGCGCCGTGTTCCGGCGCCGTGCGGTGGCCGGTGCGCCGGTGCGCCACGGCGAACTGGAACTCGACCTCGTGCAGCGCACCTGCCATTACCACGGCCGGCTGGTGGTGCTCACGCGCGCGGAGTTCGACATCCTCCTGTGCCTGGCGCGCTCGTTCCCGCAGGCGGTGCCGGCGGGCGGCCTGCTCAAGGACGCCGGCGAGGGCACGCCGAGTGCCACGGCGCTGCAGGTGCACATCCATCACCTGCGCCAGAAGCTGCACGAAGCCGCCATCGAGACGGTGCGCGGCGGGGGCTACCGCCTGGCCGACGGCCAGCTCGCGGACTCCGAACTGCAGCCGCTCGCCGCGTAGTCTCGCGGGCCAGCTAGCGCGCCTGTTCGAGCACGAAGGCCGCGAGCTCGCGCACCAGGCGCGCCGTGGCTTCGTTGGCCGCGCGCACGCCGCCCGCGGGCGTCGCCTCGCCCATCGCCTGCCGCGCCGCGAATTCGCGCGAGGCCACGACCTGCCGCGCCGCATCCACCACCTGTGCATGCAGCACCAGCCGCAGCACCGGCGGCTGCGCCTCGAAGTCCTGCAGCAGTTCCTGCACGTCGACCTGCAGCGAGTGCGTGGCCGCACCGGCATGGGGCGGCACCAGCACCGCCTGGAAGCGCCCGGTCGCCTCGAGTGCGCGCACCAGCAGCGGCTGCAGCATCTGCGGCGGCGTCTCGGCCCATTCGTTGCGGCCGTAGTAGGCGAGGTGGTGGGGGCGCAGGCTGTACGCCATGCGCTTCGTGTCGTATGCCGGCCGCGCCTGCGGCCCGAGCACCAGCAAGGTGAGCGGTGCGCGCGGTCCGCGCGGCAGGTCCGCCGGCAACTGGTCGATCAACGAGCTCGTGACGGCGGGCTCGGCGGGCGGCAGCGCGCAGCCGGCCAGCAGCGCCGCCGCGCCGAGTCGAACGACGAGGCGCAGCCCCGCCCGCGTCATTGCGCCTCGCCCGGGCCGACCGGCACGGGGCGGGCGCCGCGCCACAGGACCGAGGGGTTGCGCTGGATGCGGGTGGCGGTGTCGTCCAGGGTGCTCGAGAGGTGCTCCATGCGCGCCAATGTACGCTGGGCCTCGGGCAACAGCTGCAGCTGCAGCGCGCGCACGGTCTCGTTGCCCGATTGCAGCAGCGGCTGCAGCTGCGTGCTGGCACGCTCGGTGTTGTCCAGGATCACCCCCATGCGCTGGCGCGTGGAGGTCGAGAGGTCGTCCAGCCGCACCAGGGTCTGCTGCGTCTCGGGCAGGATGCGCGTGCGCAGCGAATGCAGCACGTCGTCGCTGGACTGCAGCAGCGGCTGCATGCGCGCGCTGGCGCGTTCGGCGTTGGCGAGGAAGCTCTCGATGCGCCCGTTGTTGGCGGCCAGCGTGCGCGTGAGCTGCTCCAGGCTGGCGAGCGACTGCTTCATGGAGGCGACGGTGCCGCGGTCCAGCGTGCCTTCGAGCAGGGCCGTCACGCGCTGCACGCTCTCGTTCAGCTCGCCCATGGTGGTGTCGAGGCTCACCGTCTGCGCCGGCGCGCTGGCGATCACCGGGTGCGCGCCGTCCTTCGGCACCGCGAGCGGCGCGCCCGGGGCGCCGCGGTCCTCCAGGCTCACGTACACGTAGCCCGTGAAGCCGCGCGTGGCCAGCCCGCGGCCGGTGATGGTCGCGACGGTGGCGCTGCTGACCGGCGCGTCCCGGCGCACTGCCAGCAGCACGCGCACGCTGCGCGGATCGGCCAGCCGTACCTCGCGCACCTGCCCCACCTCGACGCCGTGGAACTCCACCGGCGCCCCCGCGATGAGGCCCGAGACCGGCTCGCGCGAGCGGATCTCGTAGGTGGCATAGCGGCCGGCGGTGACCGCATAGGCGGCGGCCGCGGCGGCCGCGACGGCGGCGAGGGAGAGCGCGAAGGCCCACCTCGCCCTGGACGATACGTTCGGCTTCATGCGCGCTCCCCGGGGCTGATCAGCGTGGGGGATGGAGCGCGGGTGGCGTACTTTGGTTCCCGCGCCGGGCCGCCTACACTGCGCGCATGCCCAACGCACCCGCTTCGCCCTGGCCCGACGCCGAGCGCGTCGAGGTCCTCGTGTTCGACATCTTCGGCACCGTCGTCGACTGGCACGGCAGCATCGCACGCGAGCTGGCGCACGCGCATCCGCAGGTGGATGGCGCCGCTTTCGCGCGGGCGTGGCGCGCCGGCTACCAGCCGGCGATGGCGCGCGTGCGCTCGGGCGAGCTGGGCTGGACGCTGATCGACGACCTGCACCGCATGATCCTCGACCGGATCCTGCCGCAGTTCGGCCTGGCCCACCTGGACGAGGCCGCGCGCGCGGACCTCAATCGCGCCTGGCACCGGCTCGATCCGTGGCCGGACGCGGTGGAGGGCGTGAAGCGCCTGAAGGCGAAGTACATCTGCTGCACCCTGTCGAACGGCAACCTGGGCCTGCTCACGCGCATGGCCAAGCGCGCCGGCCTGCCCTGGGACTGCATCCTCTCGGCCGAGGTGTTCCGCGCGTACAAGCCCGACCCGGCGACCTATCTCGGGGCGGCGAAGGTGTTCGACGTCCCGCCCGAGCGCGTGATGCTGGTCGCCGCGCACCACGACGACCTGGCCGCCGCGCGCACCTGCGGGCTGCGCACCGCCTATGTCGAGCGGCCCTTCGAGTTCGGGCGCGACCAGCCCAAGGACGTGGGCCCGCGGCCGGAGAACGACCTGCACAGCCGCGACCTGCTGGACCTTGCGGACCGGCTGGGCTGCCCCGCCGCGCTGTAGTCAGGCACTGACAGCCGCGCGCGGGCGCGGACTAGGCACCGCCGCGCATGCAGCCTAAGCGCGCCGGCGCCGGCGCGTCGCACCATGGCATCGTGAAAGGAAGAGCGATGCCGGAAGACCGTACCCCTATCGACCACGGGCTGGCGCATCCCCAACCGGAGCGCGGCCGCATTCCGCAGTCCAACCCGCAGGCGGGCCAGGACGAGCGCGAGCTGGTGCCCGACCAGCCCACGCACGAAGACAAGAAGCAGCCGGGCGTCGGCGGCCACACGAACTTCGTGCAGACGCCGGATTGAGGAGCCCTCCATGGTGATGTTCAAGACGAAATTCAGGCCCGCCTCGGACAAGCCGCGGGCCCAGCAACAGCAGCAGCCGCAGCCGGTGCCGCCGATGCCGAAGCCGCAGCAGCAGGACGAGAAGGCCCCGCCGATCGAGAAGGAACGCGGCCCGCAGTACCCGATCAGGGAGCCGGGTCCGAGGCACGAGCCCGAGCGCGCCCGGTAGGCTGGCGGTGAGCCGCGCCAGCGCGCCAACCCCAGCGCTCAGTCCCGCGTCACGCGCAGCACTTCCTCGCGCGAGGTGATCCCTTCGCGGATCAGGCGTTCGCCGTCCTCGCGCATCAGCCGCAGGCCGGAGGCGAGCGCCGTCTCGCGGATCGCCGCCTCGCCGGCGCGGGTGTGGATCAGGGCGCGGATGCGCTCGTCCGCGGTCATCAGCTCGAAGATGCCCGTGCGGCCGTGGTAGCCGGTGTAGCCGCAGTGCTGGCAGCCGCGCGCCACGCCTTCCACTTCCACCTTGCAGTATTCGCACAGCTTGCGCACCAGGCGCTGCGCCAGCACGCCCAGGATCGACGAGCTCAGGAGGAAGGGCTCCACGCCCATGTCGGTCAGGCGCGTGACCGCGCTGGCCGCGTCGTTGGTGTGCAGCGTGGCCAGCACGAGGTGGCCGGTCAGCGAAGCCTGGATGGCGATCTGCGCGGTCTCGTAGTCGCGGATCTCGCCGATCATGATCACGTCCGGGTCCTGGCGCAGGATCGCGCGCAGCGCCTTGGCGAAATCGAGGTCGATCTTCGGGTTGACCTGCGTCTGCCCGATGCCGGGCAGCTCGTACTCGATCGGGTCCTCCACCGTCATGATGTTGCTGGTGGACGCGTCGAGCCGGCTGAGTGCCGCGTACAGCGTGGTGGTCTTGCCCGAGCCGGTCGGGCCCGTCACGAGGATGATGCCGTGCGGCTGCTCGATCAGGTGCAGGAAGCGCTGCAGCGTGTCGCCCGTCATGCCGACCGATTCGAGGCTGATGCGCGTCTCGCTCTTGTCCAGGAGACGCAGCACGGCGCGCTCGCCGTGCGCGCTCGGGATGGTGGACACGCGCACGTCCACCGCGCGGGTGCCGATGCGCAGCGAGATGCGGCCGTCCTGCGGCAGGCGCTTCTCGGCGATGTCCAGTTCCGCCATGATCTTCAGGCGCGAGATCAGCGCCGCGTGCAGCGCGCGATTGGGCTGCACCACCTCGCGCAGCGCGCCGTCGACGCGGAACCGCACGGAGGAGTGCCGCTCGTAGGCCTCGATGTGGATGTCGCTGGCGCCGTCGCGCGCGGCCTGCGTGAGCAGCGCGTTGAGCATGCGGATGATGGGTGCGTCGTCGCTCGCCTCCAGCAGGTCCTCCACCGCGGGCAGTTCCTGCATCATGCGGGTGAGGTCGGCGTCGTTCTGCACCTCGCTCACCACCGTGGCGGCGCTCGACTCGCCCTGGGCGTAGGCGGCGCTGATGCGCTGCGCGAGCTCGCCGGGATCGAGCTGCTCCAGCTTGCGCACCGGGTACTTGCGCAGCACCTCGCTCCACGCGGGCTGCGGCGCGCCGGCGTGCCACAGCACGTACTGGTGGCCGTCGTCTTCCAGCAATAGCTGCTGGCTGCGCGCGAACGCGTAGGGCAGGGGGTAGCGCATGGAACTGCCTAGCGGGCGCTGGGTGCGGTCGTGGCGGGTGGCGCCGTCAGCGGCGACGAGGGGTTGAACCCCTGGGGGATGGGCTGGAGCGGCTCTGGCACGACCGCAGCACCCTCCACGCCCTTGAGCACTCCGCTGGGCGCCGGCTGCGTGTTCTGCTGCTTGGTGCGCATCAGGTCGTAGCGATCCAGCGAGAGCGCATCGCTGCTGGCCTGGTCGCGCACGACCACGGGCCGCAGGAACACCATCAGGTTGCTCTTCTTGCGGCTGCGGGCTTCGCTGCGGAACAGGCCGCCGAGAACCGGCACGTCGCCGAGGCCGGGCACCTTTTCCTGGTTGTTGCCGTACTGGTCCTGCAGCAGCCCGCCGATCACGATGATCTGGCCGTCGTCCACCAGCACGTTGGTCTCGATGGTGCGCTTGGTGGTCGTGGGGCCGTTGGGATCCGCACGCGTCTGCTGGTCGACGTTGGAGGTTTCCTGGTAGATCGTCAGGCGCACCGTGCCGTTCTCGGCGATCTGCGGCTTCACGCGCAGCGTGAGGCCGACGTCCTTGCGCTCGATGGTCTGGAACGGGTTGACCGTGTTGCCCGAGGCGCCGGTGTTGGTGAACTGGCCCGTCACGAACGGCACGTTGGAGCCGACGACGATCTTGGCTTCCTCGTTGTCCAGCGTCATGAGGTTGGGCGTGGACAGCACGTTGGCGTCGCCGCTGCTCTCGAAGAAGCGTGCCAGCGCGCTCAGGACGACCCGGCCTTCGATCCTGCGCGCCACGCCGATGTTGAAGCCGGAGCCGGGCGTCACCACCGAGGTGCCGCCGTTCTGCGTCGCGAGGTTGATGATGTTCGCCCCGGCCACGGCGGCGCTGAAGTTGCTGCCCAGGAAGCCGATCACGCTGCTGCCGGCATTGCCCACGATGTTCTGCCACTGGATGCCGAACTCCGCCGCCTTGTCGTTGTTCACTTCGACGATCAGGCTTTCCACCAGCACCTGCGCGCGGCGGCCATCGAGCTGGTCGATCACGGCGCGCAGCTGCCGGTACTGCGGCTCGGGCGCGGTGATGATCAGCGAATTGGTGGCGGGATCGGCCTGCACCTGCCCGCCGGTGGAGGGCTGGGCCGAGGGCGCGATCGGCGTGTTGGCGGCACTGGTGCCGGTGCCGGCGCCGGCACCGCTGAGGCCGCTGGTCACGCCGGGCGGGCTGGCTGCCCCACCGGACACTGCGCCACCGCCGCCCGCCGCGCCCGTCCCGCTCGTGCTCGCGATTGCCGCGCGCAGGATCTGCGCCAGCTTGGTCGCATCCGCGTTGCGTAAGTACACGACGTGGATGTTGCCGGCCGCGCCGACGCCTGCCTGCCCCGCGACGTCCAGCCGCGCGACGACGGAGCGCACGAGGTTCAGCCGCGCCGGGTTGGCGGCGCGCACGATCAGCGAATTGCTGCGCGGCTCGGCCACGATCGTGGTGCGGGCCGAAGTGTCCACCTGCCCCTGGCCCGCCGGCGCGCCGGTGCCCGAGGCGTCCACCAGCCGCTGCACCACCGGCGCGAGGTCCACCGCCAGCGCGTTCTGCAGGTTGATCACCTCGACGTCGGTGGCGTTGGGGATGTCCAGCGCCGCGATGATGCGGGCCAGGCGCTGCAGGTTGTCGGCGTAGTCCGTGATCACCAGCGAGTTGTTGCCGGGGTTCACGTTGATCGTGTTGTTGGGGCTGATCAGCGGCCGCAGGATCGGCACCAGGTTGCCCGCGCTCTCGTAGTTCATGCGGAAGATCTGCGTGACGATCTGGTTGCCCGAGATGCCGCCGTCCACCGTGACCTGCCCGCCCTGCAGCTTGGCTTCCGCTTCGGGCACCACCTTGAGCAGCCCGCCGGATTCGACCACCGTGAAGCCGGACAGCCGCAGCGTCGCCACGAACTGGTTGAAGGCGGCCCGGGGCGGCACCGGGCGGTCGGTGGACAGCGTGATCGTGCCCTTCACCCGCGGGTCGACCACGATGTTGCGGCCGGTGATGGCGGCCATGGTGCGCGCCACCGCCTCGATCTCGGCGTTGACGAAGTTCAGCGTGATCGGCTCGTTGGCGCGTTGCGCGTACAGCATGCCGGGCGCGCCGGCCAGCAGCAGCACCACTGCGAGCGAGGCGAGGGCGGATCGGAAATTCATGGCAGGCGTTTCTGGCTCTCTCTAGCCGATGGAGATGATCGAACGGACGCCGCTGCGCCGTCCGATGATGTTCAGGAGGTTGGCGAGCGCGGCCTCGCGGTCCGGTGCGGCGCTGGCTTCGCCGCGGAAGTGCAGCCGCTCGCCCACCCATTGCCCGCTTCCGGACAGCTGCAGGCTGCCCTCCAGGGTCTCCAGGTGCAAGGTGGCGGGCGTGCCCCCTTGCACGGTGATGCGGTAGCTGCCCATGGGCCTCAGGGTAGACAGGCGCGACGCGACGCGCAGCGCCACCAGCTCGGCCCGCCCGGCGATCGCCGCGCGGCCTTCGGACCATTCTACTGAAAGGCCCTGCGTGGTCAGCCGCAAGTCGCCGTCGAATTGCAAAGTGTTCCAGGGCGTGCCCAGGCCCGCCGTCACGCTGGCGGGCCACTCGGAACGGGCGTCGCCCACCTGCAGCGCGGGGCCGCCCCAGCGCCAGCGGGCCCGCACCGCCACGGGCTGGGGGGTGCAGCATTCGGCGCGTAGCGCCGCCGCCACGCCGTTCCAGCGCGGATGCAGCTCCCAGGCCACCCGCCCCGGCAAAGCCGCGGCGTCGGTGCTGCCCGGGCCGCCGGTCAGGATCACGCGGGCGGAGCCGTCCCACACGGTGCCGCGCGCATCCGAGAGCAGCACGCGCTCGCCCGAAAGGCGTTCGACGCCGGCGGCCAGCCAGCGCGCCGGCGCGAAGGTGACGAAGGCAACGAGCAATCCGAGTGCGGCGCCGCCGAAGGCCCACCCCCAGGGAACCTCGCGGACGGAACGCTTGCCGCGCGCCACGCGGCTACCGCGCCGGCAGCGTGACGACCAGTGTGCCGTCCCAGCCGCCCGTGGCGTTGCGCGCGAGCCTGGCCTCGCCGGGCAGGGCGCGCGCGTTGCTGCGCACCTGCGTCAGCCAGCGCGCCAGCCCCTCGGCCGGCGTGTTCAGCAGCGTGATGGTGACGCGCTCGCCCGCGATCGTGTAGCGCGCGCTCACCCCGAGCTGTTCGCGGATCGCGGCTTCGAGCTGGCGCATCGCCTCGTCGTGGCTCTGGCGCGGCTGCGACTGCATCATGCGGGCCTGCGACTGCAGGCGCCGCATGTGCTGCAGCTGCGTGTCGAGCGCGCGGTGCTGGGCTTCGGCGGTGCGCAGGGTGGCGACGGCGGGCCCGAGCAGGACCCACCAGACCAGGGCCAGGGCCACCACGATCACCGCGCCGGCGACCAGTGCCTGTTCGCGCGGGGCGAGCGCCCGGAAGCGCTGGCGCAACAGCTCCATGTTCATCGGGCATCCTCCGCCGCCACCACGATCGCATTGCCATCCGCGTTGGCGGCGTAGCCCAGCGCCTTGAGCGTGGCGGCGGTGCCGCCGAATTCCGCCGGCGACAGCGCCAGCCCGCCGGCGCGCAGTTCCGTGCCGTTGAATTCCAGGCTGGCGGGCACGCGGCCCTGGGGCAGGGCGGAGGCCAGGGCGCCGAGCACCGCGTCGAGGTCGCGCGCGGAGGCGACGCCGGTCTGCTGGCGCAGCGCCGCCACCTCGCGTTCCATCTGCACCGGCGCATCGACGACGACCCGCACCTGCGGGAAGGTGTCGGTGAGGGTGCGCCTCACGGCCTCGCGCTGGGCCGCCAGGGTGGCCCGTTCCTTCCAGGCCCAGGCGTTGAGGCCCACGAGGTGGATCGCCACCAGGGCGACGGCCGCCCAGCGCGCCGGCCGCCAGGCCGCCGCGTGCAGCACTTCGCCCCAGCTGGTGGCGATCTTCTTGAACGTGCGGGCTTGGGCGGAGCTGGCGAAATCGAATTGCGCCAGGTCCCAGCGGGTGCGGGCCGCGTCCAGCCAGCGTTGCGGCGCCTGCTGCAGCGTGAGCTTCTGCTGCAGCACCTGTTCGGCCAGGCCGGCGACCGCGGGTTCGGCCAGCCGCGGGGCGTCTTCGGGCAGCCCCGGCAGCAGCGCCAGGGCCGCGGCGCTCAGGGGCAGGCTGATCACGCCCTCGTCGCTGCTGGTCACCACGACCGGCTGCTCGGGGTCGCCAATCACGGCCAGGGCCGGCCGGCCCTCGGGCGCGAACTCCGGGACGATGCGGGTGGCGGGCCGGCCCGCGCTTTCGAGGACCTGCAGGGCGCCGCGCAGCCAGGCGCGGTCGCACACGCAGACCCAGGCGGGCTCGCCGGCGCGCGCACCGGGCTGCAGCGCGAAATGCACCGCCTCGGTTTCATCGAGGAGGCGCTCTTCCAGCACCCCTTCCAGCGCCGTGCGCATGCGCGGGGTGCCGGGGCCCACGCCCTTGGGCAGGTCCACGCGGTGCCAGGCCAGCGCCTGCACCGGCACCAGGGCCACCACCTCGGCGCCGGCGCCGCGCGGCTGCGGCAGCAGCGCGGCGGGCGACCTGCCGTGGTCGGCGAGCGTGCGCCCGTCGGGCGTGACGGCGAAGGCCCACTCGGTGGCGCCGGAGGCGGGCTCCAGCGGCAGGGAAACGATGAGGGTGCTCATGGAGTGCCGGCGATTGTAGGTTGCCGGCTGCGGCTAACGCTTGATCTCGGTCGTCCCCAGCGCTTCGGTCGGGCCGCGTTCGCGCTGCAGGGTGCGCACCTCGCGCCCCTGGCGCACGACGATCGAATGTTCCTCGATCACCACGTCGCCGATGCGCAGCCGGCCGCGCACCCCGAAGTAGCTGGAGCCGATGCCCACGCTGCCCGGCTCCAGCTTGGTCCCCTCGGGCAGCAGCGGCTTGACGTCGGCGATGCTGCGGAAGTGCTGCCGCTCGCGCTCGGCGACGATGCGCTGCGCGTCGGCCAGGCCGATGCCGGGGATCGCCGCGTAGATCACTTCCGCGGGAGCCGTGTTCAGGTTCACCGGCGACTTGATGATCGGCACCGTCCGCGGCAGGATGGTCACGTAGGGCTCCAGTGCCGCCACGGTTTCCGGCGCCAGCCCGAGCCAGACCAGCTGCTCCACCCGCTGCGGTGGCAGCGGGGCCTGCGCGGCGCTGCGGTTGTCCACGTTGAGGTCGAAGGCGAAGCGCAGGTTTTCCGCCATGCGCGCGAGTTGCGCCTGCGGCAGGCCCAGCAGGTCGAACAGCCGGCGGAAGGGGGCGAGGCGGTTCTCCGGCACGCCGGCGGCCTCGACCAGGTCGCCCACGTTCAGCCGGCTTTGCAGGTCGACGATGTCGCCCGAGAGAAAAACCTGGTCGGCCTCCTCGGTGTCGCTCATCGTGTTGTTGGCCTGGTCGGCGGCGAGGAAGGTCGAAAGGCGCGCCTCCTGCAAGGGCACCGCCCAGGGTTCGGCCAGGTAGTCGGGGTCGCCGCGGTCCTCGCGCAGGATCAGCCGCGCCCAGTCCAGCGCGCCGGTCAGGATCCAGGTGGATTGCACCCGCTGCCGGTCCGCACTTTCGACCTCCACGCTGCGCCACTGCTGCCACAGGGCCGCGGCGGCGAAGGTCGCCACCAGCGTCACCGTGAGCATGGCCGCCAGCAGGGCGGCGCCGCGCTGCTTCATGTGCGGCCTCCGCCGACGGTGGGCCGCACCCAGTCGCGCTGCAGGCGGCCGCTGATCGCGCGGCCCGGGGGCAGTTGCAGGATCAGCCGCACGCCATCGGGCAGCGCCGAGGTGGACACGAGCGGGGACCCGGGCAGGGCCGCCGTCTGGCCGGGGGTGTCGGCGCTGGATTGCGGGTTGGTCCAGGCGTCGCCGCGGAAGAAGAAGATCTGCCAGTCTTCCAGCGGCGTGATCGCCACTTCCAGCCGGCGCAGCGCGTCGCTGGGGTTCTGCGCCCACAGGTCCGCCTGCTGCCAGGCGGTCCCGAGGTCGCCGCGGGTGAAGACCGGCGGCGACTGCCAGCGCCGCCACTGGCCTTCGCGCCGCGTCCAGCCCACCACGCGCGCGCCGTCGCCGGGCGCGAGGCTGCCCCGGCGCGTCAGGCGCAGCACGCGGCCGTTCCACTCCAGGGCGGGGGCCGGGGCGAATTCCTCGATCGCCTCGAGGTCCGCCGCCCACTGCGCCAGGCCCGTCTGCAGCGTGAGGATCTCGTCGGCGCGCGCTTCGGTCACCTCGCGGGCGCGGATCATGCCGTCGAGGCCGCGCCAGCTGAGGGTGGCGAGGATCGCCAGCGCGAACAGGGCGACCAGCAGTTCGACCAGCGTGAAGCCGCGGATGCGCCGCACGATCCGCCGCCGGGCCGCCCCAAGGCGGATCGCCCCCCCCGGGGGGCAGCGACGACGCGTGGTGCGGAGCGTGGGGGCCATTCAGTACCGCCCCATGACGGTGGACAGCCGCAGGATCGGCGAACGGGTGTCGGTGACCTGCGCGTCGACGCGGCGGAAGCTCGGGTTGGGCGTGGGCGAAACCTTGATCCGCACCTGGAACACCTGGCCGGCCTGTTCGCAATCGAGCTGGCTGTCGCCCACCGCCGGCATCTGGCGCGCCAGGCGCATGCGCGTGAGCTCGTTCTCGGCGCACATGTGCGCGAGCAGCACGTCCGACTGGCGCTGGGCGTTGTTGGTCAGCGCGGCGCTCGCCTGCAGGCCGGCCACCAGGGCGATCGAGACGATGCCCAGCGCCACCAGCACCTCCACCAGCGTGAAGCCGCGGCTGCGCTTCATGGCGTGGCGGCGCCGACCGTGAACGGCCGCAGGCCGTCGGTGGCCACCCGCAGCGTGCGATCGGGATGGTCGGCGCTCGTGAGCACCACGGCCTGCGGGCCGATCACGGGCTCGGGGCCCAGCACCAGCACGCCGCGGCCGGCGACCTGCGTGTCGCGCGCGAGCCACTGGTTCGGCAGCGCGTCCGGCGCCAGCCCCTCGAAGCGGAAGCCGCCGTCGCCCGCGACCCAGCGCACGGGCTGGCCGCTCAGGCGCGAGCGGGCGCGGGCGGATTCGAGCAGGGCGGCCAGCCGCTGCGCGTCGCGCTCCAGCGGGTCGCCGCCGGCATCGCGCAGCGCGAAGGCGACGCCGGCCGAGGCGATGGCGATGATGGAGACCACCACCAGCAGTTCGAGCAGGGTGAAGCCCGCCGCGAGGAGCCTGCGCGCTTGCGGACGGTGGGGGCTACTGCCAGGAGCCGACGTCGGCATTCTTGCCCTCGCCGCCGGGCTGGCCATCGGCGCCGAAGGACATCACGTCGATCTCGCCCTTGACGCCGGGATTGAGGTACTGGTACGGGCGGCCCCACGGGTCGTTGGGCAGCTTCTCCAGGTAGGGCTTCCAGTTGGGCGGGTTGGGCCCGGTGGTGGGCTTGGCGATCAGCGCCTGCAGCCCCTGCTCGCCGGTGGGGTAGCGCTGGTTGTCCAGCTTGTACAGCTTCAGGGCCTGCATCAGGTTGTTCACGTCGGTGCGGGCGGCGGTCACGCGCGCGTCGTCGGCGCGATCCAGCACGTTGGGCACGATCAGCGCGGCCAGCACGCCGATGATGACCAGCACCACCATCAGCTCGATCAGGGTGAAGCCGCGGGCGAGCCGGCGCCCGCGCGGGATCGCGCGTGTTTGCATGGCGGAGGAGGTGAGCATCGCATCAATGATAATCGCCAGCATGCTGACGCCGGCCCCCGCTCCCTGGATCGTGCGCGGCGCGACCTTCGCGCTGTGGGCGCTCGCCGCGGGCAGCGCGGCCTATTGGGGGCTGAAGCTGTCCTCCAGCACCCGCTCCGTGGCGGCGCCCGTCGCCGTGGCCCGGCAGGTCGGGCCGGTCGATCCGGTCGCCCTGGCCCGCATGCTGGGCAGCACGCCGGCGGCCGCGGCCGCCCCGGCGCCCGTGATCGCGCTGTCCAGCCGCTTCCAGCTGCTGGGGGTGGCTGCCGGTGCCCGCTCCGGCGGCGGGGCGGCGGTGATTGCGGTGGACGGCAAGCCGGCCAGGTCGTACCGGGTCGGCAGCACGATCGACGAAGGCCTGGTGCTGCAGTCCGTGCACGGACGCCAGGCCGTCATCGCGGCGCGCGACGGCCGGCCGGTGCTGACGCTGGAGTTGCCCCAGCCGCGCATCGAGACTTCCAACCGGCCGGTGCCGATGGGCGTCGCGCCCGGGGCAGTGGCGCCGGCGCCAGGCTTCCCCGTGCGTCCGGCCCCGCCGGCCGTGCCGCAGAACGCGCCGCAGCCCGTGGGCGAGGCGGCTCAGGCGCCCAGCGAGGCGGCCAGGTAGAAGGCCGCTTCGCAGGCCTGCTGCAGCGCGGCGGCCCGCGCCTCGTCGAAGCCTGGGCTGCGATGGCGGAAGAACCGCAGCAAGGCGATCCACGCCGCAGCCGCGCCCGCCAGCGCCAGCAGCGCGAAGGCGGCGCCGTCGGCCAGGACCATCAGCGCCACGGGCACCACGCACCACAGCGCCGCGATGCGCACGGTGCCGGCGTCCTCGCCGCCGGCATGCGCCGCCCAATGCGCGGCCAGCAGCGGCGCGAAGCGCGAGACCACCGGGCCGGCCAGCAGCGCCGCCAGCACCCCCGGCTCGGACGCCGAGCCGATCGCCGCCACGGCGACGATGCGCGCGGCGAGCAGAACCACCATGGCGATCACGCCCTGGCCTGCGCCGGGCGCCAGGCTTTCGGCCAGCCGGAACACCGCGCGTTCGTGCGCCGCACCGGTGAGCACCAGCACGGCGAACAGGCTCGCCACCGCCGCGACGGCGGGGCCCGCGGGATTGCCCCGCAGCAGCAGGCCGAAGACGGCGAACACGAACGCGGCCAGCAGGCCGACCACGGCACCGGCACCCGGCCGGTGGCGATCGCTGCCGCGCGCCAGGTCTTCGTCCGCGGCGCCGGCCACCGGCGGCAGCCGCGTTTCGCGCTGCAGCGCCCGCGCGAAACGGCGCGCGAACAGGTTCACCGAATCACTCAGGGCGGGCACGCAGGAACAGCCGGTAGACGGGGTTGTCCGTTTCCTCGAAGTACGGATAGCCGAGCGTGTCGAGGAACTCCTTGAAGGCCTTGTCTTCGCTGCGCGGCACCTGCAGGCCCACCAGGATGCGGCCGTAGTCGGCACCCTGGTTGCGGTAGTGGAACAGCGAGATGTTCCAGTTGGGGCGCATGTGCGCCAGGAACTTCATCAGCGCGCCGGGACGTTCGGGGAACACGAAGCGCAGCAGCCGCTCGTCCTGCGCCAGCGTCGACGGGCCGCCCACCATGTGGCGGATGTGCTCCTTGGCGAGTTCGTCGTGCGTGAGGTCCAGCGCCTCGAAGCCGTGGCGCGTGAAGTTCGCCGCGATGCGGCCCGACTCGCCCTTGCCGTGCGTGGTGAGGCCCACGAACACGTGCGCCTGCTGCGCGTCGCTGATGCGGTAGTTGAACTCGGTGACGTTGCGCGGGCCGCCCGGCAGCGTGCCGATCAGCTCGCAGAAGCGGCGGAAGCTGCCGCGTTCCTCGGGAATCGTGACGGCGAACAGCGCCTCGCGCTCCTCGCCCACCTCCGCGCGTTCGGCCACGAAGCGCAGGCGGTCGAAATTCATGTTCGCGCCGCACAGGATCGCCGCGTACGTTTCGCCGCGGGTCTTGCGCTCCGCCACGTACTGCTTGATCGCGGCCACCGCCAGCGCGCCGGCCGGCTCCACGATGCTGCGGGTGTCGATGAACACGTCCTTGATGGCGGCACAGACGGAATCGGTGTCCACCAGCATGAATTCGTCGACCAGCTCGCGGGTGAGGCGGAAGGTCTCCTCGCCCACCAGCTTGACCGCGGTGCCGTCGGAGAACAGGCCGACGTCGCCCAGGGTCACGCGCTTGTTCGCTGCGACGGACTGCGCCATCGCGTCCGAATCGCTCATCTGCACCCCGATCACCTTGATCTCGGGTCGCACCGACTTGATGTAGCTGGCCACGCCGGAGATCAGGCCGCCGCCGCCGATGGCGACGAAGACGGCGTCGAGCGGCCCCTGGTGCTGGCGCAGGATCTCCATCGCGATGGTGCCCTGGCCGGCGATCACGTCCGGGTCGTCGAAGGGATGGACGAAGGTGAGCTGCTCGCGCTCGCACAGTTGCGCGGCATGGCCGGCGGCGTCGGAATAGCTGTCGCCGAACAGGACCACCTCGCCGCCCAGGGCCTTGACCGCCTCGATCTTCACCTGCGGCGTGGTCACGGGCATGACGATCACGGCGCGCGCGCCCATGCGGTGGGCCGCGAGCGCCACGCCCTGCGCGTGGTTGCCGGCCGAAGCGCAGATCACGCCGCGCTGCAGCTGCTCGGGCGCCAGGTGCGCCATCTTGTTGTAGGCGCCGCGCAGCTTGAAGCTGAAGACCGGCTGCTGGTCCTCGCGTTTGAGCAGGACCTTGTTGTGCAGGCGGCGGCTGAGGTTGCGCGCAGGCTCGAGGGACGATTCCACCGCCACGTCGTAGACGCGGGCCGTGAGGATCTTCTTGAGGTAGTCCTGCGGCTGCAGGTGTTTCTTCATGGCGGCGAGATCATAGGGCGGACCGCAGGGCAGGGCCGGCACGGAGGGAAAAGAAAAAAGCCCCTGGATCTTGCGATCCGGGGGCTAAATCCACCAATGGAGGAGGTGGAGGAGACAACCGTTGCGCGGCCTCGGCGTGGAACGCCCCGGCTGCGATGCTTAGCGGAATCGCTATGCTCTGAGGGCAGTATAGCCAGATGTTTGCTGCGATGCACAACCGGGGCCCTTGTTCCGTGTCGCATACGCATCACTACGTAGCCGGGGACCCACAGGTGCCCCAAGACCGAAGGAACAGACAGCGATGGAATGCACAGTGACGTGGACCGGGGCCACCGGCGCGCGCTCGGGGATGGGGTTCCTGGCCGAGACCGGGACCGGCCACGTCCTCATGATGGACGGCGCCCCCGACGAGGCGCGGCCGGAGAACGGGGGCCTCAACCTGGCCCCCCGGCCGATGGAGACGGTGCTGGCCGGCACGGGCGGCTGCACCGCCTACGACGTCGTCCTGATCCTCAAGCGCGGGCGCCACGACGTGCGGGGCTGCTCCGTCAAGCTCAGTGCGGAGCGCGCCGCGACGGATCCGAAGGTCTTCACGAAGATCCACATGCACTTCACGGTGCGCGGGCGCCAGCTGCCGGCGGTCGCGGTGGAGCGCGCCATCGCCATGAGCCACGAGAAGTACTGCTCCGCCAGCGCGATGCTGGCGAAGACGGCGGAAATGACCACCAGCTTCGAGCTGGTGGAGGACGGCGCCGCAGCCTAGATGTAGTGCGCCGTCGTGGTCATCACGCGGGCCACCGCGCGCATGGCCACCTTCACCGGCGCAGGCAGTTCCACCCCGCCGGCCTGCAGCGCATGATTGGCGTGCGCGGCCTCGTCGTCCTTCATCTGCGCGATGATGGCGCGCGACGCGTGGTCGGCGGCCGGCAGGCGCTCCAGGTGGCTCTGCAGGTGGGCCTCGACCTGGCGTTCCGTCTCCACGACGAAGCCCAGGCTCACCCGGTCGCCGAAGCGGGCGGCGATCAGGCCCATCCCGAACGCGCCGGCGTACCAGAGCGGGTTGAGCACGGAAGGCCGGGCGCCCAGTTCGTCCAGCCGCGCCTTGGTCCAGGCCAGGTGGTCCGTCTCTTCGCGGGCGGCCCGTTCCAGCTGCGCGCGCAGCTCCGCGTTGCCCGTGGCCAGGGACTGGGCGGTATACAACGCCTGGGCGCAGATCTCGCCGACATGGTTGACCCGCATCAGCGCGGCGGCGTGCTGCTTTTCCTGCGCGCCCAGGTGCGTGGCTTCGTTCGGCACGACCGGGCAGGGGCGGGTGCTGCGGGGGGTCGCGAACAGGGTGCGCAACGCCTGGTCGGCGGCGCCGAGGATGCGATCGACGATCATGGGCCAAGTGTAGGAGCCCCGCGACGGTTGCGGCAGGTCGCACATCAGGAAGAAGGATGTCACACCTCATCCTTGACTTGACGCGTAAATGCGACGCAAGTGTTGTGCATCGTCCACTCGGCCGTCGGATTCCTGTTGTCGGCCTGCAACGAAACGCTCTCCGCAAGGCGAATTGCTTTGCGCCGCAAAAAGGCCTCTGGTGGAATAGCAACAACTTCCCAAAAGGAGGTTGGCCCGGGGATCCGGTGGAGCGCGACACGTGCCTGCATGCGCGCCCCATGCGAACCGGAGCCCTATGTTTAACCTTGGAGAAACTTGCATGAAAAAGTCCCTGATTGCGCTGGCCGTGATGGCTGCCGCCGGTGCGGCGTCCGCCCAGTCGTCGGTCACCCTGTTCGGTATCGTCGACGCCACGATCGCTCACGGTCGTGCCAATGGCGCCGGTGACGCCAGCAAAACCCAGCTGACCAACTCGGGCTACAACAGCTCGCGCATCGGCTTCCGCGGCACGGAAGACCTGGGTGGCGGCATGAACGCTTCCTTCTGGCTGGAAGGCTCCCTGGGCAATGACAGCGGCGTCGCCGGTCAAGCCATCCCCACGGGCAACCAGACGGCCGTGAACGCCGCCGACGGTACCGGCCTCGTGTTCAACCGCCGTTCCACCGTCAGCCTGGCTGGCAACTGGGGCGAAGTGCGCATCGGCCGTGACTACACCCCGTCGTTCTGGAACCTGACGATCTTCGATCCGTTCGGCACCAACGGCGTCGGCACGACCATGACCCTGAACGGCCCGGCCGGCGGCCTGGCTTCGCCCGCCGCCACCGGCGTGTTCGTGCCCAACGGCAGCCGCAACGTGATCGTGCGCGCCTCCAACGACATCGGCTACTTCCTGCCGGCCAACCTGGGCGGCATCTACGGCCAGGTGAACTACTGGATGGGCGAGAACGTCTCCAACGGCGCCGTGACCGAAGACGACGGCAAGGGCTACGGCCTGCGCCTGGGCTACGGCTCCGGCCCGTTCAACGTGGCCGTGGCCTGGGCCCGCACGAACTACGGCATCACCGCCCCCGGCGTCGGCGGCGACTACACCACCTGGAACATCGGTGGCCAGTGGGACTTCGGCATGGCCAAGCTGATGGCCCAGTACGCGCGTGACAAGAAGGACAGCACGACCGAGATCGACGGCCGCGGCTGGCTGATCGGCGCCCTGGTGCCGGTCGGTGCGGGCGAGATCCGTGCCTCCTACTCCACGTACAAGCTGGACAACGGTCCTGGCGCCGATCCGCGCACCGCGCAGATCGCCCTGGGCTACGTGCACAACCTGTCCAAGCGTACCGCCCTGTACGCCACGGTCGCCCACGCCCGCAACAAGGACGGCGCTTCCATGACGCTGAACGGCGCGACGGTTGCCGCCGGTTCCGTGAACTTCCGTTCCACGGGCTACGACCTGGGCATCCGCCACAGCTTCTGATTTTCGAAGCGGCCGCAAGGCCGCCGCAGAAAACAAGAAACTTGAAAGCCGCCTTCGGGCGGCTTTTTTCCATCTTCCCCGCCATGGACTTCCTGTCCTCCGGACGGCGCCGCTGCGCGGCCCTGTTCGCCGCCACCGCCCTGCTGGCCGCCGCCGGCTGTGCGTCCGTGCCGCCCGATTCCGCCGCCGCTGCGGCGACCTCGCCCTGGGCCGGCCCCGCCGCCTGGGTGCACAAGACCTTTCCCGGCAAGACCGCCACCGAATTCCAGTACATGCGGCTGGACGGCCGCGACGTGCTCGCCGTGCGCGCCGACAGCTCCGCCAGCATGCTGCGCCAGGCCGTGCGCATCGCGCCGGCCGACCTGGGGAGCGTGCGCTTCTCCTGGAAGGTGCCCGGCCTGATCGAGCAGGCCGACCTGGCCCTGCGCGAGCGCGACGATGCCCCGGTGCGCATCGTGCTCGCCTTCGAAGGCGACCGCTCCCGCTTTTCGGCCCGCGATGCCGCGCTGTCCGAACTGGCCCGCGCGCTGACCGGCGAAGAGCTGCCCTACGCGACGCTGATGTACGTTTGGTGCAACCAGCGCCCGCCGGGCACCGTCATTCCCAGCCCGCGCACCGACCGCATCCGCAAGCTGGTCGTCGAGTCCGGGCCGCGCCGCCTGAACCGCTGGCTGGACTACGAGCGCGACATCCGCGCCGATTACGAGCGCGTGTTCGGCGAGCCGCCCGGCGCGCTGGTGGGCATCGCGATCATGACGGACAGCGACAACACGCACACGCAGGCGCAGGCCTGGTACGGACCGGTGCGGCTGGTACCGGCGCAACACGTGCAGTGAAGCGCGTCACTGCCGCGACCGTTCAGAGTTTCCCCGCGTTCCGGCACGGGAATTGCCATGCTAGCCTCGGCAGCCCTTCGCGCCCATATTGATGCTTGCATTTGTCCTGCGCCGCATGCTCCAGGCCGTGGTGGTCATGGTGGTGGTGGCCTTCATCGCGTTCCTGCTGTTCCAGTATGTCGGTGACCCCGTGGTGTTCCTGCTCGGTCAGGACGCCAAGCCGGACCAGATCCGCGAGCTGCGCTCCGCGCTGGGGCTGGACCAACCCTTTTTCGTGCAGTTCTGGCACTTCCTGGGCAACGCCGTGCAGGGCGAGTTCGGCCTCAGCCTGCGCCAGGGCGCCAAGGTGTCGCGCCTGATCGGCGAACGCTTCCCCGCCACGGTGGAACTGGCGCTCACCGCAGCGGTGCTGGCGCTGGCGATCGGCGTGCCCATGGGCGTGTACGCGGCGCTGCGGCGCGGCACCTTCGGCAGCCAGCTGTTCATGACGCTCTCCCTGCTGGGCGTCTCGCTGCCCACCTTCCTGATCGGGATCCTGCTGATCCTGGTCTTCTCCGTCACGCTGGGGTGGTTCCCGAGCTTCGGCCGCGGGCAGACGGTGCAGGTGGGCTGGTGGGCCACGGGCCTGGCGACGCGCGACGGCTGGTACCACCTCGTGCTGCCGGCGATCACGCTGGCGATCTTCCAGCTCACGCTGATCATGCGGCTGGTGCGCTCGGAGATGCTGGAGGTGCTGCGCACCGACTACATCAAGTTCGCGCGCGCCCGCGGGCTGCCGAACCGCGCCATCCATTTCGGCCACGCGCTGAAGAACACGCTGGTGCCGGTGATGACCATCACGGGCCTGCAGCTCGGGCAGCTGATCGCCTTCGCCATCATCACCGAGACCGTGTTCCAGTGGCCCGGCATGGGCCTGCTGTTCATCCAGGCCGTGACCTTCGCCGACATCCCCGTGATGGCATGCTACCTGTGCCTGATCGCCCTGATCTTCGTCGTGATCAACCTGATCGTCGACCTGCTTTACTTCGTCGTCGACCCGCGCCTGCGCGTGGGCGCGGCGGGAGGACATTGACCGCCATGCTGGCTCCGGCCGCCGCCAACCGGCTCGCGCACGCGCGACCCTTCGCGCACATCGCGCAGTTCCACCCCGAGCTCACCGCCTTCCGGCGCGACCTGCACGCGCACCCGGAACTGGGCTTCGAGGAGGTCTACACCTCCGCCCGCATCCAGGAGGCCCTGCGCCTGTGCGGCGTCGACGAAATCCACACCGGCATCGGCAAGACGGGCGTGGTGGGCATCGTCCACGGGCGCCAGAACACGGGCAACCGCATGCTCGGCCTGCGCGCCGACATGGACGCGCTCACCATGACCGAGAACAACGACTTCCCCTGGAAGTCGACGCGCAACGGCATGATGCACGGCTGCGGGCACGACGGCCACGTGACGATGCTGGTCGGCGCCGCGCGCTACCTCGCGGAGACGCGCAACTTCGACGGCAGCGCCGTGCTGATCTTCCAGCCGGGCGAGGAAGGCTTCGCCGGCGCCAAGGCGATGATCGAGGACGGCCTGTTCCAGCGCTGGCCGGTCGAATCCGTCTACGCCATGCACAACTGGCCCGGCCTCAGGCCCGGCAGCTTCGGCGTGCGCCACCACGCGATGATGGCCTCGGCCGACCGCGTGACGATCGAGATCGCCGGCAAGGGCGGCCACGGCGCCCACGCCTACCTCGCGGTGGATCCGGTGCTGGTGGCCGGCCACATCATCACGGCGGTGCAGAGCATCGTCTCGCGCAACGTCAAGCCGGTCGACGGCGCCGTCATCAGCCTGTGCGCGATGCAGGCCGGCGACCTGCACGCGATGAGCGTGATCCCCGGCAAGGCCACGCTGGTGGGCACCGTGCGCACCTTCCGCCCCGAGGTGCAGGACATGGTGGAGCGGCGCCTCAACGAGCTGTGCAGCGCCGTGGCGCTGGGCTTCGGCGCCTCGGCCACCGTGCACTACGAGCGCATCTATCCGGCCACCATCAACACGCCGCGCGAGACCGAGTTCGCCGCCGACGTGGCGGAGTCGCTGGTCGGACCCGAGCACGTGGTGCGCGACATGGAGCCCAGCATGGGCGCCGAGGACTTCTCCTTCATGCTGCAGGTCAAGCCCGGGGCCTACCTGCGCATCGGCCAGGGCGGCGAAGGCAGCTGCATGCTGCACATGACGCGCTACGACTTCAACGACGACATCCTGCCGCTCGGCTCCGCGTTGCACGCGAGCCTGGTCGAGCGGGGGCTGCCGCTGGCGGCGTGAGCGGCGCGAACGGTTTCATCCGAAGGCATTACTTCCAGAAGGAGTCCACCATGCGATTGAAGAGTTTCCTGGCCACGGCCCTGCTGTGCGCCGCACTGGGCGCCGGCGCGCAGACCGTGCGCATCGCCAACCAGGGCGATGCGCTGTCGATGGACCCGCATTCGCTCAACGAGTCGCTCCAGCTCGACGTGCTGGGCAACATCTACGACGCGCTGGTGCTGCGCGACAAGGACATGAGCGTCGTGCCGGGGCTCGCCACCGCCTGGAAGCAGGTCTCGCCGACGGTGTGGCGCTTCGAGCTGCGCAAGAACGTGCAGTTCCACGACGGCACGCCCTTCACGGCCGACGACGTGCTGTTCTCGATGGCGCGCACGCAGGCCGACGGCTCGGACCTCAAGAGCTACACGAACGACTTCAAGGCGGTGCGCAAGATCGACTCGCACACCGTGGAGATCGAGACGCTCAAGCCCTTCCCCATCCTGCCGGACCTCATGTCGCGCGTGATGATCATGAGCAAGAAGTGGTGCGAGGACAACCAGGCCACGCGCCCGGTCGACCGCCGCAAGGGCATCGAGAACGCCGCCTCGTTCCGCGCCAACGGCACCGGCCCGTACCGCCTGCGCGAGCGCCAGCCCGGCGTGCGCACGACCTTCGTTCGCAACGGCAATTACTGGGGCAAGATCGAGGGCAACGTCCAGGAAGTGATCTTCACGCCGATCGGCAACGACGCCACCCGCGTCGCCGCGCTGCTCTCCGGCGAAATCGACGTGATGGAGCCGGTGCCGCTGCAGGACGTGGACCGCGTCAACGGCTCGCCGAACGCGCGCGCCCTCACCGGCCCCGAGCTGCGCACCATCTTCCTGGGCATGGACCAGAAGCGCGACGAACTGCTGTATTCCAGCGTCAAGGGCAAGAACCCGTTCAAGGACAAGCGGGTGCGCCAGGCCTTCTACCAGGCGATCGACATCGAAGGCATCAAGAAGACCGTGATGCGCGGCGCGTCCTCGCCCACCGGCGAGATGGTCGGCCCCGGCATCAACGGCTTCCAGCCGGACCTGAACAAGCGCCTGCCGTACGACCCTGAGGCCGCCAAGAAGTTGATGGCCGAAGCCGGCTATCCGAACGGCTTCGAGGTCACGATGAACTGCCCGAACGACCGCTACGTGAACGACTCGCGGATCTGCCAGGCGGTGGCCGCCAACCTCTCGCGCATCGGCGTCAAGATCAACCTCGCCGCCGAGACCAAGGGCACCTACTTCCCGAAGATCCTGCGCCGCGACACCAGCTTCTACCTGCTCGGGTGGACGCCCAGCACCGTCGACGCGGCGGACCCGCTGAATGCGATCATGTCCTGCGTCGACGACAAGGGCGCCGGCCAGTTCAACCTGGGCGCCTACTGCAACCCGAAGGTCGACGAGCTCACGCACAAGATCCAGGCGGAAACCGACAAGGCCAAGCGCAACGCGATGATCCACGAAGCCTTCAAGATCCACCAGGACGACATCGGCCACATCCCGCTGCACCAGCAGGCGCTGGCCTGGGGCGTGAGCAAGCGCGTGGACGTGGTCCAGCGGCCCGACAACAACCTGTCGTTCAAGTGGATCAAGGTGAAGCCGGGCGCCTGATGCCATTGCTTGCGCCAGCGCCGGAGGCGCGATGAAGCAGGTGCTCGCGGGCTGGCTGGACAGCGATGTCGGCTACAGCTTCCGCACGTCGCCGGTGGCGATCGTCGCCGGCGCGATCGCCTTCGCGTGCATCTTCTGTGCGGTGTTCGCCGGCTGGGTGGCGCCGCACAACCCCTTCGACCTCACGACCCTGGAGCTGGGCGACGCGCGCAAGCCGCCGGCCTGGCTGCCCGAGGGCAGCGCCAAGTACCTGCTCGGCACCGACGACCAGGGCCGCGACATCCTCTCGGCCCTGATCTACGGCGCGCGCATCTCGCTCGTCGTGGGCGTCGCGTCCGTGGTGCTGTCGATGGCCGTCGGCGTGGCACTCGGCCTGTTGGCGGGCTTTCGCGGCGGCTGGCTCGATGCGTTCCTGATGCGCCTGTGCGACGTGATGCTGTCCTTCCCGCCGATCCTCGTCGCGCTGCTGATCGCGGGGGTCGGGCGGGCGCTCTTCCCGAACGCGCCCAACACCGTGGCCTTCGGCGTGCTGATCGTCGCGATCACGCTCACCGGCTGGGTGCAGTACGCGCGCACGGTGCGCGGCTCCACGCTGGTGGAGCGCAACAAGGAATACGTGCAGGCGGCGCGCGTGACGGGCGTGGCGCCGGTGCGCATCATGCTGCGCCACGTGCTGCCCAACGTCATGGGTCCGGTGCTGGTGCTGGCCACGATCCACATCGCCACGGCGATCATCACCGAGGCGACGCTGTCCTTCCTCGGCGTGGGCGTGCCGCCCACTTCGCCTTCGCTGGGCACGCTGATCCAGATCGGCAACAACTACCTGTTTTCGGGCGAGTGGTGGATCACGGTGTTTCCCGCGATCATGCTGATCCTCATTGCGCTGTCGGTGAACCTGCTGGGCGACTGGCTGCGCGACGCGCTGAACCCGAGGCTGCAATGAGTTTGCTGGAGGTCCGCGACCTCGTCGTCGAATTTCCCACGCGGCGCGGCACGCTGCGGGCGCTGGACCACGTCTCCTTCGACATCGCGCCGGGCGAAATCCTGGGCGTGGTGGGCGAGTCGGGCGCCGGCAAGTCGCTGACGGGTGCGGCCATCATCGGGCTGCTCGAGCCGCCGGGGCGCATCGCCTCGGGTGAGATCCTGCTGGAAGGCGAGCGCATCGACAACCTGCCGTTCGAGCGCCTGCGGCACATCCGCGGCCGCAAGATCGGCGCGATCTTCCAGGACCCGCTGACCTCGCTGAATCCGCTCTACACGATCGGCCGGCAGCTCACGGAGACCATCCAGGCGCACCTGCCGGTGGACCGCGCCGAGGCGCGCCGGCGCGCGATCGCCCTGCTGGAGGAGACCGGCATCCCCGCCGCCGCGCAGCGCATCGACCACTATCCGCACCAGTTCTCGGGCGGCATGCGGCAACGGGTGGTGATCGCGCTGGCGCTCGCGGCCGAGCCGCGGCTGGTCGTCGCCGACGAGCCCACGACGGCTCTCGACGTGTCGATCCAGGCGCAGATCATCCAGCTGCTCAAGCGGATCTGCCGCGAGCATGGCGCCGCCGTCATGCTGATCACGCACGACATGGGCGTGATCGCGGAGACCTGCGACCGCGTCGCGGTGATGTATGCAGGCCGGCTGGCCGAGATCGGGCCGGTGCACCAGGTGATCCACCAGCCGGCGCATCCGTACACCATGGGGCTGATGGCCTCCATCCCGGACATGGCGAGCGACCGCGAGCGCCTGAACCAGATCGACGGCGCGATGCCGCGCCTGACGGCGATCCCGTCCGGCTGCGCCTACAACCCCCGCTGCCCGCGCGCCTTCGAGCGCTGCACGCGCGAGCGCCCCGACCTGCTGAACGCCGGCGCCACGCGCGCCGCCTGCTGGCTGCACGACGCCAATGCGGAGATGCCGGGATGAGCAGCGTCCTGCCCGCCGACTCTCTCCCTGGGGGTTCGCTCCCTCTCTCCCCTGGGGAGAGGGCTGGGGTGAGGGGCACGCCCGCCACCACCAACGCCCCCCTCGTCCAGGCCACTGACCTCGCCAAGACCTTCGACGTCTCCCCCCCGTGGCTCAATCGCGTCATCGAACGCAAGCCGCGCCTGCTGCTGCACGCCGTCGACGGCGTGAGCTTCGCGATCGGCAAGGGTCGCACCCTCGCACTCGTCGGCGAATCCGGCTGCGGCAAGAGCACGGTCGCGCGCCTGCTCGTGGGCCTGTATGCGCCCACGCGCGGCAGCTTCACCTTCGACGGCCAGGATGCCCACGCGGCCTTCCGCACGCCCGAGGGCCGCAAGCTGCGCCGGCGCATCCAGATGATCTTCCAGGACCCCTATGCCAGCCTGAATCCGCGCTGGCGGGTGGAGGACATCGTCGCGGAGCCGCTGAAGGAGCATGGTCTGGTCACCGGTGCCGCCGCCGTGCGCGAGCGCGTGGCCGAACTGCTGTCCTCGGTCGGCCTGGGCGTGCAGGACGTGACCAAGTACCCGCACCAGTTCTCCGGCGGGCAGCGGCAACGCATCTCGATTGCCCGCGCGCTGGCGACGAACCCCGAGTTCCTGGTGTGCGACGAGCCCACGTCGGCGCTGGACGTGAGCGTGCAGGCGCAGGTCCTCAACATCATGAAGGACCTGCAGCGGCGGCTGGGGCTGACCTATCTCTTCATCTCGCACAACCTGGCCGTGGTGCGCCACGTGAGCGACGAGGTCGGCGTGATGTACCTCGGCCGGCTGGTGGAGCTCGCGCCCAAGCAGCAGCTGTTCGCCAACCCGCAGCATCCCTACACGCGCATGCTGCTGGATGCGATCCCGAAGATGCACGACACCGGGCGCGCGCGCACGCCGGTGCAGGGGGAGGTGCCGAATCCGCTGGACCCGCCGACGGGGTGCGCGTTCAACCCGCGCTGCCCGCATGCGAACGAGAGGTGCCGGGCGGAGCGGCCGGCACTGCTGGAGCTTCGTGGGGTGCGCGTGGCCTGCCACGCGGTGGAGGAGGGGCGGATCTGAACGCTGGGGTTCGCTTCGCTCACCGCCAGCCTACGAAAGCGCCGGGCGCGGATTGCGCAGGCTGGCGGTGAGCGAAACGAACCCCGGCGCTTGCTTCACGCGTACCGCTTCGACCGCAGGTTGTTCTTCATCTCGCGCAGCAAGGGCTGCAGCCGCCCGCCCCCGATCCGCAGCGCCACCGTCGTCGCCAGCACGTCGATGATCATCAGGTGCAGCAGGCGCGACACCATCGGGCTGTAGCGGTCGTAGCCCTCCGGATGGTCCGCAGCGAGGTGGATCTGACCGGCCGTGGACAGGGGCGAACCCGTCGCGGTGATCACGATCGTGGTGGCGCCGTTGCGCCGCGCGATGTCGCAGGCATCCATCAGGTCGCGCGTGCGGCCGGAGTTGGAGATCACGACCACGCAATCCCCGGGCCCCAGCAGCGTCGCGCTCATGACCTGCATGTGCCCGTCGCTGTACGAGATGGTGTTCACGCCGAGGCGGAAGAACTTGTGCTGCGCATCCAGGGCCACGACGCCGGAGTTGCCGACGCCGTAGAACTCGATGCGTCCGCGCGTGCCGTGCGTGGCGGCCAGCGCCTGCGCTGCCTTCTCGATGGCGAAGGTGGATGCATCGTTGCGGTACTTCAGGAAGGCCGCCACGGCGTTGTCGATCACCTTCACCAGCACGTCGCCGGTCTTGTCGTCCGCGTCCACGCTGCGGTGGATGAAGGGCACGCCTTCGCTGACGCTGCCCACCAGTTTCAGCTTGAAGTCCGACAGGCCGTCGTAGCCCATGCTGCGACAGAAGCGCACCACCGTGGGCTTGCTCACGTGCGCGCGGAACGCAAGCTCGCTCACCGGCAGGTTCGCGAACGCGCGCGGGTCCACGAGCACGAGCCGCGCGACGCGCTGCTCCGCCGGTGCCAGCGAAGACATGGACGCGCGGATGCGGTCTAGCACGCGCACCTCGCCGCAGTGGCCGGCGTGGGGGCTAGCATTCCTCGCTCCAGCAGAAGCCGTCGCGGGCGATCATCGCGCTGGAGGCGCTCGGTCCCCACGTTCCCGCGTTGTACGGCCGCGGCCCGCGTTCGTCGGCACGCCAGTGTTCGAGGACCGGCTCGACCCAGCGCCAGGCCGCCTCCTGCTCGTCGCTGCGCACGAACAGGTTCAGGCGCCCGGCGATCACGTCCAGCAGCAGCCGCTCGTAGGCGCCCACGCGCTCGGAGCCGAAGCGCTTGGCGAAATCCAGGTCCAGTTGCACCGGCGCCAGCACCTGGCCGTTGCGCCGGTTCTCCTGCCCCTGCGCCAGCAGGTGCAGCTCGAGGCCGTCGCGCGGCTGCAGGTTGATCACCAGCCGGTTGGCGCTGCCGGGCGGGGCGCTGAAGATCGCATGCGGCGTCTCGCGGAAGTTCACCACGATGTGCGCCTCGCGCGAAGCCAGCCGCTTGCCGGTGCGGATGTAGAAGGGCACGCCGGCCCAGCGCCAGCTCGCGATCTCCGCGCGCAGGGCCACGAAGGTCTCGGTCTGGCTTTCCGGGGCTACGCCCGGCTCCTCGCGGTAGCCCTTGACCGGCTGGCCGTTGACGCTGCCGGCCGCGTACTGCCCGCGGACCACGTGCTGGTCCAGCGCCTCGGGCGTCCAGCCCTTGAGCGAGCGCAGCACCTTGAGCTTCTCGTCGCGGATCGCATCGGCGTGCGCGCTGATCGGCGGCTCCATCGCCAGGGCGCACAGCAGCTGCAGCGCGTGGTTCTGCACCATGTCGCGCAGGGCGCCGGTCTTGTCGTAGAAGGCGCCGCGCTTTTCCACGCCCAGGTCTTCCGCGATCGTGATCTGCACGTTCGACACGTGCTCGCGCCGCCAGACCGGTTCGAACAGGGCATTGCCGAAGCGCATCGCGAACAGGTTCTGCACCGCCGGCTTGCCCAGGTAATGGTCGATGCGGAAGATCTGCCGCTCGCTCAGCACGCTGCGCACCACCTCGTTGATCTCGCGGTTGGAGGCGAGGTCGTGGCCCAGCGGCTTCTCCAGCACCAGCCGCGTGTTCGGCCGGTTCAGGCCGGCGGCGGCGAGCTGCTGGACCACCTTGGTGAACAGGTCCGGAGCGGTGGCCAGGTACATCACCACCGTTTCGGCATGGCGTTCGCGCAACATCTGCGCGAGCCGCGCGTAGTCCTGCGGCTGCGACAAGTCCAGCCGCAGGAAGTGCAGCAGTCCGGCAAAGCGCTCGAATTCCTCCGGGCTCGGCCGCTTGGCCAGGTCCACGTCCGCGAAGCGGGAGCGGATCAGCTCGCGATACTGCGCATCGCTCAAGTCGTCGCGCGCAATGCCGATAATGCGGCCACCCTCGGGCAGCGTGCCGTGGCGGAAGGCCTGGAACAGTGCCGGCATGATCTTGCGCCACGCGAGGTCGCCGGTACCGCCGAAGAGAACGAGGTCGAAGCTCATGGCGTTGTTGTTGCTTGACGGGGTCGGGATACTGTAACTTAGTTTCAGAACGCGGGTGGGAGGCGCGTCGCGCCAAGCCAGGCCCCGCAGCAGGAATCGTTGTAATTTCGTTACGAGGAGAAGCAATGCGCACGTTCTGTTTCGGCCTGGTCCTGGCCACCGGCGCTTCGGTTGCCGCCGCCCAGGGGCAGGTCAACGTGATCTGCTCCGTGCAGGCCGAGTGGTGCAACATGATCTCCACCGTGTATGCGCGCACGACGGGCGTGCGCGTGAACATGGCCATGAAGGGCTCCGGCGAAGCGCTGGCGCAGCTCATCGCGGAGAAGGACAACCCCAAGACCGACATCTGGTTCGGCGGCACCGGTGATCCGCACCTGCAGGCCGCCGAGCAGGGCCTCACCCTCGAATACCGCTCGCCTTCGCTGCCGCAGCTGCACGAGTGGGCGCAGCAGCAGGCGAAACAGTCGAACTGGCGCACCGTCGGCATCTACTCGGGGCCGCTGGGCTTCGGCTACAACCCCGAGCTGCTGGCGAAGAAGAAGCTGCCGGTACCCAGGACCTGGGGCGACCTGCTCAAGCCCGAATACAAGGGCGAGGTGCAGGTGGCCAATCCCGCCTCCAGCGGCACCGCCTACACGATGATCGCCACGCTGGTGCAGCTGATGGGCGAGGACAAGGCCTTCGACTACTTGAAGGGGCTGCACCGCAACGTCGGCACCTATCCGCGCTCCGGCACGGCCCCGATCAAGGCGGTGGCCCGCGGCGAGACGGCCCTGTCGATCAGCTTCGTGCACGACGGCCCGGGCGAGAAGATGCAGGGCTTCCCCGTCGAGACGATCACGCCGGCGGACGGCACCGGCGCCGAGATCGGTTCCATGAGCATCATCAAGGGCGCACGCAACCTCGAGGCCGCGAAGAAGTTCTACGAATGGGCCTTGACGCCGCCCGCGCAGGAGATGGCCGCGGCGGCGAAGTCCTTCCAGCTTCCGAGCAACAAGGCCGCCAGGGTGGATGCGCGCGTGCCGGACTTCCGCAGGATCCGATTCATCAACTACGACTACGCGAAGTACGGTGCCAGCGCGGAGCGCAGGCGCCTGATCGCGCGCTGGGAAAAGGAAGTGAACGCGCTGCCGCGGTGACGCGTAGCCTCCTGAGGAAGCCCGACGCACCGGTGTGGGCGTGGGTGGCGGCCGGCCTGCTGGGGTACCTGCTGTTGCCCTGGTACGCGCTGCAGGATGCGAACGGGCTGCTCGCGTTCGGCCGCACCTGGGGCGAGCAGGCGAGCGCGAACGGGCTGCTGCAGGCCCTGGTGTTCGGCCGGCCGTGGTTGCTGGCCGGCCTCGCGGGCCTGCTGCTGTGCGGCGCCGCCACCTTGCTGCCGCCCGGTGGCCGGCAGGGCGGCCTCCTCGCGGCGGGCGGCTTCGGCGGCGCGCTGGCGCTGCTGGCGAGCGGCTTCGCCATCGGCGCCAAGGGCTGGAACTTCGCGCTGCTCGAGACGACGTTCGGCGCACTGGCGCTGCAGCAGTTCGGCATGGGCTGGGGCGCGGCGATCGCCCTCGTCTCCCTCGTGGTGCTCGGCGCCTGCGGGCTCGCGCGGCGCGGGCTGTTCCGCGGCGACCTGTTCGTCGCCGCCGCGGTGCTCACCTGCGGGGCGCTGCTGGCCTTGTTCATCGTGTTCCCGGTGCTCAAGGCGCTGGCCGGCGCCTTCCTCGGCGAGGACGGCCGCGTGGCCCTGACCGCCTTCGCGGGCCGCCTCGCGAGCGAGCGCAACTGGGGCCTGCAGTGCCTGGGCGGCGGGGTGCGCTGCGGCGTGGCCTGGAACACCCTGTTCCTCGGCCTCGCGACGGCGGCGAGCACCACGCTGCTCGGCACGCTGATGGCCCTGATGGCGGAGCGTGGCTCGCGCCGGCTCGCCCGGCCGCTGAACGTGCTGGCGCTGCTGCCGATCATCACGCCGCCCTTCGTGGTGGGCCTCGGCCTGATCCTGCTGTTCGGGCGCGCCGGCATCGTGAACCAGTTGCTGGAGGCTGCCTTCGGCGTGCAGCCTTCGCGCTGGTTCTACGGCTGGCTGGGGGTGTGGATCGCGCAGACCTTCGCCTTCACTCCGATCGCCTTCATGACCGTGCGCGGGGTGGTGCAGGGCGTGTCGCCCAGCCTGGAAGAAGCGGCGCAGACGCTGCGGGCCGACGCCCGGCAGACCTTCCGCACCGTCACGCTGCCGCTGCTGCGCCCCGGCCTCGCCAACGCGTTCCTGGTCGGCTTCATCGAAAGCATGGCGGACTTCGGCAACCCGATCGTCGTGGGCGGGCAGTTCTCGGTGCTGTCGACGGAGATCTTCTTCGCCATCGTCGGCGCGCAGTACGACCAGGGCCGGGCCGCTGCCCTGGCATGGCTGCTGACGCTGTTCGCGCTGGGCGCGTTCGCGCTGCAACGCTGGGCGCTCGGCCGGCGCAGCTACGCCACCGTGGGGGGCAAGGGCGACGGCGGCGTTCCCATGCCCTTGCCGCCGGACGTGCGGCGGCTGGTGCACGGTGTCGCCTTGCCGTGGATCGCCTTCACCCTGCTCGTGTACCTGTTCGCATTCGCCGGAGGCTTCGTGCAGACCTGGGGCCGCGACTACACGCTCACGCTGGCGCACTTCCGCACCGCCTTCGCGCTGGAGTGGGGCGCCTTCGGCGTGGTGTGGGCCGGCACCGCGTGGAACTCGTTCTTCACCACCGTGAAGCTCGCGGCCCTCTCGGCGCCCGTGACCGCGGCGATGGGCCTGCTGATCGCCTGGCTGCTCGCCCGCACGCGGTTTCGCGGCCGGGGGCTGTTCGAGTTCTCCGCCCTGCTGGCCTTCGCCATTCCGGGCACGGTGCTGGGCGTGAGCTACATCCTGGCGTTCAACGTGCCGCCGATCGAGCTCACGGGCACCGGGCTGATCATCGTGCTGTGCTTCGTGTTCCGCAACCTGCCGGTCGGGGTGCGGGCGGGCACGGCGGCCCTGCACCAGGTCGATCCTTCGCTCGACGAGGCCTCGCTGATGCTGCGCGCCTCGACCCTGCAGACGCTGCGCCACGTCGTGCTGCCGCTGCTCAAGCCCGCGCTCGTCGCGGCACTGGTCTACAGCTTCGTGCGGGCCATCACCACCGTCTCCGCCGTGATCTTCCTGGTCACCGCGGAGAACGAACTGGCCACCACCTACATCATCGGCCGCGTCGGCAACGGCGACTATGGCGTGGCGCTCGCGTACTGCACCGTCCTGATCGCGATGATGAGCGTGGTGACGGCCGGCATCCAGTGGGCGGTGGGGGAACGGCGCCTCGGCCGGCGCGCCGCCGCGGCGGTGCAACCCATGGCGGGAGCGGCGGCATGAGCGCCGGCATCGAATTCCGCGGCGTCAGCAAGCGCTATGGGGCCGACGCCAGCGCGCGGGCCGCGGTGGACGGCATCAGCTTCGAGATCCCGCGCGGCTCGCTCACCACCATCCTCGGTCCCTCGGGCTGTGGCAAGACAACGACGCTGCGCCTCATCGCCGGCCTGGAGACGCCCAGCGCGGGCGAGGTCCTGATCGGCGGGCGCGACGTCACGCGGCTCGGCCCGGCGCAGCGCAACGTGAGCATGATGTTCCAGAGCTACGCGCTGTTCCCGCACATGGACGTGCTGGAGAACGTGAGCTACGGCCTGCGCATGTCGGGCGTGCCGCTGCAGGAGGCGCGGCGCCGCGCGCGCGAGGCATTGCACAACGTGGGCCTGGTGGACTTCGACGCGCGGCTGCCCAGCGAGCTCTCCGGCGGCCAGCAGCAGCGCGTGGCGCTCGCCCGCGCGCTGGTGCTCGAGCCGCAGGTGCTGCTGTTCGACGAGCCGCTGTCCAACCTCGACGCGCGGCTGCGGCGCGAGATGCGCGAGGAGATCCGCGCGCTGCAGCAGCGCCTGCAGCTCACCGTGGCCTACGTGACCCACGACCAGGGCGAGGCGCTTGCCGTGAGCGACCACATCATCGTGATGGACCACGGCGCGATCGCGCAGCGCGGCACCCCGCAGGAGCTGTACGAGGCGCCCGCCAGCGAATTCGTGGCCGCCTTCATGGGGGAGGCGACGCTGTTCGCGGCCGAGGCGGATGCACGAGGCATCGTCACGCTCGGGCCGCTGCGGATCGTGCCGCGCCAGTCCGTGAGCGCCGGCGCGGTGAAGGTGGCCGTGCGGCCGGAGGCCTGGCAGCTCGTGCCGCCGGGGCAGGGGCTGGCCGGCCGGCTGGCCAAGCTGTCCTATCTCGGCAGCAGCTACGAGTACACCTTCGAGACCGAACTGGGGCCCGTGTTCGTCGTCTCGCCGGACGTCGGGCGCGCGGTCGGCATTGGCAGCGACGTGGGCCTGCAGCTGGCGAGCCACGGGGTGGCGATCGTGCGGCCATCCTAGGTTCCGGCGCCTCCCGGCGGGGCCGCGCCGGATAATCGGGGCATGAACCAACTGGATGCCCTCAAGCAGTACACCACGGTCGTGGCGGACACCGGCGACTTCCGCCAGCTCGCGCAATACCACCCGAAGGACGCGACGACCAATCCCTCGCTGATCCTCAAGGCGGTGCAGAAGGCCGACTACGCGCACCTGCTGGCCGAGACGGTGGGCCGGCACCGCAGGGAACCTCTCGACGAGATCGTCGACCGCCTGCTGGTGCGCTTCGGCACCGAGATCCTGCAGCACATCCCCGGCCGCGTCTCGACGGAGATCGATGCCCGCCTGAGCTTCGACACGGCCGCCACCGTCGCGCGGGGCGAGCGCCTCATCGCGCTGTACCGCGCCGAAGGCATTCCCGCCGAGCGCGTGCTGATCAAGGTCGCCTCCACGTGGGAAGGCATCCAGGCGGCCGCGCAGCTGCAGAGGCAGGGCATCCAGTGCAACCTGACCCTGCTGTTCTCCTTCTGCCAGGCGGTGGCCTGCGGCCAGGCCAAGGTGAAGCTGATCTCGCCCTTCGTGGGCCGCATCTACGACTGGTACAAGAAGAGCGCGGGCTCGGCGTGGGACGAGGCCGGCAGCGCGGGCGCGAACGACCCCGGCGTGCAGTCGGTGCGCCAGATCTGGAGCTACTACAAGCATTTCGGCATCGCCACCGAAGTGATGGGCGCGAGCTTCCGCAACGTGGGCCAGATCCTCGCGCTGGCGGGCTGCGACCTGCTGACCATCAGCCCCGAGCTGCTGGCGCAACTCGCCGGCTCGAACGAGCCGCTGCGGCGCGCGCTCGACCCCGCGCAGGCCAGGGCCGCCGACATCGAGCGCGTGCAGTACGACGAGAAGTCGTTCCGCTGGGCGCTCAACGAGGACGCCATGGCCACCGAGAAGCTGGCCGAAGGCATCCGGACCTTCGCCGTGGACGCGGCGAAGCTGGAACAGCTGATCCTCGCGGCCTGATGCCTGGAGGAGGGACGCGATGACCGACGCACGCCAGCGCTGCGACCGCACGGCCGCCTGGGCGCAACTGCACGAGCGCTTCCGCACCGCGGGCGCCGCGTTCGACCTGCGCGATGCGTTCGCGCAGGACGCCGACCGCTTCGCGCGTTTCAGCCAGCAGGCGCCGCACGTGTTCGCCGACCTGTCGAAGAACCTGCTCGACGCCGCCACCGAGCAGGCGCTGTTCGCGCTGGCGCGCGAGTGCGGCGTCGAGGCGCACCGCGACGCGATGTTCGCCGGCGAGCGCATCAACAACACCGAGGACCGCGCGGTCAAGCACTGGCTGCTGCGCGCACCGCGCGACGCGAAGGATCCGGACTCGGTGGCCGTGCACGACACGCTGGAGGCGATGCTCGCCTACGCCGAGCACGTGCGCGCCGACGCCGCGATCACCGACGTGGTCAACATCGGCATCGGCGGCTCCGACCTCGGGCCGCAGATGGCCGTGGCGGCGCTGGACGCCTTCCGCATCCGCGGCAAGCGCTTCCACTTCGTCTCCAACATCGACGCCCACGAGCTCGACGCCGTGCTGCAGCAGCTGCGGCCCGATCGCACGCTGTTCCTGATCGCCTCCAAGACGTTCACGACCCTGGAGACGATGACCAACGCGCGCAGTGCCCGCGTCTGGTTCCAGCAGCAGGGCGGCAGCGACGTGGGGCGGCACTTCGCCGCCCTCACCACCAACGTGGAGGCGGCGCGCCAGTTCGGCATCACCACCACCTTCGGGTTCTGGGACTGGGTGGGCGGCCGCTATTCGTTGTGGTCCGCGATCGGCCTGCCCCTGGCCATGGCCGTCGGCGCGCAGCGCTTCGGTGCGTTCCTGGCCGGCGCCCACGCGATGGACCAGCACTTCCGCCGCGAACCGCTGGAGCGGAACCTGCCGGTGCGCCTGGGCCTGCTGGACGTGTGGTACCGCGACTTCCACGGTTTCGCCAGCCGCAGCATCGCGCCGTACCACAGCGCGCTGCGGCGCTTTGCGGCCTACCTGCAGCAGCTCGAGATGGAGAGCAACGGCAAGAGCGTGGATGCGCAGGGCCAGCCGCTGCCCTACGCGACCTCGCCGGTGCTGTGGGGCGAGGCGGGCACGAACGGGCAGCACGCCTACTTCCAGATGCTGCACCAGGGCAGCGACCGCGTCCCGGTGGAATTCATCGCCGTGCGCGACCCGGCGCACGGCATTCCGGGGCACCAGGAACTGCTGCTGGCCAATGCGCTGGCGCAGGCGCAGGCGCTGATGCAGGGCCGCGCGGACGCCGGCGGCCACCGCAACTTCCCGGGCAACCGGCCGAGCACCTTCTTCGTGCTGGACGCGCTCACCCCCGAGTCGCTGGGCGCACTGATCGCCCTGCACGAGCACCGCGTGTTCACCAGCGGCAGCGTGTGGGGCATCGACAGCTTCGACCAGTGGGGGGTGGAGCTGGGCAAGGTGCTGGCGACGGAGATCGCCAGGCGGCTCGAATCCGGCCATACGGAAGGGCTCGACGGCTCCACCGCTGGCCTGCTGCACAAGCTCAGGCGCTGAAGCACGGCTGTCGCGCAGGCGACTTGTTGCAGCGGCGGCACGCGCCGCCAGCCGCCAGTCAGCTTCGGCCGGCACCTGCCTGTTGTTGCATCACCCCGTCCGGAGCCAGTGCTGGCGCGGCCCGGCGCCGGCTTCCACACGGTTGTCCACAACGTTCTCCACGGAAGCTGTGGGAAGCGCCGTCATGGAGCTGTGCTAGGAGCATGGGCGGCAGAGAAACGCAGGCCCGTCTCTCTGCCGCCCACGCTCCTGGGGATCAGCGCTGCCCGTAATGCGCGCCGGCGAACAGGTCCTTGTGTTCGCGCGGCTGCGAGCGCCAGTACTGCTTCGGCGCGACCACGTGCGCACCCAGTTTCGCGGCCGCGTGCCAGGGCCAGCGCGGGTCGTACAGCATGGCGCGGGCCAGCGCCACGGCGTCGGACCGGCCGCCGCGCACGATCGCGTCGGCCTGTTCCGCTTCGGTGATCAGGCCCACCGCGATGGTGGGCAGGCCGACGGCCTCCTTCACGCGCTGCGCGAAGGGCACCTGGTAGCCGGGGCCGAGCGCGATCTTCTGGGCCGGCGACACGCCCCCGCTGGAGACATGGACCGCCGCGCTGCCCCGCGCTGCGAGCGCGTGCGAGAAGGCGATGGTGTCCTCCACGTCCCAGCCCCCCGGCACCCAGTCGGTGGCCGACACCCGCGCCCACACCGGCTTGCCGGCCGGGAAGGCCGAGCGCACCGCGTCGAACACTTCGAGCGGGAAGCGCATGCGGTTCTCGCGGCTGCCGCCGTATTCGTCCTCGCGCCGGTTCGCCAGCGGTGACAGGAACTGGTGCAGCAGGTAGCCGTGCGCGGCGTGCAGCTCGATGCCGTCCAGGCCGAGCCGGGCGGCGCGCGCCGCGGTGCGGGCGAAGTCGTCGCGGATGCGCGCCAGGCCGGCGCGGTCGAGTGCCACCGGCGGCAGCTCGCCGGGAGAGTGCGCGACGGCCGATGGAGCCTCGGTGACCCAGCCGCGCGGCTCGTCGGAGCGGATCTGCGCGCCGCCATCCCACGGCGCGTGGCTGGAGCCCTTGCGTCCCGCGTGCGAGAGCTGGATCGCCACCGGGATCGCCGAATGCCTGCGCACCGCCGCCAGCACGCGCGCCAGCGCGGCCTCGTTCGCATCCGAGTACAGGCCCAGGTCGTCCGGCGAGATGCGCCCGACGGCGGACACGGCCGTGGCCTCGATGATCAGCAGCCCGGCACCCGACAGGGCGAGGTGCCCGAGATGCACCAGGTGCCAGTCGGTCGCGCTGCCCTCGTCGGCGGAGTACTGGCACATCGGTGCGACGACGATGCGGTTGGCCAGGCGCAGCGGGCCCAGCTGGAGGGGATCGAACAGGTGCGTCATGGGGTCCTTTGTTCCTGCCCCGATTAGAGCAGCGCCCGGACGGCCCTGTCTGTCGACCGCCACTGACGCCGGAGCGGCGACTCCTTTGGGCAAAATACCGCCGCAGCCCGCAACAGATGACACCGACAGCACTTGCCACGCCATGACGCCCGAACCAGCCGACCCCGCCAGCAGCCGTACCGTGCTGGTGGTCGACGACCACCGTGACACCGCCGACGGCCTGTGCGAAGTGCTGCAGCAGCTCGGCTTCGACACGCTGGTGGCCTACGACGGTGACGATGGCGTGGCGGTGGCGCTGCGCGAGCGCCCGCCCTTCGTGATCCTCGACCTGCACATGCCGCGCATGGGCGGCGTGGTCGCCTGCACGCGCATCCGGCAGCAGGCGGCGGACAGCCGGATGAAGCTGGTGGCGCTGACGGGATCGGACCAGCCCACCGACCGCGAGGCCGCGGAGCTGGCCGGCTTCGACCATTTCCTGGTCAAGCCGGTGATGGTGGGCGCGCTGCTGGCCCTGCTGCAGGCAGTGCCGGGCATGTAGCGCATTCCGCAGCGCGCGGCGCGCTGCGTCTCCTCCGATCGTGCCGGGCCGATTGCGCCCGCCGCGTGTGACATCCCGCACTCAACGCGGCCTGCCGCCTCCCGCACAGTCAGCCCTCACGAAAGCACCAGGGAGGTGTGGTCATGCAGGGCGATCTCGCGATCAGGGTGACGGCCGATCTGTTCTGGACCGGGCTGATGGTGTGCCTGCCGGTGCTGGGCATCACGATGCTGGTGGGCCTGGCCGTGAGCGTGCTGCAGGTCGTGACGCAGATCCAGGAGATGTCGCTCAGCTTCGTGCCCAAGCTCCTCGCGGCGGGCCTCGCGGTGGTCGCCTTCGGTCCGTGGATGCTGCGCACGCTGTGCCGCTTCACCGTTTCGCTCTGGTCGCAGATCCCCTCGCTGCTCTGAGTCGCGCGCCATGAACGCCATCGTCTCGACGCTGGGCGCCGGCTGGATCGTCACGGTGCTGCTGCTGTCCGCGCGCATCGCGGCGCTGCTGCTGATGACCCCGCTGCTGTACGCCGCCGCGCTGCCGCTGCTGGTGCGGGTGCTGATGGCGCTGGGCTTCGCCTGCGTCATCGCGCTGCCCTTCGCCGGCACGGCCGCGCCCGCGCCGCACGATTTCGGCGTCCTCCTGCAGGGGCTGCTGCGGGAACTGGTGATCGGCGCCACGCTCGGCCTCGGCGTGCTCATGGCCTTCGCCGGCTTCGCGCTCGCCGGGCGGCTGGTGGACGTGCAGGTGGGCTTCGGCATCGCGCAGGTGTTCGATCCCACCACCCGCACGCGCGTGCCGGTGCTGTCGTCCATCTTTGCCCTGTTCGCGGCCGTGTTCTTCTTCCTCGTGAACGGCCACCACGCGCTGCTGCGCGGCATCGCCTACAGCGTGGAGCGCTTTCCGGTGGGGCAGCCCGCCTCGCTCGCCGGTGCCGCCGAGCCCCTCGCGCGGGAGGCGGCGGCGCTGTTCGCGCTCGGCTTCGCGCTGGCGGCGCCCATCGTGCTGGGGCTACTGCTGGTCGACTTCGCCCTCGGCGTGATCTCGCGCAACCTGCCGCAGATGAACATGCTGGTGCTGGGCGTGCCGGTGAAGATCGTCGCCGGCTTGCTGTCGCTGTGGGCCTGGGCCGGCACCTTCGGCGCGCCCGCGGGCCGGCTCTACGCCGCGATCTACCGGACCTGGATGGCCTGGCTGGCCACGGGGGCACGCTGATGGCGGAACAGGACCTCGATCGCAGCGAAGCCGCCACGCCCTTCAAGCTGCACAAGGCGCGCGAAAAGGGCCAGACGCCCCGCAGCTCGGAGGTGGTGGGCTGCGTCGTGTTCGTGGCCGCGGCCGGCTGGCTAGCGGCCTGCGGCCTCGAAGCGTGGCAGGCCCTGGTGCGGATCGCGCGGCTGGCGCTGCTGCGCGCCGGCGACGCCGCGCAGCAGCCCCCTGCGTGGGCGCTGGTGCAGGAAATGGCGGCCGGCGCCGCCCTGGTCCTGTGGCCGCTGTTCCTGGCGCTGCTGGCCGCGGCGGTGGTGGGTTCGGTCGCCCAGACGGGGGTCGTGTTCTCCTTCGAGCCGCTGCGCCCCGACTTCACGCGGCTGCATCCGGCCCAGGGGTGGCGCCGCATCTTCTCGCTGCGCACGCTGTTCGATGCGGCGCGCGCCTGCGTCAAGCTGGCGCTGCTCGCCACGGTGGCGTGGCTGGCGCTGCGCAGCCTGCTGCCCGGCTTCGCGGCGATGGCCGCCGTGCCGCCCTCCGGCTTCGTTGCGGTGCTGCTGGCCGACGCCGGCGCGCTGGCGTGGAAGATGGCCCTGGCGCTGGTGGTCGTCGGCCTCATGGACCTCGCCTTCACGCGCCGGGAGTTCACCCGCCGCATGCGGATGAGCCGGCGCGAACTGAAGGAGGAACACCGCAACCGCGAAGGCGATCCGCGCATCCGCGGCCGCCTGCGGGAGTTGCGGCGCGAGATGCTGCGGCGCAGCCAGTCGCTGAAGAACACGCGCGACGCCGACGTCGTGCTCACCAACCCGACGCACTTCGCCGTGGCGCTGCGCTACGTGCACGGCGAGATGCCGGCGCCACGCGTGGTCGCCAAGGGCGCGGGCCACCTCGCCGCGGCCATGCGGGAAATCGCCGCGCGCCATCGCGTGGTCGTGGTGCAGAACCCGCCGCTCGCGCGGCGGCTGTTCCGCGAAGCGCCGCTGGACGAGGACATCCCCGCCTCCTTCCACGCGGAGGTCGCGCGGATCATCGTCTGGGTGCTGGCCGCGCGCCAGCAGAAGGCCCGCGCCGGCGCAGGAGCCGCGGCATGAACGCCATCAGCCGCTTCCTGGGCCGCCACACGGATGTCGCGATGGTGCTGGCGCTGCTCGGCGTGCTGCTCGTGCTGTTCCTGCCCATCCCGCGCGGCCTGCTGGACTTCCTGATCCTGGCGAACTTCAGCTTCGCCTTCCTGCTGCTGCTGCTCACGTTCTCGATGGCCCGGCCGGTGGACTTCTCCACCTTCCCCTCGCTGCTGCTGCTGGCGACGCTGTTCCGCCTGTCGCTCAACGTCGCCGCGACGCGCCTGATCCTCGCCGAGGGCGACGCCGGGCGCGTGATCGCGGCCATCGGCTCGCATGTCGTGGCCGGAAATTTCGTCGTCGGCCTGATCGTGTTCTTCATCCTGGTGGTCGTGCAGTACGTGGTCGTCACCAGCGGCGCGCAGCGCGTCTCCGAGGTGGCGGCGCGCTTCACGCTGGACAGCATGCCGGGCCAGCAAATGAGCATCGACGCGGACCTCAACATGGGCTTCATCGACCAGGCGGAGGCGCAGCGCCGCCGCCGGCAGATCGAAAAGGAAGCGGGGTTCTACGGCGCAATGGACGGCGCCAGCAAGTTCGTCAAGGGCGATGCCATCGCCGGCATCCTGATCCTCCTGATCAACATCATCGGCGGCCTGGTGATCGGCATCCTGCAGCACAAGATGCCCTGGCCGCAGGCGCTGCAGACGTACACGCTGCTCATCATCGTGCTGTCCATGCTGCGGCAGGCGATCGGCATGCCGGAGACGCCGCCGAATCCGGTGCTGATCGGCCTGGCGCTGTTCTTCACCCTGTTCACCATGTCCCCGGTGCTGCAGTCGCTCAACGAGCAGGCCTTCCAGCCCTTCATGAACGGCACGCTCGGCATGGAGGCCGCGTACAGCAAGGGCACGGCGCCGCTGCGGGAGTTCATGGTGCGCCAGACCCGCGAGCAGGACCTGGCGCTGATGATCGAGTTGTCCAAGGCGAAGATGCCGCAGGGAATCGAGGACGTCGGCAACGTGCAGCTCATTCCGGCCTTCATGCTGTCCGAGCTGCGCGCGGCCTTCCAGATCGGCTTCCTCGTCTTCCTGCCCTTCCTGCTGATCGACCTCGTCGTGTCCTCGGTCCTGATGGCGCTGGGGATGATGATGATGCCGCCGACGACGATCGCCCTGCCGCTGAAGGTGCTCATGTTCGTCCTCGTGGACGGCTGGTCGCTGGTCCTCAAGGCCCTCGTGGGGTCCTTCCACTGAGCCCGCCATGGAAGCCCTCGCATCGCACCTGGGAGAGGAAGCGATCCTCTGGCAGCAGCTGCGGCAGGGCGGGGACGCCGCCGCGCGGGAACAACTGCTGGCCCTGCACATGGGTTATGCCAAAGTGGTAGCGGGTACGTACTATGCCCGCCGCTTCCACGACGAGATCGAGTATGCGGACTACCTGCAGTACGCCTCGGTGGGCTTGCTGGAGGCGCTGGAGCGCTTCGATCCGGCGCGCGGCGTGCAATTCCGCACCTTCGCGGCGCGCCGCATGCATGGCGCGATCCTCAACGGCCTGGAGCGCTTCACCGAAAAGCAGCAGCAGATCGCGGCGCGGCAGCGGCTGCGGGCCGAGCGGATGGCCGACGTGAAGGCGCTCGCCGGCGAGCGCAGCGGCGCGGAGACGGGAACGCCCCGGACGGCGGACCAGTTGCTGGCGTTCGTCTCGGAGGCCGGGATCGGCCTGGCGCTGTGCTGGCTGCTGGAAGGCAGCGGCATGGTCGACGACGCCGGCGCCACCGTGTCGCAGCCGTTCTACCGCAGCGCGGAGATGCGCCAGTTGCGCGAGCGGCTCGTGCTGGCCATCGAGGGCCTCCCCGCGCAGGAGCGCACGGTGATCCGCAGCCACTACCTGCAGGAAGTCCCGTTCGAGGAGATCGCGGCGAGCCTGCAGCTCACGCGCGGGCGCATCTCGCAGGTCCACCGGCGGGCGCTGGTGCGCCTGCGCGGCGTGCTGGGCGGACAGGGCGACTGGAGCGCCCTGTTCTAGAGGGTTGGAGCGTGGCAGTTGCCGGCGCAGGCCCGTTTCCCTGCCTCCCGGACTCCTAGATCCGTAGCAGGGAGACCAGGGCCACGATACTTCCCAGCGCCGCCACGCCGTAGCAGCACAGCCACCAGAACGCGTTCAGGTGGATGCCGAAATCGTGCAGCGTGTGGTAGATGCGGTGCGCCGCATGCCACAGGAACAGCGCGATCACCACGAAGATGAACAGGCCGCCCAGCGGGTTGCGCGCGAACGCCAGCAGGTTGTCGTAGGCGATCGGGTTCGCTGCGCCGAACAGGCCCAGCGGCCCGGCCAGGCCCGTGATCAACACCAGCGCCACGCCGATCAGCGCCGACACCATGCCGCCGGCGCCGAACAGCATCCAGAAGGGCGCCTGGTTGGAGTGCTTCAGGTTGGTCTGTTTCATCGTGCGAGCCCCCAGGCGACCAGGAGGACGAAGGCCGAGGCCGCCACGGCGGCCGCGATCCCCAGGCTGGTGATGGTCTGCGGCGCCAGCTTCTTGCCGCCGACGACCACCGGCGGCATCGTCTTGGGCATGATCTCGAACCAGCTGTAGGTGTGGTACGCGAACACCAGCAGCAGCACCACGTGCAGCGCGATGGACCAGCCGCTGCGCAACTGCTCGAGCCACTGCGCGAAGGCGGCGGGCCCCTGCGACAGCCGCACCAGCCCCGCCAGCAGCAGCAGTCCGTACACGGCGACGAAGAAGGCCGTCACCTCGCGGGCCATGTAGATCTTGAAGAACGGCACGCGGGTCCACCACCCGTCCATGCTTCGCACATAAGGTCTTCGTGCAGCCATCTCAGCGCCTCCCTCCGGGAATGATGCGGGAGAACCAGCCCAGCGCGCTCGCGGTCTTGTTCTGGTTCACGGCGTTGGCCGGGTCCACGTGCTTCGGGCACACCTCGGAGCAGTAGCCCACCGCGGTGCAGTTCCACACGCCCTCGGTCGAGTGGAGCAGCTCGTCGCGCCCGGCGTGCTCGCCGTCGCGCGAGTCCACCTTGTAGCGATGCGCCAGCGCCGTCAGGCCCGGGCCCAGGAATTCCTGGTTGAGCCCGTACTGCGGGCAGGCCGCGTAGCACAGCATGCAGTTGATGCAGTGGCTGAAGGACTCGAACTTCTCCAGCTGCGCCGGCGTCTGCAGGTATTCGCCTTCCGACAGGGGCTTCTTCAGCTGCGGCTCGATCCAGGGCTCGATGCGCGGCAGCTTGTCGATGAAGTCGGTGGCGTCGACCACCAGGTCGCGCTCGATCGGGAAGTGCGCCAGCGCCTCGATGCGGAACCCTTTCGGGTAGTAGTCGCGCATGAAGGTCTTGCAGCCCAGGCTGGGCACGCCGTCGATCATCACGCCGCAGCTGCCGCAGATGGCCATGCGGCAGGACCAGCGGAAGGTCAGCGAGCCGTCGAAGTTGTCCTTGATGTACTGCAGCCCCTGCAGCACGGACATGTCGTCGGTGAACGGAACCTCGAACTTCTCCACGTAGGGCGCTTCCGCCTTGTCAGGCTGGTAGCGCAGCACCTCGACGACGATGGTGCGGGTCTCAGGCAACGACGACACCTGGCTTCTCCTTGGACTGTTGTTGGGCCTTTTCCGCCTTGTCGGCGGCCTCGCCGGCCGCCCCGTAGGCGCGCGTGCCCGGTTGCGACCTGGTGATGACCACGTCGCTGTACGAGATGACCGGCGCGCCGTCCGCGCCGATGGTGGCCAGCGTGTGCTTGAGGAACCGGTCATCGTTGCGCTCGGTGCACCCGGCATCCAGCCGCTGGTGCGCGCCGCGCGATTCCTCGCGGGCGAGCGCGGAGTGCACCATCGCCTGCGCGACGTCGAGCTGGTACTGCAGTTCGAGCGTGGCCAGCCATTCGGTGTTCCAGGCTTCCGCCTTGTCCTGCAGCTTGATGTGCTGGGCCCGCTGCTTGAGCACCGCGATGTCGTGCACCGCCTGCTGCATCTCGGGGCCGGTGCGGTAGATGCCGCAACCGGCTTCCATCGCCTTGGCCATGCCGTTGCGGATGTCGGCCACCTTCTCCGTGCCGTGCTTGCGTTGCAGCACCGAGACGGCACGCTCGCGCGCCTCCTCCGCCTGGGCCTTGAGGTTGGCCTCGTGGCCGAAGGAGTGGCCCTTGGCGAAGGCCACGGCCGATTCGCCCGCCACCTTGCCGAACACGCACAGTTCAGCCAGCGAGTTGGAGCCGAGCCGGTTGGCGCCGTGGATGCCGCTGGAGGCGCATTCGCCGGCGGCGAACAGGCCGGGCAGCGGCGCGGCGCCCATCACGTTGGTCGGGATGCCGCCCATGGTGTAGTGCACGGCGGGCCGCACCGGGATCGGGCTGTCGGCCGGGTCGATGCCCATGAACTCCTCGGCCAGCTCGCAGATCTGCGGCAGGCGCTCGCGCAGCTTGGCGTGGCCCAGGTGGCGCAGGTCGAGGTTGACGTAGGTGCCGTGCGGACCCTCGAGCGTGCGGCCCTTGCGCTCCTCGTGCCAGAAGCTCTGCGACAGGCGGTCGCGCGGACCGAGCTCCATCGCCTTCTTGCGCGGCCACGGGTCGGCCGGGCCGAGGCCGTAGTCCTGCAGGTAGCGGTAGCCGTCCTTGTTGGTCAGGATGCCGCCTTCGCCGCGGCACGCCTCGGTGAACAGCAGGCCGGTGCCGGGCATGCAGGTCGGGTGGTACTGCATGAACTCCATGTCGCGCAGCGGCACGCCGTGCCGGTAGGCCAGCGCCATGCCGTCGCCGGTGACGATGCCGCCGTTGGTGTTCTGGCGGAACACGCGGCCGGCGCCGCCGGTGGCGATCACCACCGCCTTGGCCTCGATCAGGCGGAAGTCGCCGGTGGCGATCTCGATGGCCAGCACGCCCTGCGCGCGGCCGTCCTCCACGACCAGGTCGCAGCAGAAGTGCTCGTCGAACCGCTGGATGCTGGGATATTTCAGCGAGGTCTGGAACAGCGTGTGCAGCATGTGGAAGCCGGTCATGTCGGCGGCGAACCACGTGCGCTCGATCGTCATGCCGCCGAAGGCGCGCGTGTTGATGTGGCCGTCTTCCTTGCGGCTCCAGGGGCAGCCCCAGTGCTCCAGCTGCACCATCTCCTCGGTGCAGTGGGCCACGAAGTAATCCACCGCGTCCTGGTCGCACAGCCAGTCGCCGCCGTGCACGGTGTCGTCGAAGTGGTGCTGCAGGCTGTCGTCCGGTCGCACCACGGCGGCCGAGCCGCCCTCCGCCGCCACCGTGTGGCTGCGCATCGGATACACCTTGGAGACCAGCGCGATGCGCAGTGCCGGATCCTTCTCGGCCACCGCGATGGCGGCACGCAAGCCCGCGCCGCCTCCCCCCACGATGACCACGTCGCATTGATGAACAGGAATGGCGCTCAAGTGACCCCCGCCTTGTCGTAATGGGTTTGTTCCGTTACTTTGGGGGTTCGGGCCCCTGCCGGCGTTGATTCCGGTCAACTCCGGACGACACGTGCACCGGGGCCGTCCGGGCGCAGGGCGTCGAAAGGGGGCGTGCAGCGTGCGGCCGGCCGGGGCCCGCGAGCCGAGCGAGGGCCTTCAGTACACCAGCGTGATCTGCACCGAGTCGCTGTAATTCCCCACCGTCACGTCCTGGCCGGGCGGGATGCGGCCGAAGATCGTGAAGCGCGCGGCCGCCGAGCTCTTGTTCTCGATCGACAGCGGCGCTCGCAGCGTGTTGATGCCGTCGGACATGCCCAGCACGTTGCTGCGGGCCGGGTCGCTGTACAGGCCGTAGTTCAGCGTGTCGCGCGTGCCGCCGACGTGCGCCAGGCGGCGGGCGTTCACGCTGGCGCCGTTCATGCCCTGGTCGGCCTGCAGCGTGAGCGTGACGTTGCGGCTGCCGCCGTCGCGTTCGCAGGTGACCGTCACGTCCATCTGGGTGTCGTTGGGGGCCGTCGCCAGGGAGTCGTAGGGGCCGAAGGCGAGGGTGCCGCCGGAGGAGATGCGGCACACGACGGCCGCCGTCGACGCGGCGGGCGCCAGCAGCACCAGCAGCGCCAGCAGGATTGCCTTATTCACAGACGATGCCCTCCTCCAGTTCGTGCACGGGCTCGGAAAACGCCGGCACGGTCAGGCGGCATGCGTGCCTGTGGCCTGGCGCCTCCAGGATGCCGGTATAGCGGCCCGGCGGGGCGTCTTCCAGGTAGAAGTCGCCCGCCGAGCCGGTTTCGATCTGCAGGCGGCCGGCCGGGCCGGCCAGCCCCCAAGAGCGGGCCTTGATCGGGGTGCGCCGTCCGCCCTCCACCAGCCAGGCCATCCCGGCGGCGGCGCGCACCTGCCGGATGCCGAAGTCCACGATCGACCCGCTGCGGAAGGCCGGCGCGATCGTACGCCGCTTTTCCGGCAGGGTGTACTGCATGGCCAGGTCCTTGTCGTTGATGGAGATCTCCTGCCGGCCGATGGAGCCGAGCTCCGGGATCAGCAGCCGGCCCTGCGCGTCGGTGCGGCCCTGGGCCTGGTTGTTCAGGTACACCTCCACGCCCGGCTGCGGCACCCCGAGCTGCGCCAGGGCGAAGCTGTCGCTCACCTGCCGCGTCAGGCCCCAGTAGCCGCCGATGCCCACCAGCGCGCCGGCGGCATCCGCCTGCAGGTAGGGATTGCCGCCGCCCAGGGCGCTGGTGGCGAACACGCCCACGCTCAAGGGCCGCAGGTTCCAGTCCGCGGCCAGCGTGGCCGCGGTGGTCGTGCCGCCGCCGTTCCAGGTGGTGAGGGTGCCCACCCGGTAGCCCATGCCTTCGCCTTGCGGCAGCTGCTGGCCCGCCTGCAGCTCCAGGCTCCTGCCGTCCGAGCCGGCGCGCGCGCTGCTGCTCACCCACCGGCGCTGGTCCAGGTCGGCGCGCAGGTACACGTTGGCCGCCCAGCCCTTGCGGTCGTCGATGCGGGTGGTCTGCAGCTCGGCGAGCAGGCTCACGGTGCGCGTGAGGTTGGTGCCCAGGCGCAGGAAGCCGATGTCCTGCACGTCCCGGTCGGTCACGGTGCGCACCACGTCGGCGGACAGGTGGTAGCGGCCCACGCTGGTGGCGAGCCCGACGCGCGTCTCGCTGCGCGGGAAGGCCGCGCCGAGCGCGCTGTCGAAGCTGCGGAAGTCGCGCCCGAACTGGCGCCGCCCCAGGACCACCGACCCCAGCGGGGAGCTCCAGGTGTAGCGGCCGGACCAGCCGAGCGCGTGCCGGTGCGCCTCGCGGTCGTTGCTGGTCAGCAGGTCCAGCCCCAGCAGGCCCAGGCGGTCGCTGCGCAAGGCGATGCCGGCGCCGGCGTTGTAGAAGTCGGCGTTGCCTTCGCCGCCGGCTGACACCGTCAGGCTGTCGCTCACGCCGTAGCGGTGCAGGGCCTGCCAGGCCGGCTCGCGGTAGCGGATCACGTTGGTCTCGTCCAGCTCGGAGCGGCGGCCGGCGAAATAGCTGTATTCGTGGAAGCCCTTCGCCAGCACCGAATCGGTGAAGAGGAAGGGCTGCTCGATCACCTCGCGCCGGCCGGCCGCGTCGGTGATCACGACGCGCACGTTGCGCAGGCCGCCATGGAGCAGCACGTTGTCCAGCGTGATCGGCCCCGGGCCCACATGGCCCCGGTACAGGGGGGTGCCGTCGACCGACACTTCCACGTCGGCCGGCAGCGTGGTGGAGGCGCGCAGCGTCGCCGTCGGCTGCCGCACCACGTCGGGCGTGAGGTCGTACACCTTCGCGAACAGCACGCCGCCGCCGGTGATGGTGCTGCCGTACGGGCCGGCCGCCGACACCACGTCGCCGGCGATCAGGCGGGTGGCGTTCCTGGGCCGGTCCCAGATCACCTGCGTGGGCCCGCGGACGGCGCGCCGCGGCGCGCCCGTGTCGATGCGCATCTCCTGGCGCAGCAGCAGGCCCGCGACGCGCACGTTCAGGTCGGTGGCCATCTGTGCGGTCACGCTGCCGCGCGCGGGCCGGATGGCGCTGAGGCGGTAGCTCAGGAGGAGGCTGGTCGCGGGCGGTGTCGGCTCGATGCGCTGCGGCCGGGTCGACAGGTCGATGCGCGTCCCCTCCAGCACGTCGGCCCGGAAATCCAGCTGCAGCCGCAACGTCGGCTCGTCGAAGCGGATCGTGGTGGCGCCCAGGGCGCGCGCCGAGTAGAAGGACTCGCCGTCCAGCGCGCGGCGGGCCGCATCGCGCGACTCCAGCTGCATGCGGGCAAGGTCGCCCGCGGCGATCCAGAAGTCGCCATCGGACGTGCGCAGCACCGTGAACTCGCCGCGCTCGACGCCGTTGACGCGCACGGTGACGATCACCGGCTCCGGCGCTTCGGCCGAAGCCGCGGCGGCGGGCGCCTCGGGCTGCGCTTGAACGAGCGCTGGGCCGGCCGCCCCGAGCAGCAGGCAGGCCAGGGCCAGGGCGCCGCGGCGCAGCGCGGACGGCGGAGACAGGAAGGCCGGGCGCGGGCGGCCGGGACCGCGGAGAGCTCGATCAGCTGCAGCGCGCCGGATCGACATCGAGCTTGCGGTCGGCGCGGAGCCCCTCGCCCTCGACGGCGATGGTCAGCGTCCTGGCCTTGCGGCACACGTCGCGCGGGACCTCCAGGGAGTAGGTGCGCTCGCTGCCCGCCAGCGAATACCAGCCGGTGATCTCCTGCGAGAAGCCGGCGCCGTCCTGCACCAGCAGCCGCAGCAGGCGGAAGTGCTGGTTGCCTTCGTTCTTCACCTGCAGCGACAGCCGGCCGTGGTCCAGCGTCGGCTGCAGGATCTCCGGCTGGGAGCGGGGCGCCGCGGGCGGCAGGAAGACGGGCACGCCGAAGCGCAGGAACACCGCGATGCGGGCCTGGCCGGGTTCGGCCGCGGCCTCCGGCTGCTCTTCGACGAACAGGCGGTAGGTGCGCTCGGTCACGCCGGCCGGCGCCTTGGCGCCGACGCGCACCAGGCGCTGGGCGCCGGGAGGCAGGTCCATCTGGCGCGGGAAGTACACCAGGTCGGTGGTCTCCTTGTAGACGTCCTCGCCCTTGGCGTCCTGCGTCCACTCCATGAGCTTGATGCCCACGCGCAGCGGCGCCTCGGCGTGGTTGGTCACGGTGATGGTTTCGCTGAGCGCGCCGGCGCGCAGTTCCACCCGGATCGGCGCCACGGAGAACTCGCTCGCGCTGGCGGGCGCAGCGGCCAGCAGGCCGACCAGGGCCATCCATGCAGGCGCGGTGCGCCAGGCGGGTCGAAGTCCGGAGAGGGTGGGCATCATCGATACTGCTTCGCACCGTCTGGGCCGGCGCAGGGTTGATTTCACGCGACTTTAGCCCAAGGGCCCACCGGACTGCGCCCTGGCCAACGCTGATCGCGGCTGCGGGCCGCGCCTTCAGAAGTTGAGCGTGAGCTTGACGGTGTCGCTGTACGCGCCGGCCGCCGCCGGCTGGAAATTGGCCGGCGCGATGGAGCCGGTGACGTCGATCGTGCGGCTGCCCGCGAACAGGAAGAAGAAGCCGTTGGTGGGCGTCACCGTCAGCGTGTAGGGCATCAGCTCGCCGGCGATCGATTCGTGCCGCAGGCGGCGCACGCCCGTGCCGGTGGGATTCAGCCCGTTGTCCACGGCGATCGACCAGTTGACGAAGATGTTGCCCCGGCACCGCACGGTGACGGTCGTGGCCGCCGTCGCATTGGCGGTCGACGCCTGGTCGATCACGCCGAAGTCGAGCGTGGGATTGCTGCTGTTGAGAAACAGGCAGCCGGTGCGGCCCACCACCGTTGCCGTCACCGTCAGGGCTCCACTGTCGCTGGCCGCGTGGGCGGACAGGCTGCCGGCCAGCATCAGCGCCGCGAGCAGCGCGGCGCGGCGCCGCCTCCCGCGCTCGCTTCGGCCTCCCATGGCCAACCTTTCCTTCATGGGCGACGCCGCGCACCTTCGCCCGCAAGGGCGGAGTGCGCGTGCCGCGAACTTCTCTTGCCTTCGGCGGTGGGCTTAGTAGTTGACCGCCACGCCGATCGTGCCGGTGTAGGAGTCGGGCTTCACGTTGACGTAGTTGGCGTTCAGGATCTTGCCGTTGAGCGTCACGCTCTTGGCCGTTCCGGCGGCGCCCAGGCCGTCGCCGGTGAAGGCGGTCGGGTCGGTCCACGTGATCGTGTAGGCGATCGTGTCCGGGGAAGCGAGCGCGCCGGTCATGGTGCCGCCGGTGCCGGTGGCGCCGGTGGTCACGCTGTTGACGCCGAAGCTCGTCACGGCCGTGCCCTTGGTGCACTTGTAGCTGGCCGTCGCGGTGGCGGTCGGGTCGGTGGTGAGCGTCGGGTCCAGGGAACCGAACGCCATGGCGCCGGACAGCGTCACCTTGCACTTGGCACCGACGCTCGCGGTGACGGTCAGGGTGGAGCCGTCCGACCCGGCAAAGGCGCCGGCAGCGAAGAACGCCATCGCCGCGGCGGCGATGGCACGGATGGAAGACTTGTTCAGCATCGGAATCCTCATTTGACCAATCAACTAACCGTTACTGGGTGATCCCTGGGGCCGCTACTTCAACTCAAGTTCCGCAACGGCCTAACGAATCGTCCTTGTGGGTCATTAGGCAAACCGCCTAAGCCTTGACTACGAGGAAAATGTAGGCCAGGGGGTAAGTGAATGCAATTAACGAAGCTGACGGCTGCGGGCAATTCCGGAGTCATCAAACGGAAAAAAGCCAAATATTCCGCAGACTTGCCGCAATTTCATGGCTGTCGAGCGGGCTGGGGACGACTGGCGGTGGCGCGGAGGCGATGGCCGGATTCGCAGGCGGCGTAAGCCAAACGGCTAATACCTTGCAGTGTTTCAAGACGCACAGTTCTGATTCATTGTGTAACCAATGCGTGCAGCACGACGCGTGGATCGCGTCCGCTCTTCACAAATGAGAGTGATTTGCATTAAGATGGGGAAGCCTCAAGAAGAAAGCCCCCCATGCGCGCCTCGCCCCTGCTTGCCTGCCTCGCCCTTGCCTGCGCGTTCACCTCCGCCGGCGCGGCCGAACGCGAATTCACGCTCGTGATCCGGAACCACCGCTTCGAACCCTCCGAGCTGAAGGTTCCCGCCGGCCAGCGCGTCAAGCTGCTGGTGCACAACCAGGACGGCACCGCCGAGGAATTCGAGAGCCACAGCCTGAATCGCGAAAAGGTGATCCCGGGCGGCGCGAAGGCCACGATCTTCATCGGCCCGCTCAAGCCCGGCCGCTACACCTTCTTCGGCGAATTCAACGAGAAGACGGCGCAGGGCGCCGTCGTCGCCGAATAGGGGCCGCGATGTTCGCCGCCGCCCTGATCGTCTTTCGCGAGTCGCTCGAAGCGGCCCTGTTCGTCGGCATCGTGGCCGCGGCCACCCGCCAGCTGGCAGGCCGCAGCCGCTGGCTCGCCGGCGGCGTCGGCCTCGGCGTGTTCGGCGCCATCCTGCTGGCGCTCTCCGCGCAGCAGATCAGCGAACGGTTCGAAGGCATGGGGCAGGACCTGGTGAACATCGCCGTGCTGTCGGTGGCGCTGGCCATGCTGCTGTGGCACTGCATCTGGGTGAGCGCCCATTCGCGCGAGATGGCGCTGCAGGCGCGCCAGCTCGGCTCGTCCGTGCAGCAGGGGCAGCGCGCACCCTGGGCCCTCCTGGTCGCGGTCGCCCTGGCGGTCCTGCGCGAAGGCGCGGAGACGGTGCTGTTCGTCGGCGGTGCGCTCACCGGCGCGGGCGCGGGCGCGGTGCATCCGGGCGAAGTGGTCGTGTCGTGCGCGCTGGGCGTGTTCTCCGGCGTCGGGGCCGGGCTCGTGATCTACGGCGGACTGTCGCGCCTGCCGACGCGGCACGTGTTCGCGACGACCAACGCGCTGATCGCGATCCTGGCCGGCTCCATCGCGAGCCAGCTGGTCAAGGCGCTGGCGCAGGCCGGCTTCCTCGAGCGGGGCACCACGCCCCTGTGGGACACGTCGGCGGCGCTGGCGCCGGATTCCGCGTTCGGCACCTTCCTCCATGCCCTCATGGGCTATGACGCGCGGCCCTCCGCCGCCCAGATCGCCTCCTATGTCGGCGTGCTGGCGCTGATCTACGCCGGCACCCGGCTGATGCGCCGCACGGCCCACGCGCCGTAGCCCGCGCGCCGCGTTTTCCTCCAACCACACCAGAAAGAAACCGATGAAGAACGCTGTGCATGCAGCAGCGCTGGCCGCGCTCGCCTGCATTTCGCTCACCCCCGCCGTCCCGGCGCTGGCCGGCCCCGCCGAATACGTCTTTCCCGCCACCGTCGAAGAAGGCGAGAAGGAGGTCGAGTTCAAGGCGGGCACCCGCAAGCTGCGCGACGGCACCCGCGAAAGCGAGACCATCCTGGGCTTCGGCCTGGGCGTCAACCGCTGGTGGTTCACCGAACTGTCCGCCAAGTGGCACAAGGAGCCGGGCGAGCGCTTCGGCTTCGACGCCTGGGAGTGGGAAAACCGTTTCCAGCTCACCGAGACCGGCCGCTATCCGGTGGACGTCGGCTTCCTGCTGGAGATCGAGCGTCCGCGCGACCGCAGCGAAGGCTACGAAGTGCGCTGGGGCCCGTTGTTCCAGGCCGACCTGGGCACCAGCGTCGCCGCCAACCTGAACCTGCTGGTCGAAAAGCACTACCGCGCCGACAATGCCGCGCGCGCGGAGCTGGGCTACCAGTGGCAGCTGCGGTATCGCTGGCGGCCGGAATTCGAGTTCGGCGCCCAGGGCTTCGGCGAGTTCGGCCCCTGGGACCACTGGGCCTCGACTTCCGACCAGTCCCATCGCTGGGGGCCGGCGGTGTTCGGCCGGCTGAAGGTCGGCCAGGCCCGCACGATCAAGTGGAATGCCGGGGTGCTGTTCGGCCTGACGGACGCCTCGCCGCGCAACCAGTTGCGGCTGCAGGCCGAATACGAGTTCTGAGGCGGGGAGGGCGGCGCGCCCTCGCTCAGAAGGTGAGGGTGACCGCCACCGGGGGCGCCGCTTCCACGTGCAGCCGCAGGGTGGGCGCCGGATCGCTGCCCCATTGCCAGGGAGCCCACTCCATGGGCGCCGCCGCCACGGTCAGCGTGTGCGCGTCGTCCTCGGCGCGTGGCATGGTGTCGGCCCAGGAAGGAAGGGGAAGCTCGATCCGCATGACGCTCACTGTAACCAGCCGTTGCGCCGCCGCGCAGCCGCGTGTCGCCGATACTCGGCAGGAAGCGTCGAAAAGTTCACATCGGGGCCCCGCTGCCCCCGGGCGGCTTGAAAAGTTCACGGCCAGCCCTTACTTGCGCGGCGCCGTTCGTCCCTTCAGAACAACACGTCATGAGCCAGAAACACTCCTTCCAGGCCGAGGTCGCGCAACTGCTGCACCTGGTCACCCATTCGCTGTACTCCAACAAGGAGATCTTCCTGCGGGAACTGATCTCCAACGCGTCCGACGCCTGCGACAAGCTGCGCTTCGAGGCGCTGCACCATCCCGAGCTGTACGAGGACGCGCCCACGCTCGAAGTGCGCGTGAGCTTCGACAAGGAGGCCCGCACGCTCACGATCGCCGACACCGGCATCGGCATGTCGCAGGCCGAGGCGATCGAGAACCTGGGCACGATCGCCAAGAGCGGCACGCGCGAATTCGTCAGCCGGCTCTCCGGTGACCAGAAGGCCGATGCGCAGCTGATCGGCCAGTTCGGCGTCGGCTTCTATTCCGGCTTCATCGTGGCCGACCGCATCACGGTGGAATCGCGCCGCGCCGGCCTCAAGCCCGAGGAGGGCGTGCGCTGGGCGAGCGCCGGCGCCGGCGACTTCGAGGTCGAGGCGATCACGAAGCCGCAGCGGGGCACGAGCGTCACGCTGCACCTGCGCGACGATGCGCTGGACTACCTCTCCACCTGGCGCCTGAAGTCCATCATCGGCAAGTACTCCGACCACATCTCCCTGCCGATCCTGATGCGCAAGGAGGAGTGGAAGGAGGGCGAGGAAGGCAAGGGCGGCGAGCACGCGCCCACCGACGAATGGGAGACCGTCAACCAGGCGACGGCCCTGTGGAGCCGCAACCGGAAGGACATCACGCCGGAGCAGTACCAGGAGTTCTACAAGGCCATCAGCCACGACTACGAGGATCCGCTCGCCTGGAGCCACAACCGGGTGGAAGGCAGCACCGAGTACACGCAGCTGCTGTTCATCCCCTCGCGCGCACCCTTCGACCTCTGGAACCGGGAGAAGGCCGCGGGCGTGAAGCTCTATGTGAAGCGCGTGTTCATCATGGACGAGGCCGAAGCGCTGCTGCCGGCGTACCTGCGCTTCGTCAAGGGCGTGGTCGATTCCGCCGACCTGCCGCTGAACGTGAGCCGCGAGCTGCTGCAGGAAAGCCGCGACGTGAAGGCGATCCGCGAGGGCAACACGCGCCGCGTGCTGGCGATGCTGGAGGACCTGGCGAAGGCCGAACGGGACGAGGCCGCGAGCGAGGAGGACAAGGGCAAGTACGCGAAGTTCTGGGCCGAGTTCGGCGCGGTGCTCAAGGAAGGCCTGGGCGAGGACATGGGCAACCGCGACCGGCTGGCGAAGCTGCTGCGCTTCGCCTCCACGCAGAGCGACGCCGTGGGCGTCTCGCTGGCCGACTACAAGGCGCGCATGAAGGAAGGCCAGGAGGCGATCTACTACATCAGCGCCGACACGCGCTCGGCGGCCGCCAACAGCCCGCAGCTCGAGATCTTCCGCAAGAAGGGCATCGAGGTGCTGTACATGACCGACCGGGTGGACGAGTGGGCCATGTCGTACCTCACGGAGTTCGACGGCACGCCGCTGCAGTCGGTGGCCAAGGGCCAGGTCGACCTCGGCAAGCTGCAGGACGAGTCGGAGAAGAAGGCCGCCGAGGAGGCCGCCGAGTCCTTCAAGCCGGTGCTGGCGAAGCTGAAGGAAGCGCTGAAGGACAAGGCGCAGGACGTGCGCGTCACCACCCGCCTCGTCGATTCGCCGGCTTGCCTGGTCGTCAGCGACGGCGGCATGAGCCTGCAGCTCGCGCGGCTGCTCAAGCAGGCCGGCCAGAAGGCGCCCGAGGTCAAGCCGGTGCTGGAGGTCAATGCCTCGCATCCGCTGGTGCAGAAGCTCGAGGGTTCGCCCCACTTCCACGACCTGGCGCACATCCTGTTCGACCAGGCGCTGCTGGCGGAAGGTGGGCTGCCGGAGGATCCGGCGGCGTATGTGAAGCGGGTGAACGCGCTGCTGTCCTGAAAGCGCAAGAGGGGTGCCCGTAGGCTGGTGGTGAGCGCCGCGAACCCCAGCGCTCGCGGCGCTCGCGCATCGCTGGGGTTCCCGCGCTGGCGCGGGTCACCGCCAGCCTACGGGCGCTGCCGCGAGCCTACCGGCGCGGCCGCGAGCCTACGGGCGCGGCCTGCGCGCCAGGCTCACTCGAACCCGCACTCCCTGCGCACCTGCGCCGCAGCGGCGGCCGTCAGCGCGGCGATCAGGGCGCGCGCCAGTTCCGGCTCCTTCGCATCCTTCGCCACGGCGGCGGTGTAGGTGGTCGTGAGCTCGTGCGGCGGCGGCAGCAGCCCCGTGAGGTGCACGCCCTGCGTGATCAGGATCTCCGTCACCTGCGTGCAACCCACGGCATCCGTTTCGGGCGCCTGCGCCAGTGCCGCCATCGCCGTCGCCCCGTTCGGGAACGTGCGCAGCCTGGCCGGATCGCCTGCGAGGCCCAGCGCCTGCAGCACCTTCATGAAATGGATGCCGGCGGTGGCCTTGGCCGGATCGGGGAAGTAGATCGCGGGCGCTGCCGCGAGCAGCGTCTTCAGGTCGTCCGCCGAGCGGATGGTGACCGGTTCGCGGCCGGCCTTCAGCGCCACGCCGGTCTTCACCTGGCCCACCGCGCGCGCCGAGGACCCATCGGCCTTTCCTTGCGCCGCGAGGTCCTCGATCAGTGCCTGGCTCAGGATCAGCACGTCGCAGGGCGCGCCGGCCAGCAGCTTGTCCTTCATCGCGCCGACGGCGCCGAAGGTGCCGGAGAGGCGGCAGCCGTGCTTCGCCTCGAACTCCGCCTGCAGGCGCGAGACCAGGCCCTGCGCCGCGCCGCCGCTCAGGATGTTCAGTGTTCCCGCCATCAGTCCGCCTTGATGTGGGCCGAGCGGATCACCTTGGCCCACTTCTCGATGTCCTCGTTCACGTACTTGTCGAAGGCCTGCGGGCTCATCACCATCGGCACCGCGCCCTGCCTGGCCCAGGCCTGCTGCAGCTCGCGGTCGCTGACGATCTTGCTCACGGCGGCATTCAGCCGGTTGACCACGTCGGCCGGCGTGCCCTTGGGCGCCATCAGCCCGAGCCAGATCGTCGCCTCGTAGTTCGGCACGCCCGATTCACCCACGGTGGGGACGTCGGGCAGCACGGCGGAGCGCGTCTTGCCGGTGGTGGCGATCGCCTTCACCTTGCCGGCCCTGATCTGCTCCGTCATCGTGGTCACGGCGTCGAACATCAGGTTGACCTGGCCGCCCAGGACGTCGGTGCGCGCGCCCGAACTGCCTTTGTAGGGAATGTGCAGGATGCTGGTGCCCGACATGCTCTTGAACAGCTCGCCGGCCATGTGGTACGGCGTTCCGGTGCCCGACGACGCATAGGTCAGCTTGCCCGGCTTCTCCTTGGCAGCCTTGACCAGCTCGCGGATGTTGTTCACCGGTACCGACGGATGCGCCACCAGCACCAGGTCGGAGTAGTTGATCGGCGCCACCGGCACGAAGTCGCGCAGCAGCTCGTAGGGCTTGTTGGCCACCAGCGTCTCGTTCACCGTGTGGGTGTTCGACATCAGCAGCAGCGTGTAGCCGTCCGGCGGCGACTTCGCGACCTGGTCGGTGCCGATCACCGCGCCCGCGCCGGGCTTGTTCTCGACGACGAAGGCCTGGCCGCCCAGGAGGTCGGGCAGCTTCAGCGCCAGCGCGCGCGCGAACACGTCGGCCGGCCCGCCGACGGCGAAGGGCACGATGATCTTCACCGGGTGCGTGGGCCAGGCCTGCGCCGCGGCGGGCAGCGCGTGGAGCAGCCCCGCCGCGCAGCCGGCGGCAAGGAGCGAACGAACGAACAGGTGACGCTTCATCGCGGCCTCCGGGGGGTTATTCGACCTTGCCGATCTTCTTGACGACATCGCTCATGCGGCGCACGTCGTTCTGCACGTACTTCTCGAAGTCCGGGGCGTCCTGGTACAGCACCGGGCTGCCGGCGTTGAGGATCACGTCCTTGACCTTCGGGTCGTTGGCGGCGTGGCGCGCGGCGGCCCGCAGGCGCTGCACGACCGGCTCGGGCGTGCCGGCGGGCACGAACAGGCCGGACCATTGCGCGTACTCGGCGTTGTAGCCCGCTTCCTTCAGCGAGGGCACGTCGGGCAGGGTCTGCAGCCGGCCGTTGCCCCAGTGCCCCAGCACGCGGATCTTGCCGGCCTTGACGTGCTGCAGCACCGTCGCCGGCCCCGTGGCCAGCGCATCCACCTGCCCGCTGAGCAGCGCCACCACGGCCGGGCCCGCGCCCGTGTACGGGATGTGCGTGATGTGCGTGTTGGTGACCTGCTTGAGGATCTCCATCGGCACGTGCATCGTGCCGTAGTTGCCCGACGAGCCGAAGTTCAGCGCGGCCGGGCGCTTGCGCGCGTCGTCGACGAAGTCCTTCACGGTCTTCCACGGCGCATCGGCGCGCACGGCAAGCACCACGGGATCGGCGGTGAAGCGCGCGATGGGGCGCAGGGAGTTGAACGAGTACATCTGCTGGCGGCCGAGGATCCGGTCGGCCTCGGGCAGCACGCTGTAAGAAGAAAGCGCCATCAGGATCGTGTAGCCGTCGGCCGGGGACTTGGCTGCCTGGGCCATGCCGATGCCGCCGCCGGCGCCGCCCTTGTTCTCGATCACCACCGGCTGGCCGAGGTCCCGGCTCATCGCTTCGGCCACCGGGCGCCCGACCGTATCGGCCAGGCCGCCGGGCGGGAAGGGCACGATCATGGTGATGGGCTTGGTCGGGAAAGCGGATTGCGCAAAGGCCAGCCCGGCTGCGGCAACGAGACCCGCAGCACACAGAAAACGACGCAACATCGGGGGAACTCCTGACGGGGGTTTTGTTAGCATGCTATAGAGCGCCAATTGTGGCGCGAAAGAGAGTTTTCCCCCATGAGAATCGCAGCTTATCGTTATCAGGGCCAGCCCGGCGTTGGCCGTGTGTCAGCCGATGGCAAGCAAGTCGAGCCGTTCCAGCTTTCCCCCGAGGAAGCAGCGCGCGGCGCACTGCCCATCGTGGAGGCGCAGGCCGCGGGCGGGGCGCTCCCCGCCACCGGCGCGGCCATCGCGTTCGACAAGATCGAACTGCTCGCGCCGATCCCGCGGCCGCGCCGCAACATCTTCTGCGTGGGCAAGAACTACCACGCGCATGCGAAGGAATTCGCCGGCAGCGGTTTCGATTCGAGCGCCAAGTCGCACGGCGACATCCCGGCCGAACCGATCTACTTCAGCAAGGTTCCGGAGTCGGTGGTCGGCCACAAGGCGGACATCCTGTTCCCCGGCGAAGTGTCGACCGCGATCGACTACGAATGCGAGCTGGCCGTGATCATCGGCAAGGGCGGCAAGGGCATCAGCCGCGCCGACGCGATGAAGCACGTGTGGGGCTACACGATCATCAACGACGTGACCGCGCGCGACTGGCAGAGCCGCCACCAGCAATGGCTGCTCGGAAAATCCTTCGACACCTTCTGCCCCATGGGCCCGTGGATCGTGACGGCCGACGAAATGAACGGCCAGGACACGGACATCAAGCTGTGGGTCAACGGCGAACTGCGCCAGGATGCCAACACGAAGGACTTCATCTTCGACATCCCGAAGATGATCGAGACGCTCTCCGGCGGCATCACGCTGTACCCGGGCGACATCATCGCCACCGGCACGCCGGTGGGCGTGGGCATCGGCTTCAAGCCGCCGAAGTACCTCAAGCCGGGCGATGTGGTGCGGCTGGAGATCCAGGGGATCGGGGTGCTGGAGAACACGCTGCGCTGAGCCGCGCCGGCATCGCGTCGGCATCCCGTAGGCTGGCGCTGGAGCGAAGCGAAAGCCCAGCGATGCGCGAAGCGCTGGGCTTCGCGCGCTGGCGCGGCTCAGCGCCAGCCTACGAGACCCGCCCTCCGGGGAGGACGATCGTTCACACCACCAGAGCCGGCTCCTCCATCGCCTCCAGCTGCTCCTCGAGCATCTGCACCTGCCCGCGCCAGTAGTCGCTGGTGCCGAACCACGGGAAGGCATGCGGGAACGCCGGGTCGTCCCAGCGCCGCGCCAGCCACGCGCTGTAGTGGATCAGCCGCAGCGTGCGCAGCGGCTCGATCAGCGCGAGCTCCGCGCGATGGAAGTCGCGCAGCTGCTCGTAGCCATCGAGCAGCCCGCCCAGCTGGCGCTGGCGCTGCGAGCGCTCGCCGGACAGGAGCATCCACAGGTCCTGCACCGCGGGGCCGGTGCGCGCGTCGTCGAGGTCCACGAAGTGCGGGCCGCCGTCCGGCGTCCACAGGATGTTGCCGGGGTGGCAGTCGCCGTGCAGGCGCAGGGTGCGCACGCCGGCCTCCTGCGCCTCCTGCAGCGCCACGCGCACGCGCGCCAGCGCCTGCGCGCACAGCCGCGACCAGTCGCCCTGCACGTCCAGCGGGATCGCCTCGTGCGTGAGCAGCCAGTCGCGCGGCTCTTCGCCGAAGGTCTGCGCATCGAGCGCCGGCCGCACGCGGAACGCATGCTGCGCGCCCACGGTGTGCAGGCGCGCGAGATAGCGCCCGATCCACTCCAGCACCTCGGGGTCGTCCAGTTCCGGCATGCGGCCGCCGCGCCGCGGCGAGACGCTGAAGGCGAAGCCCGCGAAATGGTGCAGCGTCTGCCCGCCGGGAGCGAGCGGCCCCACTGCCGGCACTTCGGCGCGCTGCAGTTCGGCGGCGAAGGCGTGCTCCTCCAGGATCTGTTCATCGGTCCAGCGATTCGGCCGGTAGAACTTGAGGACCACCACATCGGAGCCGTGGAAGGGCTCCTCGAGGTGCACCTGGTACACCCGGTTCTCGTAGGAGCTCAGGCCGAGCAGGCGGCCGTCGCCGTACAGGCCGAGCGGCAGCAGCGCGTCGAGCACCACGTCGGGCGTGAGCGCGGCGTAGGGATGCCGGGTGTCGTCGTTCATGCGGCATTGTGCGCCGCTCAGGGCTCCTCGCCTCAGACGATGTTGAGCTTCACGTCGATGTTGTTGCGCGTGGCGTTGGAGTACGGGCAGACCTTGTGCGCTTCGTCGACGAGCTTCTGCGCCTGCTCGCGCTGCAGGCCCGGCAGCTTGATGTTCATGCGCACGGAGACGCCGTAGCCGAGCGAAGTCGGCCCCAGGTCCACTTCGCTGTCGATCGCGGCGTCGTTGGGCACCTGCACGCCCACCTTGGGCGCCACCGCCTTCATCGCGCCCATGAAGCAGGCCGCGTAGCCGATGCCGAACAGCTGCTCGGGATTGGTGCCCGGGCCGCCCTGCGCCGGCGGCGACAGCCGCACTTCGATCTTGCCGTCGTCGGAGCGGCCGTTGCCGTCGCGTCCGCCGGTCACGTGGGTCTTGGCGGTGTAGAGGACCTTGTCGAGGGGAGTGGCCATGCTGGGATCCTTGAAGAGGCTTGCGGGGGGCTGGATTATGGGCGCGGAACGATGACCTCGGGGCGCCCGGTGTTCCTGCTGCCCGGCCGTTCGATCAACGTCCCGTGAAGCGGGCGGCTCGCTTTTCGACGAAGGAGCGCAGGCCCTCGGCCGCATCCTCGGTGCGCGACAGGCGCTGCTGCACGGCGACGAACTCCGCCATGGCCTCCAGCGGCCCGTGCTCGATCGCCTGGCGCGCATTCAGCCGGGTGGCCACCACCGCCTGCGGCGCCTGCGCGGCGATCGTCTCCGCGATGCGGATCGCCGCGTCCAGTTGCTCGCCGGCGGGCACCACCTTCTGCACGAAGTTCAGGCGCAGAGCCTCCGCGGCGCCGAACTCGTCGCCCGTCAGCAGGTGCAGCATCGCGTTGCCGAAGCCCGCGCGCTGCGCCATGCGCAAGGTCGCGCCGCCGGTAGCCATGATCCCGCGCCTGACTTCGAGCTGCGAGAAGCGGCAGTCGTCCGCCGCGACGACGACGTCGGCCGCCAGCATCAGCTCGATGCCGAGCGTGAAGGTGATGCCCTGCACCGCCACCACCAGGGGCTTGCTGCGGCGCCGCAAGCCGGGGCTGCCCAGGTCCAGCGGTTCGACCGCACCCGCCGGCCACAGCTTCTCGCCGCGCTGCATCGAGGGCGCGATGGAGGGCAGGTCCAGGCCCGCGGTGAAGTGCGCGCCGTGCGCATGCAGCACGCCGACGCGCAGGCCGGGATCGTCTTCCAGCAGGGTGTAGGCTTGGGCCAGCTCGCGGAACATGCGCGGCGTGAAGCCGTTGCGCTTGGCGGGCCGGTCGATTCCAATGAGCAGCAGCGCGTCGCGGCGCTCGGTGGTGATGGTGCCCTCGGCGGGCGGCGGGGTCGCGTCCATGCGCGCGATTAGAGCAGCCTCCCGGCCACCGTGGGCGGGCGTTTGCCTAGACTGGCGCAGGAGGACGAGACGATGGTTCCCAGCGATGCCCTGGCCATGGATTACGTGATCGTCGGCGGCGGTTCCGCCGGCTGCGTGCTGGCCGCGCGCCTGAGCGAAGACCCCGCCGTGCAGGTGGCGCTGCTGGAGGCGGGGCCGGCCGACACCAGCGTGCTGATCCAGTGCCCGGCCGGCCTCGCGGTGCTGGCGCAGACGGGGCAGGCCAACTGGAAGTTCCAGACCGTCCCGCAGCCGGGCCTGGGCGGGCGCCGCGGCTACGTGCCGCGCGGCAAGGTGCTGGGCGGCTCCAGCTCGATCAACGCCATGATCTACACGCGCGGCCACCGTGCCGACTACGACGCGTGGGCGGCCGAGGGCAATCCGGGCTGGTCCTTCGAGGACGTGCTGCCCTACTTCAAGCGCAGCGAGCACAACGAACGCGGCGCGGACGCCTTCCACGGCGCCGACGGGCCGCTGAACGTGATGGACCTGCGCTCGCCGCATCGCTTCGGCGCCGTCTTCGTGGAGGCGGCGCGGCAGGCCGGCTACCCCGAGAACCGCGACTTCAACGGCCCGACGCAGGAAGGCGTGGGCCTGTACCAGGTCACGCACAAGGCGGGTGAGCGCTTCAGCGCGGCCAAGGCCTACCTCGCGCCGAACCGCGGCCGGCCGAACCTGCACGTGATCACGGGCGCGCACGCCACGCGCGTGCTGCTGGAAGGCAAGGCCGCGGTCGGCGTCGCCTACCGGCAAGGCGGGCAGGACAGGACGATCCGCGCGCGGCGCGAGGTGATCCTCGCGGCCGGCGCGCTGCAGTCGCCGCAACTGCTGATGCTCTCCGGCATCGGCCCCGGCGAGCACCTGCGCCAGCACGGCATCCCCGTGGTGCACGACCTGCCCGGCGTCGGCCGCAACCTGCATGACCACGTGGACGTGGTGCAGGTGGTCGACGCGCCGCATCTCACCGACCTGTTCGGCCTGTCGGTGGCCGGCATCGTGAGCGCCGTCAAGGGCATCCTCGAATGGCGCCGCCATCGCACCGGCCTGCTCACCACCAACTTCGCCGAGGCGGGCGGCTTCATCCGCAGCGCGCCGCAGGAGCCGCTGCCGGACCTGCAGCTGCACTTCGTCGTCGGCAAGCTGGTGGACCATGGCCGCAAGACGGTGTTCGGCCACGGCTACTCGTGCCACGTGTGCCTGCTGCGGCCGAAGAGCCGCGGCGCGCTGACGCTGGCCAGCGCCGATCCCTTCGCCGCGCCGTGCATCGACCCCGACTTCCTCGGCGATCCGGACGACCTGCGCCGGCTCGTGACGGGCTTCCGCGCGATGCGCCGCATCCTGGAGCAGCCGGCCCTGGCCGGCTACCGCGGCCGCGAGCTGGCGGCCTCCGCAGACGCGCGCGACGACGAAGGCATCGCCGCGTTCATCCGCAGCCACGCCGACACGATCTACCACCCGGTGGGGACGTGCCGCATGGGGACGGGAGCGCTGGACGTGGTCGATGCGGAACTGCGCGTGCGGGGCATCGAAGGCCTGCGCGTCGTCGACGCGTCGATCATGCCCAGCATCGTGGCCGGCAACACCAACGCGCCGGTGATCATGATCGGCGAGAAGGCGGCCGACCTGGTGCGTCAGGCCGCGAACCGCCGCCGCGTCAGCGCCAGCGCGGCCCAGAACGCGATCACCGCATAGACCGCGAGCACCAGCAGGTGCCGCAGCGCGCCGTCCGGCCAGCGGTCCATGAACATCGGCCGGACCAGTTCGATCGCGTTCGTCAGCGGCAGCCAGTCCGAGATCACGCGTACCACCTGCGGCAGCTGCTCGCGCGGGAAGAACACGCCCGAGAGGAACATCATGGGCGTGAGGAAGAGCGTGAAGTAGTAGGTGAAGAAGTCGTAGCCCTTGGCCAGCGCGTTGAAGATCAGCGCGATGCACGAGAAGGTGATGCCCACGGCCAGCAGCACCACCCACGCCGCCAGCAGCTTCGGGCTGTGGCTGATGTTCAGCGCCAGCATCACCAGCAGGATCGCGGTGGCCGTGAAGATCGCCTTGTACGCGGCCCACAGCATCTCCGCCATCACCACGTCGTCCAGGCTCACCGGGGCGTTCATGATGCCGTCCCAGGTCTTCTGCACGTGCATGCGCGAGAAGGCGGAATAGAGCGCCTCGAAGCTGGCCGCGTTCATCGCGCTCATGCAGACCGAGCCGCTCGCCAGGAACAGGATGTAGGGCACTTCGGTCCCGCCCAGGCGCACGCTGCCCACCAGCGCTCCCATGCCGTAGCCGAAGGCCACCAGCCAGATCAGGGGCTCGGCGATGTTGCCGATCAGGCTCGGCACCGCGAGCTTCTTCCACACCAGCAGGTTGCGGCGGAACACGGGCCAGAAACGCATGGACAGCGCCGGGGCGCGCCAGTGGTTCATGTCATGCACACCGTTTGACGACGGGCCTCGCGTGGAAGGCGGACTGCCGGACGCAGAGGGCGCAAAGGGTACGCAGAGGACGCAAAAGGAAGGCAATTCATCAAGGTTTCTTTGGCTTCTTTGATTTCCTTGGTTTCCTTGGTTTCTTTTGCGTCCTCTGCGTACCCTTCGCGTCCTCTGCGTCCGGAAGTTTGGTTTTGCTGTTCACGCCTCCTCCCGAATCTGGCGACCCGTCAACTTGAGGAACAGGTCCTCGAGGTTGGCCGGCCGGTGCAAGGTGCGCAGCTTCGGGTGCTCGCGCGCCAGCGCATCGAGCAGCGGTCGCGCGTCCTGCGTGTAGAAGAAGACGGTCTCGCCGCTCACCTCCGTGCGGCCCGCCATCGCGCGCAGGGGCGATTCGGCGAGGGCCAGCGCGCCATTCCCATAGGCCTCCACCACGTCAGGCTCCAGGTGCTCGGCGATCAGGTCGCGGGGCCGGCCTTCCGCGATCTTGCGGCCGTGGTCCAGCACGAGCAGGCGGGTGCACAGTCGCTCGGCTTCGTCCATGAAGTGCGTGGTCAGCAGGATCGACTTGCCCTGCTGCAGCAGCACCTGCAGGCGCTCCCACATCAGGTGCCGTGCCTGGGGGTCCAGGCCGGTGGTGGGTTCATCCAGCATCAGCAGGCGCGGATCGTTGACGAGGGCGCGTGCCAGCGACAGGCGCCGGCGCATGCCGCCCGAGAGTTCGGCCGGCCGCGCATCCGCCTTGTGCGTGAGCGCGGCGAATTCGAGCAGTTGGGGGATCCGCGCGCGGATCCATTTCTCCGGCAGCGCGAAGTAGCGGCCGTACACGAGCAGGTTCTCCGCGCAGCTGAAGTCCGGGTCGAGCGAGTCGAACTGGCTCACCACGCCCAGCTGCGCCTTGATGGCCAGGGCATCGCGCGGCATGCGCAGGCCCAGCGCCGTGATCTCGCCGCTGTCGGGCTCGGTGAGCCCCAGGCACATGCGGATCGTGGTCGTCTTGCCGGCGCCGTTGGGGCCGATCACGCCCAGGCATTCGCCGGCCTCGATGTGGAAGGACAGCGCATCGACGACGGTGCTGTCGCCGTAGCGCTTGGTCAGGGCGCGGGCTTCGAAGAGCGGCTCGGTCATGGGCGGCGGCTATTGTGCAGCGCGCGGCCGCTGCCCGGCCGCGCATCGCAGCCGTAGAATTTCTTTTTGCCGACGAGGTCCCACGCTTGTTTCCGTTGTTGCCGCCGCTTCCCATCACCCAGCAATACCTGCTGCCCAAGAAACTGCTGACGGTGCTGGCGGGCAAGTTCGCTTCCGCGCGCATGGGCGGCCTCACGCAGTGGACCATCCGGCGCTTCGTCGACCACTACCGGGTGGACATGCAGGAAGCGCTCGAGCCGCGCATCGAGAGCTACGCCAGCTTCAACGACTTCTTCACCCGGCCGCTCAAGCCCGGCGCGCGGCCCATCGCCGCGGCGCCCTTCGTCTGCCCGGTGGATGCCGCGATCAGCCAGTTCGGTCCGATCGAGCACGACCAGCTGTTCCAGGCCAAGGGCCACAGCTACTCGACGCGCGCGCTGGTCGGCGGCGACCAGGCGCTGGCGCGCCAGTTCGACCACGGCCATTTCGCGACGCTGTACCTCGCGCCCAAGGACTACCACCGCATCCACATGCCATGCGACGGGCGCCTGAAACGCATGATCTACGTGCCGGGCGACCTGTTCTCGGTCAACCCCTTGACCGCGCGCCACGTGCCCAGCCTGTTCGCGCGCAACGAGCGCGTGGTGTGCGAGTTCGAGTGCGCGCACGGCGCCATGGTGATGGTGCTGGTGGGCGCCACCATCGTGGGCAGCATGGCGACCGTGTGGCACGGGGTGGTGAACCCGCCGCGCACGCGCGACGTGCGCGAGTGGCGCTACGACGAGCGCGACATCCGGCTGGCCAAGGGCGAGGAGATGGGGCGCTTCCTGCTCGGCTCGACGGTCGTCATGCTGTTCCCGCGCAACGTGCTGACCTTCACGCCGGACTGGGCGCCGACGCGGCCGGTGCGGCTCGGCGAAGCGATGGGGACGGTGATCGCGACCGAGGCGGCGCTCCAGCCTTAGGCGCGATCCCTGGGGTGGATCCAGCCGCCGGCTTGTGCCCCGGCGCGCGGGCACGTCCGTCCATCCTCGTTCCGGCACCGCCGGTCCGAGGTGCATGCGCGATCGTTGACGTGGGTCATGGCTGCTCGCACGCCGGCTCCTGGCTGCCTTGCAATATCAGCAGGCGCTGATACTGTTCGTAACAGTTTCAGCGTCCGGCGCAGCCAGGACGACCTTGCAACAAGTGAAGGAGAAGGCATGCAAGCGAACCTCAATTCCGCCACCGGGTCCCTGCGTCTCGGCATCTCGAAGTGGGTCGCGGGCGCGCTGCTCGCGGTGGCCGCCAACGCCCTTGCCGGCGACGTGCCGAGCACGCTTGCCGGCGTCGCCGTGGTGACGGCGGAACATGCGAAGTCGCTGATGGACGGCGGCGCCGCGATGATCGACACGCGGGTCGGCAACGAATACGCCGACTCGCACATCAAGGGGGCCAAGAACGTGACGTACAAGGAAAAGAGCCCCAAGGACGTCGCCTTCAACCCGAAGGACGACCGCTTCGATCTCGCGCAGCTGCCGGCGGACAAGAGCCGGCCGGTGATCTTCTACTGCAACGGCCCCGAATGCTGGAAGAGCTACAAGGCCTCGAAGGTCGCGGCCGAGGCCGGCTACAAGAAGGTGCAGTGGCTGCGCGGCGGGTTCCCCGAATGGAAGGCCAGGGGATTCCCCATCGAGTGAGATCCGCCATCCAAGGGAGTACCCATGAGAAAGCGCAGCCTGAGCATCCGGCAGAAGCTGTACGTGCTGGGATTCGTGTGCCTGATCGGCGCTTCGTCGCTCGCCGGCATGGCCATCCAGTTCTCGGCACGGGTGGCGCATACCGCCTCCGTCATCCACAGCGAGCGCTTCGCACCCGTCTCCAAGCTGCAGGAACTGGCCACGCACCTGAAGGAGGTGCGCTTCCGGCTGGCGGGGGTGCTTCTCGACCAGATGCCCATCCCCGGCTCGCGCATCCACCTGCGCGAGACCGTGCAGGCCGCGCCCGCGCTGTGGCGGGACTTCAGGCAGGCGGTGGGCGAGGTGCAGGGCGACGGCGGCAAGCTCGTCGCCGCACTGGACGCCTCCATGCCCGAGTTCTATCGCTTCGCCGAAGCGCTGGACAAGGCCTACGCCGCCGACGACAAGGTGGCGCTGACCGCGATGCTGGAGGACCAGTGGCCGGTGGTGCAGCAGAAGGTCGTGAAGCCGCTCGACGCGATGCTTCCCAGCTTCAGCGCCGCGGTGGGGGCGGAGACGGCGGCGCTGGAGACCTCCGCGCGCCACTTCCGCGACGCCACGGCGGCTGCGGTGTTCGTCGTGCTGGCCCTCACCCTGGGCATCGCCGTGCTCGTCGCGCGCTCTCTCATGGCGGGCGTCGCCGAAGCGCAGGCCGTGGCGCAGGCGCTGGCGCGCGGCGACCTCACGCACCAGGGGAGGCAGCGCAGGCCCGATGAACTGGGGCAGTTGCTCGCCGCCCTCGACGTCACGGTGGCGCGCCTTCGCAGCACGATCGGCGACGTGCGTGCGGCCACGGGCACCATCGCCACCGCTTCCGACGAAATCGCCATGGCCAACGCGGACCTGTCGCAGCGCACCGAGGAGCAGGCGAGTTCGCTGGAGGAGACCACGTCGTCCATGGAGGAGCTGACGGTCACGGTGCAGCAGAATGCCGACAGCGCGCGCCAGGCCAACGAGCTGGCCGCCACGGCGACGGAAGTGGCCACCCAGGGTGGCCAGGTGATCGGCCGCGTGGTGCAGACCATGAACGCCATCGACACGAGCTCCAGGAAGATCGTCGACATCACCGGCGTCATCGATGCGATCGCCTTCCAGACCAACATCCTCGCCCTCAACGCCGCGGTCGAAGCCGCGCGCGCCGGCGACCAGGGACGGGGCTTTGCCGTGGTCGCCTCCGAAGTGCGCACCCTGGCGCAGCGCAGCGCGGCCTCCGCCAAGGAGATCAAGCAGCTGATCGACCACTCGGTGCACGACGTGCAGGACGGCACCAGGCTGGTCGACCTGGCCGGCAAGACCATGGAGCAGATCGTCGGCTCCGTCCAGCGGGTGAGCGGCATCATCTCGGAAATGGCCGCGGCATCGCGCGAGCAGGCGAACGGCATCCAGGAGGTGAGCCAGTCCGTCGCGCAGATGGACCGCGTCACGCAACAGAACGCCGCGATGGTGGAACAGGCGTCGGTGTCGGCCGATTCGCTGAAGGAGCAGGCGCAGAACCTGGTGCACGCCGTCGGGGTCTTCAGGCTCGACGCGGCGGCGCCGCCGGCCGTCCCGGCCGCGCCCCCGGTCGTCCCGGCCGCGGTGCTGACGCGCAGCGGCAAGCCGTCCGCCGGAATCGGCTACGAGGTGCCCTCGCTCGCCTGACGCGCCTACTGGAAGGCCACCTCGTCGAAGGCCCGCAGCTTGCGGCTGTGCAGCCGTTGCGGGCCGCCCTGGCGCAGGATCTCGATCGCCCGCATGCCGATGCGCAGGTGCTGGTCGACGCGCTCGCGGTAGAAGTGGTTCGCCATTCCGGGCAGCTTGATCTCGCCGTGCAGCGGCTTGTCGCTCACGCACAGCAGCGTGCCGTAGGGCACGCGGAAGCGGAAGCCGTTGGCCGCGATGGTGGCGCTTTCCATGTCCAGTGCGACCGCGCGGCTGATCGAGAAGCGCCGCTGCGGCTCGTTGCCCGGCAACAGTTCCCAGTTGCGGTTGTCGGTGCTGGCCACCGTGCCGGTGCGCATGATGCGCTTGAGGTCCGCGCCCTTGCATTGCGTGACGTCGGCCACGGCATGTTCCAGCGCCACCTGGATTTCCGCCAGCGCCGGGATCGGCACCCACAGCGGCAGCTCCTCGTCGAGCACGTGGTCCTCGCGCACGTAGCCGTGGGCCAGCACGTAGTCGCCCAGCTGCTGCGAGTTGCGCAGCCCGGCGCAGTGTCCGAGCATCAGCCACGCATGCGGCCGCAGCACCGCCACGTGGTCGGTGATGTTCTTGGCGTTGGCGGGTCCCACGCCGATGTTGATCATCGTGATGCCGCCATGGCCCGGCCGCACCAGGTGGTAGGCCGGCATCTGCGGCAGCCGCGGCGGCGGCGCGCCGAAGCTGTCCATCGCCTCGCGCGGCAGGCCCACGCGGCGCGTCACCACGTTGCCCGGCTCGACGAAGGCGACATATTCGCTGTCCGGCCGATTCATCTCCTCGTGCCCGAGCTTGATGAATTCGTCGATGTAGAACTGGTAGTTGGTGAACAGGATGAAGTTCTGGCACCACTCGGGGGCGCTGCCCGTGTAGTGCCGCATGCGGTGCAGCGAGTAGTCCACGCGCGCGGCGGTGAAGAGCGCCAGCGGCAGCGGCTGCTCCGGATTGAACTGCAGCGTGCCGTTGGCGATGCCGTCGTCCATGCGGCCGAGGTCCGGCAGGTCGAACAGGTCGCGCATCATCATGCGGCGCGCGGGCGGCAGGTTCCCCTCGATGTGGTCGTGCTCGGCGAAGGAGAAGTGGATCGGCATCGGCTCGTTGCTCACGCCCACTTCGAGCGGCACGCCGTGGTTCTCCATCAGCAGCCGGAACTGGTCGAGGTAGTAGCCCGCGTACAGGTCCGGCCGCGTGAGCGTCGTCTCGTAGATGCCCGCGCTGGGCACGAAACCGTACGAGAGGCCCGAGTTCTCCAGCGCCGCCTGCGGCATCACGCTCTCGGTGCGGATGCGAACGTAGGGATAGCAGGCGCGCACGCGCCCCGGCAACGCCTCGCCCGCCACGAAGCGCTGCATCGCTTCGCGCAGGTGGCTGATCTGCTGCGAGTAGATGGCGCGCACCTCGTTCAGCGCGCTTTCGGGATCGTTGTGGAGGGTCGGGGCGATGAACGGCGGCATGAAGGGCATGTGCCTATTGTGCAACTGCCCTTCCATGGTCCCGCACACCCCGTCCGGAGGTGGGTATCCGTCCTACAGCGTCAAACGCAGCCGGCTGACCTTGCCTCTGGCGCGCAGGGCCGACAGTCTGCGTCATCCAGAACAAGGTCGCAGATCACCCCAAAAGCGAATCAAGGAGTCCCAGAAAATGACGACAGCGTTGGCCGCGAACCCCTTTGCCCTGATGGTCGATCCGGCCCAGGTCAAGCAGCACATCGACAGTTCCGAGGAACTGAGCAGACTGAGCCAACGCCAATGCCATCCGCTCGATCGTGCCGTGATCCGGTGCGCGAGCGCGGAGATCGCCGCCTTCGATGCGAAGATCGATCGCACGACGATCTACCTGCCGCCGGAAGAAGAAAAGGCGCAGCCGGTGACGCGCACCTACACGCGTCGCGTCAACTGATCCTGCGGGCGGGCACGCCCATGGGTTGCGGGCGCGACGGCTGGTAGATCTGCTGCTGCTGCCGCAGCCACACTTCCTCTTCGCGGCGCGCCTGATCGCGCCGCGCCTGCTCCGCCAGGGCCCGCTGGCGCCTCTCGACGTCATCGCGGCGGGCCTGCTCTTCCCGGCGGGCGTCTTCCTCGCGGCGGGCCTGTTCGGCGCGCCGCGCCAGTTCTTCCCGGCGATCCTCGTCGGCCCGGCGGGCCGCCTCCGCGCGGCGCACCACGGAACTCTGTTCCTCGCGCCTGGCCTGCTCCTGCAGGCGCGCGAGGTGCTGGCGACGCGCGGCTTCGGCGGCGGCCAGCTTCTGCTGTTCGGCCTTGCGTGCGGCGGCCAGCCGCTTTTCCTCCGCGGCGCGGCGGGCGAGCGCCAGCTTCTTCTGCTTTTCCTCCTCGGCGCGCTTCATCGCGAGATGGCGCCTGTGTTCCTGTTCGCGCCTGGCGGCGAGCTGGCGGCGCTCTTCCTCGGCATGCCGGGCAGCGAGCGCACGGCGGCGTTCGTCGGCACGCCTGGCTTCGGCGGCGACGAGCGCGCGCCTGTCCTGTTCGGCGCGGGCCGCGGCGGCGGCTTGGCGTTCCTGCTCGGCGCGTGCGGCGGCCTGGCGTTCCCGCTCGGTGCGCTGCTGAGCGAGACGTTGCTGCTCGCGCGCGGCCTGGGCTTGCGCCTGGGCCTGCGCGTCGGCCTGCGCCCTGGCGGCGGCGGCTTGCGCCTGCGGCGCGGGCGCCGCGGGAAGGGAGGCGTTCTGCACCGAGGCGGCCGGCGGCAGCATCGGCGCGGCCACCTTCAGGGTGGGCGGCGAGGAGGGCATCACCTTGGCGGCCGGTTGCGCCAGGACGGCGGGCTGCGCGATCGCCGGTGCGACCGGTGCGGCGGCCTTGGCCTGCGCAGGCGGCTGCTTCAGGCTGGCTGCGGAACCGGAGATCACGATGTCCTTGCCCTTGCTGATCGTGTTGGGGATCGGCTTGTCCGGCGCGGCGGCCACGGTGGGCATGCTCACCGTCGGTTCGCCGCGCTTGCGTGCGCCCGCCCAGCGGTCGAAATCGTCGCTGGCCGCGAAGGCCGGCTGCAGCATGCGGGCGAGGTTGCGGTCGCGGAACGTGAGGCGCTGGCCGGTGCGCAGTTCGAGCGCCTCGCCCTTCTCGCCGTACACCACGCCGGTGCCGGCCAGCACGACGACGCGCGTGACGCCCTGCTTCGTGTCGACGTCGATGCGGTAGTCGCCCGGCTGGCGCGCGCGGAACGCGAGGTTGGGCGTGCCGACCTCGAAGCTGTCGCCGGGGTTCACGCGCGTGACGGTGGCGGCGATGCTGCCCTGCGTGAGGCTCAGTTGCGTGGCCGTGTCGCTGACGTTCTCCAGGATCAGCTGCGTTTCGCCGTTCATGCGCAGCGCATGGCCGCCGGCCTGCACCTCGGCCCGCGAGCCGCGGTCCGTCCACAGCCGGTCGCCGCGCTTGAGCAGGCGGCGCGGCTGGACGTCATGCCATTCCTGGTCCCCCTGGGGCGCGTAGGCGACCGAGCCTTCCGCGTGGTTGAGGTGGGCTGCCGGCACCGACACCACCTGGGCGAACACGCCCGAGCCGAGGGCCACAGCGAGGGCTGCGATGCCGGGGCTCCACCGGCGGCAGCCCTGCCCGCCAGTCGTTCTGGTGATTGCGCTCATGCGTTATTGAACGCCTGAGACAGCGCGGAGGACCGCAAAGGGCGTGTAAATCCTGTAGTCCCAGTCTGACGGATCGCGACTTGCGTGAAGTTGTCACGGGCCGATTCGCCATGGTTCAGCGCGTAACCGGCTCACGCATCGTCACGAACTCCTCCGCCGCGGTGGGGTGGATTCCGAGGGTGTGGTCGAACACGGATTTCGTCGCGCCCGCCTTCATTGCGACGGCGAATCCCTGCACGATTTCGCCCGCGTCCGCGCCCACCATGTGCAGGCCCACCACGCGGTCGCTCGCCGCGTCGACCACCAGCTTCATCAGCGTGCGCTCGGTGCTTGCGCTCAGGGTGTGCTTGAGCGGCCGGAACTCGGACCGGAAGATGCGCAGCTCCCCGAAGCGCTCGCGCGCCTGCCGCTCCGTCAGGCCCACGGTGCCGATGTTGGGATGCGTGAAGACCGCGGTGGGCACGCATTCGTAGTCCATGCGGCGCTCGCCCGTGCCGAACAGGCGGTCCACCACGACCATCGCCTCGGCCAGTGCCACCGGCGTGAGTTGCAGCCGCGAGCACACGTCGCCCACCGCGTGGATCGAAGGCACGCCGGTGCGGAAGTGCTCGTCGACGACGATGGCGCCGTGCGCGTTCAGGGCCACGCCGGCCGCGTCCAGCCCGAGGCCGGCGACGTTCGGCACCCGGCCGGTGGCATAGAGCACCGCGTCCGCCGTGAGCGCTTCGCCGCTCTCCAGGGTGAGCGCCAGGCCCGCGCCCGCGCGCTCGATGGCGGCCACGTTGCTGTGCAGGCGCAGGTCGATCCCGGTCTTGCCCATTTCCTGCGCGAGGAAGGCACGCACGTCGTCGTCGAAGCCGCGCAGCACCTGCTCGCCGCGGTAGAGTTGCGTCACCTGCACGCCGAGGCCCTGGAAGATGGAAGCGAACTCGCAGGCGATGTAGCCGCCGCCCACCACCACCAGTCGGCGCGGCAGCGGCTCGAGGTCGAACATCTGGTCGGAGGTGAGTACATGCTCCCGCCCCGGGAAGTGCGGCACGGAGGGCGTGCCGCCGGTGGCCACCAGGATGTGCGCCGCGCGCCAGCGCCGCGCGCCGTCGCCGGTGGCGACCTGCACGGTGTGCGCATCCAGCAGCGTCGCCCAGCCCGGCACCATCGTCACGCCCGCCCCTGCCAGCAGCTGCGCGTACACGCCGTTGAGCCGCGCGATCTCCGCCGCCCGGTTCATCTTCAGGCGCTGCCAGTCGAAACGGGCCGCCGGCACGTCCCAGCCGAAGCCGGCCGCGTCCTGGAAGTCGTGGGCGTAATGGGCCGCGTAGCTGTAAAGCTTCTTGGGAATGCAGCCCACGTTGACGCAGGTGCCGCCCAGCGCCGCGGCCTCCGCCAGCACCACGCGGGCGCCGCGCTGGGCCGCCATCCGGGCCGCGCGCACGCCGCCGCTGCCGCCGCCGACGACGAACAGGTCGCAATCGAATCCACTCATGCCGCTTCTCCTTGTCCGGGCCACGCCGGTCGGCAATGGCTCTGCTGTAGGCGCCGCCTTACGAGCCGCGCGCTCCAGCCCGCTTACCATTCGGTCGCTATGACCCATCTGTCGACGTGGTACCGCACCGTCAGCCACACCAGCCTGGCCCCGGTGCGCTGGGCGGCCGCGTGGGCGCGCATCACCTTCTTCGGCGCCGTGATGGTGGTGCGCGCGTTCTCACCCCGCAGCTACGGCCCGGAGACGCGCTACAACCTCGCGCGCCACATGTATGTCGACACGGCCCCCATTCTCGGCTGGTTCACGGTGCTGATCGCGCTGTTCACGCTGATCATCACGCGCATCGTGATCGTCACCGCACAGAGCTACGGCCTGTCGCAGTACGCGCTGGAGATGGTGGTGCGGGTGCTGGTGGTGGAACTGATCCCGCTCACCGCCGCCCTGTTCGTCGCCCTTCGCTGCACGATCCCGAGCGGCGCCGCCCTGGTGGAGATGCGGCGCATGGGGCACTTCCGCACGCTGCGGCGCCGCCGGCTCGACCCCATCGCGGTGGAGGTGCTGCCGCGCCTGATGGCGGGCATCTTCGCCTGCATCACGCTGGCGGCCCTGAGCTGCGTGGTGGCGGGCATCCTCGCCTACTTCGCGGTGTGGGGCCCGACCAGCGCCGGCCTGGACGCGTACATGCACACCACGGGCCGCGTCTTCTCCCCCATGTTCACCTTCATCTTCGTCATGAAGACGCTGTTCTTCGCGATCGCGGTCTCCGTGATTCCCATGGCCTCCGGCCTGAACAACATCGAGGACGTCGGCTCGCGCGAAAGCGCCGCGCTGCAGGGCCTGGTGCGCATGTTCGGCGTGCTGCTGATCCTGGAGGCCATCTCGCTGGTGGGCAACTACATCTGACCATGGCCGAAACGCTCAGCCCGCCCCCCCCGCACGAGCCCCCCAAGCCGCCGCCGAAGCCGCCGGAAACGCCGGTCTCCATGTCCGAGCCGGCGTCGCGCAACGTGCCGGTCAAGCACCTGGAGCTCAAGGCGATCCTGCTGCTGGCGTTCACCGTCGGCCTGATCGGGGTCGCCGCGCTGTTCCTCATGCGCTCGCGCGGCTACTTCGAGCCGAAGCAGGAGCTGTTCCTGATTGCCGACAACGCCGAGGGCGTGATCGCGGGGATGGACCTGACCTTCTCCGGCTTCGCGATCGGCACGGTGAAGAAGGTGTCGCTCAACGAGAAGGGCCAGGTGCGCATCGAGGTCGACGTGATCCGCAAGGACGCCAAGTGGCTGCGCACGTCGAGCGTCTTCACGCTGATCAAGAACATCTTCGGGCCGGCGCAGCTGCGCGCCTACAGCGGCGTGCTCACCGACCCGCCGCTGCCCGACGGCGCCGAGCGCCCGGTGCTGCGCGGCGACTTCAACGAAGAGGTGGGCCGCGTGATCGGCGCGACCAAGGACGTCCTCGACAACCTGAACCAGATCACGTCCGAGAACTCCGAGCTGAACCGCTCGATGGCCAACCTGCAGGCCTTCACCCAGAAGCTGCAGGGCAAGCGGGGGGCGCTGCACGCGATCTTCGGCAACGAGGAGGACGCGAAGAAACTCGTCGCCGCGGTGGACCGCGCCAATGCCGCCATGGCGGAGATCCAGCGCCTGGCGCAGCGCGGCGAAACCTTCGTGCAGAACGCCGACACGCGCGTGTTCGGCCCCAGGGGGATCGCCGACGACGCCCAGGCCAGCATGCGGCAGTTGCAGGCGCTGCTGACGGATGCGCGCGGCAGCCTGCAGCGCGTGGACGGCGTGCTCAAGGAGGCGCAGGGCGTCGCGAGCAACGTGCGCGAGGCCACGGCCGACCTCGGGCCCCTGCGTGCCGAGGTGGAAGCCAACCTGCGCAAGATCGAGGACATGATCAACGACCTGCAGCGCAAGTGGCCCTTCGCCAAGGACCGGAAGATCGAGCTGCCATGAGAGTCCTCGCGCTCCTCGCCCTGGCGGCGCTGCTGGCTGCATGCGGCAGCAAGCCGCGCCAGCCCGACTGGCTGGTCAACGCCGACGGCGCGCAGGACCGCTTCGAGCGGGCCTACCTCGCCGGGCGCGACAAGGTGGCCGCGGTGGAGTTCCAGCGCTTTCGCGACGAGCTGGCGAGCACGGCGCAGCCGGCGCTGGTGGCGCGCGCGGAGCTCACGCGCTGCGCCGTGTGGGTCGCGAGCCTGGACTTCGCGCCCTGCGCCGGGTTCGAGCCCCTGCGCGAAGACGCCGGCGCCGCGGAACGCGCCTACGCCGATTTCCTGGCCGGCAAGCTGGCACCGCAAGACGCCAAGGCCTTGCCCGAGGACTACCGCGGCATCGCGGGCGGTGGCGGGGCGGGCCAGCTGGAGAAGATCAAGAACCCGTTGTCGCGCGTGATCGCCGCCGGCGTGCTGCTGCGCACCGGCAAGGCGGATCCCAAGGTGCTGGAGCTGGCCACGGATACCGCATCGGAGCAGGGCTGGCGCCGCGCGGTGATGGCGTGGCTGGGCGCGCAGGCGATGCTGGCGGACAAGAGCGGCGACCGCGAGGCGGCGGCGCGGCTGCGGCGGCGGATGGAGATCGCGGCGCAGGAAAGGTAGCCGGGAGGGCAGCGGTCTCGTAGGCTGGAGGTGGAGCGCAGCGAAACCCCAGCGCTTCGCGCATCGCTGGGGTTTCGCTGCGCTCCACCTCCAGCCTACGGAGCCCGCTTGCGATCGGAGGCCGTCCGCAAGGTGATCGAATACCGCAGTACCTTCGCCGGCGCCACGCTGTGCTGCCACGCCCAGCGCGCCGGGCCGCGCAGCAGGTAGATCGAGCGCGGCGCCAGCGTGAGCTTCACGACGTCCCCCTTCTTCGGCGCAGCGGGCGGATAGGGGCGAAAGCGCATCACCGCCTCGTCCAGCAGCGAGATGCCGACGATGTCCTCGAAATCGGGCACGTCGCGGTGCCAGCCGAGCGGCGTGCCGGGGCGGTACTCGGCCACCAGCGCCTGCGTGAACCGCGCCGGATCGATCCCGATCCAGGCGGCTGCGCGCTCGCGCAGCGGATCCAGCCAGTGGGGCAGCGGCTCGGCCTCGTCCAGGCGCTGCGCGCTGAAGTCGTACTGGCCGCCGTAGCTCACCACGCGCCGCAAGGCCGTGTACTGCCGGTACTTCATGGCCTGCAGCGGCAGCGCCTCGACGATCGCCAGCAGCGCCGCCTCTTCCTCGCGCGAGAGGAACGCCTCCTCGTAGCGCAGGCCTGCGGGCAGTGCGGGGCCGGCGGGCGCGGCAGCGCCGAACAGATCGCCTTGGGGGTGGGTCACGGCGCTAGCTTAGACGCGGCACGGCGAGCGCGGAGCGCCCCCACCCCGGCCCTCCCCCGGAGGGGGAGGGAGCGAGACCAATGAAAAGACCCGCACCGAGGTGCGGGTCTGGAGAAGGCCAAGCCTCGGAGAAAGCGCTGAGCGCTTCTCCGAAAGACTGCTTATGGCTTGGCCGCGGTCGGAAACGGCCAGGCGGCCTGCGGGTTCAGCGTGGTCTGAGCCGCGGGCGCCGGCGCCGCCGTGGAGGGCGCGCCGGCGGCAGCAGGGGTTTTGGCGGCCTTTTTCGCGCCGCCCGACGACTTCTTCGCCGCCGTCTTGCGCGCGCCGCCCGAGGACGACTTCGCCGCCGTCTTGCGCGCGCCGGTGGCCTTCTTCGCCGCCGTCTTGCGCGCACCGCCCGCCGTCGACTTCGCCGCGCTCTTGCGCGCGGTGCCAGCCGTCGACTTCTTCGCTGCCGACTTGCGCGCGCCACCCGCCGTGGACTTCTTCGCAGCCGGGCGCTTCGCCGCGGTCTTCTTCGCTGCCGGGCGCTTCGCTGCCGTCTTCTTGGCGGCCGGACGCTTCGCTGCCGTGGCCTTCTTCGCCGGCGCCTTCTTGGCGGCCGTCGACTTCTTGGCCGTGGCCTTCTTCGCGGTCGTCTTCTTCGCCGTCGTCTTCTTGGCGGCCGTCTTCTTCGCGCCGGTGGACTTCTTGGCCGTTGCCTTCTTGGCGGCCGATTTCTTCGCAGTTGCCATTGCTATCTCCTGTTCAAGTTGACTCAAACATCAACCAAAAGAAGCACTCCACGCCTTGTTGGTGAGGCGCGAAGCGATTCGTGGGGTTGGGCCGCAGCCCAGCCTCACGAACACCATGACCCACTCGCCCCGGCCTCTGTCGGGCCGTGGTGCGAGCGGGCGCTGTCCAAACTCAATCGCAGTTGCCGTGTTACAGGAATTCGCATTCCATGCTCAGTCCCAGGAAAGGGCGCCACCCGTCTGGTATTCAATCACGCGGGTCTCGAAGAAGTTGCGCTCTTTCTTCAGGTCAATCATTTCGCTCATCCAGGGGAAGGGGTTTTCCTCGTTCGGGAAAAGCGCTTCCAGGCCGATCTGCGTGGCGCGCCGGTTGGCGATGTAGCGCAGGTAGCCCTTGAACATGGAGGCATTGAGGCCCAGCACGCCGCGCGGCATGGTGTCCTCGGCGTAGCGGTACTCGAGTTCGACGGCCTTGAGGAACAGCGCCTTGATGTCCGCCTTGAATTCGGCGGTCCACAGGTGCGGGTTCTCGAGCTTGATCTGGTTGATGAGGTCGATGCCGAAGTTGCAGTGCATCGACTCGTCGCGGAGGATGTACTGGTACTGCTCGGCGGCCCCGGTCATCTTGTTCTGCCGGCCCATCGCCAGGATCTGCGTGAAGCCGACATAGAAGAACAGGCCTTCCATCAGGCAGGCGAAGACGATCAGGCTCTTGAGGAGGCGCTGGTCGGCTTCCGGCGTGCCGGTGTGGAAGTTGGGATCCATGATCGCGTCGATGAAGGGGATCAGGAACTCGTCCTTGTCCCGGATCGACTGCACCTCATGGTAGGCGTTGAAGATCTCCGCCTCGTCCAGGCCCAGCGACTCCACGATGTACTGGTAGGCGTGGGTGTGGATCGCTTCCTCGAAGGCCTGGCGCAGCAGGAACTGGCGGCACTCCGGCGCCGTGATGTGGCGGTAGGTGCCCAGCACGATGTTGTTGGCGGCCAGCGAGTCGGCGGTGACGAAGAAGCCCAGGTTGCGCTTGATGATGCGGCGCTCGTCCTCGGTCAGACCGTTCGGGTCCTTCCACAGGGCGATGTCGCGGTTCATGTTGATTTCCTGCGGCATCCAGTGGTTGGCGCAGGTGGCCAGGTACTTCTCCCAGGCCCACTTGTACTTGAAGGGGACGAGCTGGTTGACGTCGGTCTGGCCGTTGATGATGCGCTTGTCGGCGGCGCTCACGCGGCGCGCGCGGGTGGGCTGCGCGGAGGCGGTGGCGGCGCCGCGCGCGGCCGGCTGCGAGACGACGATGGGCGCGACCGCGGCGGGCGCGGCGACGACGGCGATCGGAGCGAGCGCGGAGAGCGCTGCCGACGGCGTCGGGGCTCCGTCGTTCAGCGTGCGCAAGGCGGGTTGGGGAATGGAAAGGGTGGCCTCGCGGTTCGGAAGCAAACCGCTGCTCGGGGGCTTTGACGGTGTGGGCGTGACTTCGTCGTCCCAGGTCAACATAGGTTTTCCAGTGCTCGGATTATGTGAGCCCGCGTGATGAATTCAAAGTGTCCGTTCACACTCGGCTCGCATTTTGTTGCTTGGTTGCATCGGCGTTCTGTCGGAGAACACCGATACCTCTTCGATTTCGTTCGTGCCTGCGCGCGCAACCGCACGCGCGCAAGCACTTCACTTGCTCATTGGCACGCTTCGCACGTCGGGTCGTCGACGCCGCAGAACTTGATGTCGGTCGCGGGCGTCGCCGCTTCGAGCTGCGCGCGCGCCGCGGCCGCGGCCGCATCGAGCGCGGAGATCGCATGCGCGCCGGCGGCGCCCAGGCCGCCGCCGGACGCGGTGCCGTTGCTCACCGCGTTGAGCCGGCCGGATTGCACCGTCGACTTCTCGGCCTGCGTCGCGCTGGTCGTGCGCAGGTAGTAGGTGGTCTTCAGGCCGCGCAGCCAGGCGAGCTTGTAGGTCTCGTCCAGCTTCTTGCCCGAGGCGCCGGCCATGTAGATGTTGAGCGACTGGGCCTGGTCGATCCACTTCTGCCGCCGCGCCGCGGCTTCCACCAGCCAGACCGGCTCGACTTCGAAGGCGGTCGCGTAGAGCGCCTTGACGTCCTCGGGCACCCGGTCGATCGGGCGCAGCGAGCCGTCGAAGTGCTTCAGGTCCATCACCATCACGTCGTCCCAGGTCCCCAGGCGCTTGAGGTCGCGCACCAGGTAGTGGTTGATCACGGTGAACTCGCCCGACAGGTTGGACTTGACCGAGAGGTTGCCGAAGCAGGGCTCGATGGAGGCGTCCACGCCGATGATGTTGGAGATGGTGGCGGTCGGCGCGATCGCGACGCAGTTGGAGTTGCGCATCCCGTCGGCGGCGATCTTGCGGCGCAGCGCTTCCCAGTCCAGGGTGGCGGAGGTGTCGACGTCCACGTACTGCTCGCCGCGCTGGGCGGCCAGCAGCTTCAGGGTGTCGAGCGGCAGGATGCCCTGGTCCCACAGCGAACCCTTGTAGCTGGAGTAGCGGCCGCGCTCGCGCGCCAGGTCGGTGGAGGCCCAGTACGCGTAGTAGCAGACCGCTTCCATGGACTCGTCGGCGAACTGGACGGCCTCGCTCGACGCGTAGGGGATGCGCAGTTCGTACAGCGCATCCTGGAAGCCCATCACGCCCAGGCCGACCGGCCGGTGGCGCAGGTTGGAGTCGCGCGCCTTCTTGACCGCGTAGTAGTTGATGTCGATCACGTTGTCGAGCATCCGCATCGCGGTGGCGACGGTGCGCTTGAGCTTGTCGTGGTCGATCCGGCCGTCCTTCAGGTGCTGCAGCAGGTTCACGGAGCCCAGGTTGCAGACGGCCGTCTCGGTGTCGGACGTGTTCAGCGTGATCTCGGTGCACAGGTTGGACGAGTGCACCACGCCCACGTGCTGCTGCGGCGAGCGGACGTTGCAGGCGTCCTTGAAGGTGATCCAGGGGTGGCCCGTCTCGAACAGCATCGAGAGCATCTTGCGCCACAGGTCGTTGGCGGCGATGGTCTTGCTCGGCTTGATCTCGCCGCGCTTCGCCTTTTCCTCGTAGGCGACGTAGGCCCGCTCGAACTCGGCGCCGAACTTGTCGTGCAGGTCCGGTACGGAGGAGGGCGAGAACAGCGTCCACTCGCCCTTTTCCATCACGCGGCGCATGAACAGGTCGGGGATCCAGTTGGCCGTGTTCATGTCGTGGGTGCGGCGGCGGTCGTCGCCGGTGTTCTTGCGCAGCTCCAGGAATTCCTCGACGTCCAGGTGCCAGGATTCCAGGTAGGCGCAGACGGCGCCCTTGCGCTTGCCGCCCTGGTTGACGGCCACGGCCGTGTCGTTGACCACCTTCAGGAAGGGCACCACGCCCTGCGACTCGCCGTTGGTGCCCTTGATGTGGGAGCCCAGGGCGCGCACGCGGGTCCAGTCGTTGCCCAGGCCGCCGGCGAACTTGGACAGCAGGGCGTTTTCCTTGATCGATTCGTAGATGCCGTCCAGGTCGTCCGGCACCGTGGTCAGGTAGCAGGACGAGAGCTGGGAACGCAGCGAGCCGCTGTTGAACAGCGTCGGCGTGGACGACATGAAGTCGAAGCTGGAGAGCACCTCGTAGAACTCGATGGCGCGGGCTTCGCGGTCGATCTCGTTCAGTGCCAGGCCCATGGCCACCCGCATGAAGAAGGCCTGCGGCAGCTCGATGCGGCTCTTGCGAACATGCAGGAAATAGCGGTCGTACAGGGTCTGCAGGCCCAGGTAGTCGAACTTCAGGTCGCGCTCGGCCTTGAGCGCCGCGCCCAGGCGCTTGAGGTCGTACTGCAGCAGCCGCTCGTCGAGCAGTTCGTTTTCCACGCCCTTCTTCACGAACAGCGGGAAGCTGTCGGCATAGGCGGCGGCGCGGTCGGCCGGCGCCACTTCCTCGCCCAGCACTTCCTTGAAGATCGTGTGCAGCAGCAGGCGCGCGGTGACGAAGGTGTAATCCGGCTCCTTCTCGATCAGCGTGCGGGCGGCCAGGATGGAAGCCTTGTAGACCTCGTCCAGCGGCACGCCGTCGTAGAGGTTGCGCATGGTCTCGGCGGCGATCGGGTCCGGCTGCACGTCGGCGCCCAGGCCCGCGCAGGAGGCGACGATCAGCGCCTGCAGGCCGGCGAGGTCCAGCGGCACGCGCTGGCCGTGGTCCAGCACGTGGAACTGCGGCGTGGCCGGCGCCTGCTCCTGGCCCTGCTTCGCGCGTTCCTGCGCGCGGCGGTCGCGATAGAGCACGTAGGAGCGGGCCACGTCGTGGAAGCCGCCGCGCATGAGGCCCAGTTCGACCTGGTCCTGCACGTCCTCGATGTGGAAGGTGCCGCCGCCCGGACGCGAGCGCATGAGCGCGCGCACCACGGCCTGGGTGAGGCCGTCGACCGTCTCGCGCACGCTGGCCGACGCGGCGCCCTGCGTGCCGTGCACGGCCAGGAAGGCCTTCATCATGGCGACGGCGATCTTGTTCGGCTCGAAGGGCACCACGGCGCCGTTGCGGCGCAGGATCTGGTAGTGGGCGAGGGGGTTGTCGGCGGCCGGGGCGGCGGCGTGGGGCGTGGGGTGGGCGCTGGAGAGCGGCTGGAAGGGAGTGGCCAGGCCAGTTTGCATCGTCGTTTCTTCCTCGTGCAGTAATTCTTTGCGCAGGGGCAAGGACTTCGCCCCCTCGACGTGGCAGGCACTATATCTAGTGTCCAACGCCCTTTCAAGCACTACCCGTAGTGTTTGCGGCGCACAACACGGTGCAGGACCTGTGGATAACGTTGTGGGCGTGCTGTGATGCGGCGGTGGACCGAACACGGCGTTGCGCGTCGGCAACTCGGAAGGATGCGGACAGCCGGACGCAGAGGACGCCAAGGGTACGCAGAGGACGCAAAAAGGACAAAGAAGACCTTGGAAGGTTTTCTTTTGCGTCCTCTGCGTACCCTTTGCGTCCTCCGCGTCCGGTATGCGGTTTCTCACGCGGACGGAAACCACTCCTCGGGCCAGCCGAGGTCGCGCTTGACCTCGGCCCAGTCGAAGCCGGGGCCCGGGTCCTTCTTGCGGCCCGGCGCGATGTGCTCGTGGCCGGCGACGTGGCGGATCGGGTAGTGCTGGCCGATCGCCGCGCAGAGGGCCGAGAGCGCCTCGTACTGCGCGGCCTCGAAGGTCTCGCCCTCCAGGCCCTCGAGTTCGATGCCCACGGAATCGTCGTTGCAGTTGGTGCGGCCGCGCCAGCACGAGGCGCCGGCATGCCAGGCCCGTGCGTCGCAGCTCACGAACTGCAGCAGCGCGCCGTCGCGCCGGATGAAGAAATGCGCCGACACCTGCGCGCCGCGGATCTGCTGGAAATAGGGATGCGCGTCCCAGTCGAGCGTGTTCGTGAACAGGCGCAGCACCTCGTCGCCGCCGTACACGCCGGGCGGCAGGCTGATGGAGTGCAGCACGATGAGGTCGATCGCGCTGCCCTCCGGTCGCGGCCCGAAGTTCGGCGAGTCGATGCGGTGGGCGAAGCGGTACCAGCCCTGCGACCAGAGGGGGTCGCCGGGCTCAGGCATCGCTGGCCTCGTCCGCGTCCTCGGTACCCGGCGTGGGAATGCCCAGGCGCGAGATGCGATAGCGGATCTGCCGCAGGCTCAGGCCGAGCCGCTGCGCCGCCGCCGTGCGGTTGAAGTTCGTTTCCTTCAGGGCCTTGACCAGGATCTCGCGCTCCTGCTGGTCGAGGTAGGCCTGCAGGTCGCTCGGCACGCCCGCCGGCTCCGCCGTGCCCGGCACCGGCGACGCGGCCTCGGGGCTGGCCGCGGCCGCGGCGACGGCCGGCGCGGAGGGCGAAAGGTCCACCTGCAGCTCGGTGCCGTCGCTCAGCGCCAGCGCGCGGTGCAGCAGGTTCTCGAGTTCGCGCACGTTGCCGGGCAGGGGATGGGCCTGCAACTGTTCCAGCACCTGCGGCGACAGCTGCGGCGCGGGCAGGCCGGTCTCGTGCGCGATGCGCGCCAGCAGCGCCGCGCACAGGGCGGGCAGGTCCTCGCGCCGCTCGCGCAGCGGCGGCACCAGGATCTCGATCACGTTGAGCCGGTAGAACAGGTCCTGCCGGAAGCGGCCGGCCTGCACGTCGGCGGCGAGGTCCTTGTGGGTGGCGCTCACGATGCGCACGTCCACCGCGTCCTCCTGCGTGGAGCCGAGCGCGCGCACGCTGCGCTCCTGGATGGCGCGCAGCAGCTTCGACTGCATCGGCAGCGGCAGGTCGCCGATCTCGTCGAGGAACAGGGTGCCGCTGCGCGCGGCCTGGAAGTAGCCTTCGCGGTCGGCGCTGGCGCCGGTATAGGAGCCTTTCTTGGCGCCGAAGAACTCCGCCTCCAGCAGGGTTTCGGGGATGGCGCTGCAGTTGACGGCGATGAACGGCCCGTCGGCACGGTGGCTGCACGCGTGGATCGCCCGTGCCACCAGTTCCTTGCCGGTGCCGGATTCGCCGCGCACCAGCACCGGTGCCATGCTGCGCGCGACCTTCTCGATGCGCTCCTTGACCTGGCGCATCGGCGCCGATTCGCCCACCAGCCGCTGCAAGGCGGCGCCGCCGGTCGCTCGCGGCTCGCCGGCGCCCTGCGCGCGCGGCGCGCCGGGGCTGCGGTGCCGCTCGGGCGTGCCGCTTTCCTGGATCGCGGAGGCGACCACGGTGCGGAACTGCTTGAGGTCCACCGGCTTGGTGAGGTAGTCGAAGGCGCCGGCCTTGAGGGCCTCCACCGCGTTTTCCGCGGAGCCGTAGGCCGTCATCACGATGCAGCGCTCGGGGCGCTGCTGGGCGGCCATGCGGTGCAGCAGGTCGAGGCCGAGGCCGTCGGGCAGGCGCATGTCGGTGATCACCGCGTCGAAGCGCTGCTGCTGCAGCAGGCTCCAGCCTTCCTCCAGCGTGCCCGCCGCGTCCACCCGGTAGCCCTCGCGCAGCAGCGTCAGTTCGTACAGCGTGCGCAGGTCGGGTTCGTCGTCGACGACCAGGACGTGGGGAGCGGCTGTGGGCTGGGGCATCAGGCGCCTATTGTGTCAAACGGCGTGCCCCCCGGCACCATGCTCGCGCGCGTGCGGAATGTCACGGTGAAGGCGTTGCCCTCGCGGTGGGTGCCGTCCGGCGCGCGCGAGCGGGTGTAGGCCACGGTGGCGCCATGCCGCTGGCACAGCTCCCGGCAGATGTAGAGGCCCAGGCCGCTGGAGCGGCTCTCCGAGGAGAAGAAGGGTTCGAACAGGTGGCGCTGCACGCTCGCATCCAGCGGCGCGCCGTCGCTCCACACCTGCAGGTGCGCCTTGGTGGAGCCCATCACCGTCGCCACGACGATGGCGCCGGGCGCGCCCGACGCATAGCGCAGGGCGTTGTCCAGGAGGTTGACGACGACCCGGCGCAGGTGCTCGCCGTCGAAGGTGACCCAGGCGGAGCCCGAGTGCAGCAGTGTCTGCAGCCGCGCGCCGGCTTGTGCCTGCCGGTCCCATTCGGCCACGAAGCCGGCGACCGCCTGGTCCAGCTCCAGCCAGTCGGCCACCGGCTGCTGCTGCACGCGCACCAGGTTCAGGATCTCGTCGACGATCTGCGACAGCCGTTGCGTATTCTTGCCAACGAGCTCGCTCAGTTGCCGCTGCCCCGGCTCCGAGAGTTCCTCGCCCAGGAGGGCGTTGGCCTGGGCGATCGCGGCGAGCGGGTTGCGGATCTCGTGGGCGACGGCCGCCGACATGCGTCCCATCGCCGCCAGCTTTTCGGTGCGCACCTGCGCCTCGGCCTCGCGCAGGTCCTGCAGGAACATCACGCACAGCGCGTCGCTGTACGGGTCCTGCGCGGCCGTCAGGCGCGTGCGCACGCGCAGGTGCAGGCGCTCGCCGGGCGTGAGTTCCAGCGCGAGTTCGGCGCTCTGGGCCTGCAGGGTGTCAAAGGTGCGCTGCGCGATCGCCGCCAGCGGACGCCAGCCGGGCCGCGACACCAGCGCCAGCGATGCCGGTGCTTCCGGGGCCTGCCAGGCGAGCAGGGTGCGGGCGGCGGGGTTGGCCGCGTGGATGCGCCAGTCCGGCCCGACCACCAGCAGGCCGTCGGCGAGCGTCTCGATCACCAGCTCGTTCACGTGCGCCTGGGTGCGCGCGGCGGACATGCCGCGCCGGGCCGCGTCTTCCTCGCGCGCCAGCCGGGTGGCGAGTTCGTTGGCGAGCAGCGCCACCACGAAGTAGCCGCCGCCGGTGAGGCCGGCCTGGACCAGGCGCGCCGTGTGGTCGACCGGCTCCAGCGCCTGCACGGAGGCGTCCACCAGCAGCAGCAGGGTGACGGCCGCCGCCGTGCCCAGCGCCAGCAGCATCGAGCCGAGCACCGAGGCGGTCAGCACCGGCAGCGCGTACAGCGGCGAGAAATTCAGGTTGGCGGCCTGCAGGAAGTGCAGCACCGAGAACGCCAGCAGGTCCACGCCGATGATCGACACCCACTGGGGGTCGAAGGTGCGACCCGGGGCCACCGGCCGGTTGAACAGGCGCACCGCCAGCGATGCGGCCAGGTACGTTGCGCACAGACCGAGCTGCCACTGGCTGACGGGAGCGGAGCCGAGCAGGGCCATGCCCCCCAGCAGGACCAGCAGGACCAGCCCGACGCCGATGCGCGCCGTCATGAAGCCGCGCCACAGCCGCTCGAAGGCCGAAACCCGCGGCGGGTCCGGCATCGCCGGCGCGTCCCACGTCCAGGTGGAATGGCCGGAGGACGACCCCGTGGCCATCACCTAGCCGCCGGAGCGCAGCCGGTGCTCATTGCTGCAGTAGAGGATTCCGCGCGCGTCGGGCACCGCCTCCGAGCGGGGCAGGTGCACCCCGCACACCGGGCAACTCACCATTTCCTGGGGGTTGGCGCCGGGGCCTGGCGGCGGCGGCGAACGGGTGTCGCGCCCGTCGCGCACGCGCGCGTTGCGCCACAGCGTGTAGGCGACGAACAGCACCACGATCAGCAGCAGGTACTTCATCAGGCGGTGCGCCTCAGCAGGACTTCCAGCACGAAGCGCGAGCCGACGTAGGCCAGCAGCAGCAGCAGCGACCCCACGTAGATCACGCGCACGGCCTTGCGCCCGCGCCAGCCGAAGCGCGCGCGTCCCAGCAGCAGCAGGGCGAAGGCCCCCCAGGACAGGACCGAGAAGACCGTCTTGTGGTCCCAGCGCCAGGCCCGCCCGTACAGCACTTCGGAAAAGAAGACGCCGGCCAGCAGGGTCGCGGACAGCAGCACGAAACCGGCGGTGGCGAAGCGGAAGGTGAGGCGTTCCAGCGTCAGCAGGGGCAGGCCCGCGTGCGGTTCGGTGGCCTGGCGCATGGTCTGCTCGGTGCGCTGCATCAGCCAGGCGTGGACCACCGCCGCGGCGAACAGGCCGTAGGCCGCGATGCCCAGGGCCCAGTGCAGCGGCAGCCAGGGCGAGGTCGCGACATGCATCGGCGTGCCCGGGAACGCCAGCGCCAGCAGCACCGCGAAGGACCCCAGGGCGGTGAGCGCCCAGCGGGCCTGCATCTGCGGGAACATCTGGCGCTCGATGGCGTAGACCGTGAGCACCAGCCAGGCCGTCATCGACACGGCCGGCGCGAAGCCGAATCGCGGGGAGTCGCCCAGGAGCGCCCAGCCGAGCGTCAGGCCGTGCAGGAGCCAGGCCGCCAGCAGCGCCCGCCGCGCCCACTGCTCGCTCAGCCGGGAATGGCCGGCGGCGGGCACCGCGTAGGCCGCGGCGGTGGCGATCGTCAGGACCACACTGGCCGGGGACGCGCTGGATAGAATCATGCTAGAAGTTTAGCCCCTGCCGTTCCGTGCGAACCGGTCACGCGGCACAACCCCCACACCTCATGGCCTCCGCCCTCTCCGAAAAACTCTCACGGCTCGTCAAGCAGATGCGCGGCCAGGCCCGCATCACCGAGGAAAACGTCCAGGAGATGCTGCGCGAAGTGCGCATGGCCTTGCTGGAAGCCGACGTCGCGCTGCCCGTGGTGCGCGACTTCATCGGCCGCGTGAAGGAAAAGTCGCTGGGCCAGGAGGTCGTGGGCTCGCTCAATCCCGGCCAGGCGCTGGTCGGCATCGTGCACCGTGAGCTCGTGGCCACCATGGGCGCGGGCGTGGCGGACATCAACCTCGCCACCCAGCCGCCGGCAGTGATCCTGATGGCCGGCCTGCAGGGCGCCGGCAAGACGACCACCACTGCCAAGCTCGCCAAGCACCTGATCGAGAAGCGCAGGAAGAAGGTGCTCACGGTCTCCGGCGACGTGTACCGCCCGGCCGCCATCGAGCAGCTCAAGACCGTGACGAAGCAGGCCGGGGCCGAGTGGTTCCCCAGCACGCCGGACCAGAAGCCGGTGGACATCGCCCTCGCCGCGCTGGACTACGCGCGCAAGCAGTACTTCGACGTGCTGCTGATCGACACGGCCGGCCGGCTGGCCATCGACGAGGCCATGATGCGCGAGATCAAGGAACTGCACGCGGCGGTCAAGCCGGTGGAGACCCTGTTCGTGGTCGATGCCATGCAGGGCCAGGACGCGGTCAACACGGCCAAGGCCTTCAGGGAGGCGCTGCCGCTCACCGGCATCGTGCTGACCAAGCTCGATGGCGATTCGCGCGGCGGCGCGGCCCTGTCGGTGCGGCAGATCACCGGCGCGCCGATCAAGTTCGCCGGCGTCAGCGAGAAGATCGACGGCCTGGAGGTGTTCGACGCCGAGCGCCATGCCGGGCGCATCCTGGGCATGGGTGACATCGTCGCGCTGGTCGAACAGGTGCAGGCCGGGGTCGACATCGAGGCCGCGCAGAAGCTCGCCGCCAAGGTCAAGAGCGGCGCGGGCTTCGACCTGAACGACTTCCTGGCGCAGCTGCAGCAGATGAAGCAGATGGGCGGCCTGTCCACGCTGATGGACAAGATGCCGGCGCAGGTGCAGGCCAAGGCCGGCAACGTCGACATGGAGAAGGCCGAGCGCGACATCCGCCGCAAGGAAGGGATCATCTGCTCGATGACCGCCGCCGAACGGCGCAAGCCCGAGATCATCAAGGCCACGCGCAAGCGCCGCATCGCCGCCGGCGCCGGCGTGCAGGTGCAGGAAGTCAACCGCCTGCTCAACGAATTCGAGCAGATGCAGACGATGATGAAGAAGATGAAGGGCGGCGGGCTGATGAAGATGATGAAGCGCATGGGCGGCGGAAAAGGCATGCCCAAGATGCCGTTCTAGGCGCTGGAGCGGACTTCCGGACGCAGAGGACGCGAAGGGTACGCAGAGGACGCGAAAGAATTCAAAAGCCTTTCTGACTTTTTTGCGTCCTCTGCGTACCCTTTGCGCCCTCTGCGTCCGGCTGTTCATTCGGCCAGCCCCCCCAACCTATACTGCCCGCCTCGCCACCGGAGCCAGCATTGAACCTCGTCGACAGCTTCGCCGACATCTCGCGCTTCGTCGCCCTGCGGCGCGACATCCACATGCATCCCGAACTCGGGTTCGAGGAGCACCGCACCTCGCAGATCGTGGCCGAACGGCTGCGCGAATGGGGCCTGGAGGTGCACACCGGCATCGCCGGCACCGGCGTCGTCGGCGTGCTGCGCAGCGGCAGCGGACAGCGCACCATCGGCCTGCGCGCCGACCTCGACGCGCTGCCCCTGCAGGAAGAGAACCGCTTCGCCCACCGCTCGCGCCACGACGGCCGCATGCACGCCTGCGGCCATGACGGCCACACGACGATGCTGCTCGCCGCGGCCTGGCACCTCTCTCTCGCGCGCGACTTCGACGGCACCGTGCACTTCATCTTCCAGCCGGCGGAGGAGATGGGCAAGGCCGGCGCGCTCAAGATGGTGCAGGAAGGCCTGTTCGAGCGCTTCCCGTGCGAGGCGGTGTTCGCGCTGCACAACTTCGCCGTGGCCACCGGCAGCTTCGCGCTGAACCCCGGCCCGCTCATGGCTTCCAGCAACACCTGGAAGGTCACGGTCCACGGCCGCGGCACGCATGCCTCGCAGCCGCACACCGGCATCGACCCGGTGGCGGCCGTCATCGATCTCGGCCAGCAGCTGCAGACGCTGGTGGCCAAGGTGATCCCGTCCACGCAGCGGGCGCTGCTGGCCGTCACGCAGATCCAGGGTTCGGGCGCGCCCAACGTGATCCCCGACGAAGCGTGGGTCGGCGGCACGGCGCGCACCTTCTCAACCGAGGCGACGGACCTGGTCGAGGCCGGCATCCGGCGCCTCGCGGCCGGCATCGCGCAGGCGCACGGCTGCCGCGCGGAGGTGAGCTTCCGCCGTGCATCGCCGCCGGTCGTGAACCACGAGCGCGAGGCGCGCTTTGCCGCCGACGTGATGCGCGAGGTGGTGGGCGCCGAACGCGTCGACGACCAGTTCCCCGCCGTGATGGCCGCCGAGGACTTCGCCCACATGCTCAACGTGCGCCCGGGCTGCTATGCCTTCATCGGCAACGGCGACGGCGGCCACCGGCTGCCGGAGCACGGGCCCGGCCCTTGCATCATCCACAACACCTCGTTCGACTTCAACGACGAGATCATCCCGATCGGCGCCAGCTACTTCGTGCGGCTGGCGCAGAAGTGGCTCGCCCAACCCCAAGGAGTGTCCCTGTGATGCAGTTCCGCCGTCTTCGCAGCGCCGCGTTCGCGCTCGTCCTCGCCGCCGGCGCGGCCGCCCCGGCCTTCGCGCAGCGCGTGATCCACCTCGTGGTGCCCTTCGGCCCCGGCGCGGTGCAGGACACGATCGCGCGCACCTTCAACGCCGAACTCGGGCAGCAGCTCGGTGCCTCCGTGATCGTGGAGAACCGGCCCGGCGCCGGCGGGACCGTCGGCACCGGCTTCGTCGCCAAGGCCACGGACAACAGCACGCTCGTGGTCGCCGCGGCCAGCCACACGCTGGCCGGCCACCTGTACAGCAAGCTGCCCTACGACCCGATCAAGGACTTCGTCGGCGTGGCCTACGTGGGCAACACCGGCTACGTGATCGCGGCCCCCGGCAACCTGGGCGTGAACTCGCTGGCCGACTACGTGAAGCTGGTGAAGTCGCAGCCGGGCAAGCTCAATTACGCCTCGGCCGGCAACGGCAGCGCGACGCACCTCGGCATGGCCTACTTCCTCGCGAAGGCGGGGCTCGACATGCAGCACGTCCCCATGAAATCCACGGGCGACGCCGTCAACGAGGTGCTCGCCGGTCGCGTGCAGGGCGTGACCTCGTCGCTGATCGGCGTGACCGGTTTCAAGAACGATGCGCGCATGAAGATCCTGGCCTACACCGGGCCGCACCGTTCCAAGTTCATGCCCGAACTGCCCACGGTCGCCGAGTCCGGCGTGCCCGGCTACAAGTTCGACTCCTGGATCGGCGTGCTCGCGCCCGCATCGCTGCCGAAGGCGGAGGTGGAAAAGATCAACGCGGCGATGAACAAGGTGCTGGCGATGCCGTCGGTGCAGGAGCGGCTGGCGACCCTCGGCGTCGAGCCTGGGACGATGTCGTCGGAGGAGTTCCAGAAGCTGCTGCGTGCGGACTATGAGCAGGCTGGCGTGCTGGTGAAGGCGTCCGGGGCGCGGATCGAATAGCGGAACGCGCGACTGTTGCCTCCGGTCCGGGCCTGGGTGGGACTGTCCGCCCCA
>NZ_JBBKTQ010000019.1:0-118435 GCF_037890035.1 Ramlibacter sp. AN1133
CGGGCACTCCTAGGGTAGTTCTGTGGGGAATTGACGTTGACGTAAACGGAATTCTATGCGGCGCGCGCGGCCGACTCTCCGCGACGCATCCTCTCACGCCGGATCGGGATAAAAAAGAACGATCGTTCGATTTTGATTATAGAGGGACTCGCGGGCCCCCCTCGCGTCGGGGGCTGTCCGGGTAATTCAGGACCGGGCCGCTTAGGGCGCCGCCTTACAGTCGCACGCACCCTACAAGGAGTTCGTTGGATGAATTACCGCCTGCTCTCCCTCGCAGCCCTCGTCACCGCCGGTGCCGCCGCGCCGGCCGGCGCGCAGACCGTGCTCACCGCGTCGAGCTGGGTCCCGCCGACCCACGCCCTGAGCGTCGCACAGAAGGAGTGGTGCGACCTCGTCGAGAAGAACAGCGCCGGCAAGGTCAAGTGCAACGTGCTGCCGCGCGCGGTGGCCAACCCGCCGGGCACCTACGACGCGGTGAAGAACGGCCTCGCCGATGTCTCGTTCACCGTGCACGGCTACACGCCCGGGCGCTTCGTGCTCACGCAGATGGCGGAATTCCCCTTCCTCGGCGACGCCGCGGAGCCGCTGTCGGTGGCGTTCAACCGGGTGGCGATGAAGCACCCGCAGTTCGCGCAGGAGCACCAGGGCGTGCACGTGCTGGCGTTCTTCACGCACGGCCCCGGCATCGTGTTCAACACCAAGCACGCGGTCACGAAGCTGCAGGACCTGCAGGGGCTGAAGTGGCGCGTGGGCGGCGGCATGGTCAACGAGATCGCCAAGACGCTGGGCATGAACGTGACGCTCAAGCCCGCGCCCGACTCCTACGAGCTGCTGTCCGGCGGCGTGATGGACGGCACGCTGTTCCCGGCCGAATCGATCGAGTCCTTCAAGATCGACAAGATCATCAAGTACGCGACCACCTTCCCGGGCGGCCTCTACAACACCAGCTTCGTCTTCATGATGAACCCCGCCACCTATGCCAAGCTCGCGCCGGCGGAGAAGAAGGCCGTGGACGACGCCTCGGGCGAGGTCGCCGCGCGCATCATGGGCCGCAACTGGGACAAGGTCGATCGCCGCGCCTACGGCCTCATGCAGGCCAACAACGTGCAGGTCACCAAGGCCGACGCGAAGTTCGTCTCCGACATCAAGGGCAAGACTTCCGCGCTGGAACAGAAGTGGGTCAAGGAGGCCGAGGCCAAGGGCCTGAAGGATGCCGCCAAGGTGCTGGCGGAATTCCGCTCGGAGATCGCCAAGCAGTCGAAGTAAGCGCAGCAACGAGTCTGGTACAAAGGCGGCACCCGGGGCGACCCGGTGCCGCTTTCGTTTGCGCGAACGGCTAGGGGACAAGAAACCACGACATGAACAAGCTCCTGGATCTGCTGTGCGGGCTGCTGTCCGGAATCGCGCTCTTCGCGATCATGGCGCTCACCTTCTTCGACGTGCTGGGGCGCAAGTTCGCCTCGAACTCCATCCCGGGCTCGCTGGAGATGACGGAGCTGCTGATGGTGGTCGTCATCTTCGGTGCGCTGCCGCTCGTGTCGCGGCGCGGCGAGCACGTCGAGTTCGATTCGCTCGATCCCTACCTGCCGGCGTGGGTGCGCCGCGCGCAATGGCTGGTGGTGAACCTGCTGTGCGGCGCCGTGCTGCTGGCGCTCGCGTGGCTGATGTGGCGCACGGGCGGGCAGTTCTCCGAAACCGGCGAGACCACCGCGCAGCTGCAGATCCGCAAGGCGCCCTTCATCTACGGCATGGGCGTGCTGTGCGGCCTGACCGGCCTGGTGCACCTGTGGCTGGTGGGGCACCGGCCGCCGGACCGCGCCGAAGGCGAAGGGACGGCCCTGTGACCGCGGCGCTGCTCGGCTTCGCCGCGATCTTCCTGCTCGCGCTGCTGCGCGTGCCGCTCGCCTTCGCCATGGGCCTGGTGGGCTTCGCCGGCATCGGCCTCACCCGCGGCTGGCTGCCGGCGCTGGCCAGCACGGCGCAGGTCGTGTACGAGACCGGCTTCGCCTACACGCTGTCGGTGATCCCGCTGTTCATCCTGATGGGGAATTTCGTGGCGCGCGCCGGGCTGGCGCACGAACTGTTCGCCGCCGCCTACGCGTTCATCGGCCACCTGCGCGGCGGGCTCGCGCACGCGACGGTCGCCGCCTGCGCCGGCTTCGGCGCGATCTGCGGCTCCTCCATCGCGACGGCGGCCACCATGAGCAAGGTGGCCTATCCGTCCATGCGCAAGCTCGGGTACAGCGACGCGCTCTCCACCGGCGTGATGGCCGCGGGCGGCACCCTCGGCATCATGATCCCGCCGTCCACGATCATGGTGATCTACGGGATCATCACGGAGACGAACATCGGCAAGCTGTTCGCGGCCGGCGTGATCCCGGGCATCCTGACGGCGGCGATGCTGATGCTGGCGATCGTGGTCGTCACCTCGCGCGACCCGGAACACGCGCCGCCCGGCGAGCGCGCTTCCTGGCCGCAGCGCTGGCGCGCGCTGCGCGGGATCTGGGGCGTGCTGGTGCTGGTGCTCGTGGTGCTCGGCGGCATCTACGGCGGCTTCTTCACGGCCACCGAAGGGGCGGGTTTCGGCGCCGCCGGCGCCTTCCTGTTCGCGCTGCTGCGCGGCAAGCTCACGTGGCGCAGCCTCTACGAGGTGCTGGTGGAGTCCGCGCGCACGACGGCGATGCTGTTCGCGCTGCTGATCGCGGCCACGCTGTTCGCCAACTTCGTGAACTTCACGACGCTGCCCGGCGACCTGAAGGACTGGATCACGCACCTGGGGCTGTCGCCGACGATGGTGGTCGTGGCGATGATGGCGATCTACGTGATCCTGGGCACCGTCATGGAGGAACTCACGATGGTGCTGCTGACCATCCCGCTGTTCTTCCCGATCGTGACCTCGCTCGGCTTCGACCCGGTGTGGTTCGGGGTGCTGATCGTGATGATCGTGCAGATCGGCCTGATCTCGCCGCCGGTGGGAATGAACCTGTTCGTGCTGAACGCGCTGCTGCCGAACGTGGGCCTGAACCAGATCTTCCGCGGCTGCTGGCCGTTCGTGCTGGTGATGGTGCTGATGCTCGGGGCGCTGATCGCGTTTCCCCAGTTGAGCCTGTGGCTGCCGTCGTTGATGAAGTGAAGACCGAACTGCCGGACGCAGAGGGCGCAAAGGGTACGCAGAGGACGCAAAAGAAATACCTTTAAAGGGATTCGTTCCTTCTCTTCTCTTGGCTGTCCTTTCGCGTCCTCTGCGTACCCTTTGCGTCCTCTGCGTCCGGCAGTCCGGTTTTACTTCAGCCCGGTGCCCCATCCGTCCCGCGCGCCGGCACCATGTGCACGACCCGCTGCGGATAGGGGATCTCGATCCCCGCCGCGCGCAGGCCCTTGAGCACCCGGATGTTCACCTCCGAAACCACGTTGCCCGAGCCGTTCTGCGGATCCGCGATCCAGAACAGCAGGCGGAACTCCAGGCCGTCGGCGCCGAAGCGCACCAGGTGCACGCCCGGGCCGGGCTCGGCGATCACGCGCGGCGACTCGCGCGCGGCCTCCATCAGGATGCGCCGGACCTCGTCCACGTCCGCGTCGTAGCTGACCGCGACCTCGGTCGTCAGCAGGATCTTCGGGTCGGCCAGCGACAGGTTCTCGATGCGCTCGGTGATCAGCTTCTCGTTGGGCACGATCGACTCGCGGCCGCCGAGCGAGCGGATCAGCGTGTAGCGGGTCTTGATGTCCGCCACCACGCCCTCGAAGTTGTCGACCCGCACCGTGTCGCCGATGCGCAGGCTCCGTTCGGCCAGGATCACGAAACCGCTCACGTAGTTGGCCGCCAGCTTCTGCAGGCCGAAGCCCAGGCCGACCCCCAGCGCGCCACCGAGCACGGACAGCGCGGTGAGGTCGACGCCCACCGCCGACAGCGCGAACAGGAAGCCCACCGTCAGCAGCACGGCGCGGATCGCGTTGCCGGCCACCTTGCGCAGCGACAGGTCCGCCACCGTGTCGCGCAGCACCTTGCGCTCCAGCGCCGCCGAGACCCACAGCGCCAGCACCATCACGAGGCCGGAGGAGAGGGTCCCCTGCACGATTGTCAGCAGGCTGACGTCGGTCTTGCCGAAGGCGAACCGGATGTTCTCCAGCTCCGCCATCACGGCCGGCAGCAGCCCCAGGATCCACAGCGCGGCGGCGAGCCAGGCGACCCACGAGAACAGCCGCTCCACCAGCCGTGCCATGGCCGAATGCGGGAACACCAGCGTGAACACGCGGGCGAGCAGGCGGATGCCGGCCAGCGCCAGCAGCACCGGCACCGCGATGCGCAGCAGCGGCACGGGCTGGAAGCGCCCCTGCACCAGCGCCGCCGTGTAGGTGATCGCCAGCGCCAGCAGCGGGAACAGCAGGCCGTCGATCAGCGCCCGGCCGAACCAGACCGATTCGCCGCGGCGGTTGCGCCCCACCAGCCAGCAGATGCCGTAGGCGACCAGCAGGCTGGCGACCAGCGTGCCGATTTCCCATGGCGTCGCGCCGCGATCGAGGTCGCGGATGAAGCGTCCGAGTTCGTCCATGCCCTCCTCGGGCGCCAGCCCCCTCATGGGGTCCAGCTCGGCTTTCTCTTTTCGGTGAAGGCGGTGACGCCCTCGAGGGCGCAGCTGTCCATCATGTTGGCAGCCATCGTCTGCGCGGCAAGCTGGTACGCCGCCGCTATGCCCATCTCGCGCTGGCGATAGAACAGGTCCTTGCCCATCGCCAGCGCCAGCCGCGGCTTGGCCAGGATGCTGTCGACGAGCCGCGCGATCTGCCCGTCCACCTCGCCCGGTGCGACGGCGTGGTTCACGAGGCCGCGCGCGCTCGCCTGCTCGGCGGAGATGAACTCGCCGGTGACCAGCATCTCCATCGCCTGCTTGGCCGGCACGTTGCGCAGCAGCGGCACGCTGGGCGTGGAGCAGAAGAGGCCGTAGTTGACGCCGCTCACGGCGAAGCGCGCCTCGGTGGAAGCCACCGCCAGGTCGCACTGGGCCACCAGCTGGCAGCCGGCGGCGGTGGCGATGCCGTGCACCCGCGCGATCACCGGCACGGGCAGCTGCTGGATCGCCAGCATCATGCGGCTGCACTGCGCGAACAGCTCCTGGTAGTACGCCAGTTCGGGCCGCGCGATCATTTCCTTGAGGTTGTGGCCGGCGCAAAAGGCCTTGCCGTTGGCAGCCAGCACCACCGCCCGCACGCCTTCGTCGTCCCCCAGGCGCTCGAGCGCGGATTGCAGCGCGGCGATCATTTCCTCCGACAGCGCATTGAAGCTGGCGGGCCGGTTCATGGTCAGCGTGACCACGCCGCGGGCGTCGCGGTCCTCCAGCAGGGCGGCTTCAGACATCGGCCAGCGCCCGCACGTGCGCCTCCACGCTGCGGCCCAGGGCGTCGAGGTTGTAGCCGCCCTCCAGGCAGGAGACGATGCGGCCCTTCGCATGGCGGTGGGCGACCTCGCTGATCCGGCGCGTGATCCAGGCGTAGTCCGCCTCCACCAGGCCGAGCTGGCCCAGGTCGTCCTCCCGGTGGGCGTCGAAACCGGCGCTGATGAAGATCATCTCCGGCCTGAATTCCTCCAGGCGCGGCATCCACAGCGTATCGACGATCTCGCGGATGGCGGGCCCGCGGGTGAACGCGGGCACCGGCACGTTCAGCATGTTCTTCGCCTTGGCGTCCGCGCCGCTGTACGGATAGAACGGGTGCTGGAAGATGCCGACCATCAGCACGCGCTCGTCGCCCGAGAGGATGTCCTCGGTGCCGTTGCCGTGGTGGACGTCGAAATCGACGACGGCCACGCGCTGCAGGCCATGGCGCTCGAGCGCATAGCGCGCGGCGACGGCGACGTTGTTGAAGAAGCAGAAGCCCATCGAGCGGCTGCGGCAGGCGTGGTGCCCGGGCGGGCGGACGGCGCAGAACGCGTTTTCGAGTTCGCCCGCCATCACCGCGTCGGTGGCCGCCATCGCCGCGCCGGCGGCGCGCAGCACCGCGTTCCAGGTGTGGCGGTTCAGGGCCGTGTCGGGGTCGATGTGCAGGTGGTCCATGCCGCCGGCGTCTTCCTGCTCGCGCAGTTCGTCGGCCAGGCCGCGGATGCCGGCGACGTGCATGCGGTCGTGCGCCAGTTCCAGGGTTTCGGTGCTGGCGAGCGGTGCCTCGCGCCGTTCCACCACATCGAGCAGGCGCGAGGCCAGCATGCGGTCCTCGATGGCGTCCAGCCTTTCCGGGCACTCCGGGTGCCCCTGACCCATGTCATGCCGCCTGCAATCCGGGTGCGTATAAAAGCCGGTCTTGTGCATCGCTCGCCTCGGCGCCGTTCGAAATTCGGATAAGGTCGCACTTCATGGAAGCACGACAAAAACTCAAAACGCTCCTCGACCAGCTTAACACGGTGATCGTCGGCAAGCCGTCCCAGGTCCGCGACTGCGTCGCCTGCCTGCTGGCGGGGGGGCACCTCCTGATCGAGGACGTGCCGGGGGTGGGGAAAACGACCCTGGCGCACGCCCTGGCGCGCGCCTTCGGCCTGCAGTTCTCGCGGGTGCAGTTCACGGCGGACCTGATGCCGTCCGACCTTTCGGGCGTCTCGGTGTACGACCGCGGGCGCGAAAGCTTCATCTTCCACCCCGGGCCGATCTTCGCCCAGGTGCTGCTGGCCGACGAGATCAACCGCGCCAGCCCCAAGACGCAGAGCGCGCTGCTGGAGGCCATGGAGGAAAAGCAGGTCACGGTGGAAGGCGAGACGCGCGCCCTGCCCTCGCCCTTCTTCGTGATCGCCACGCAGAACCCGCACGACCAGCTCGGAACCTTCGCCTTGCCCGAGTCGCAGCTGGACCGCTTCCTGATGCGCATCTCGCTCGGCTATCCCGACCGCGCCGCCGAGCGCGCGCTGTATTCGGGCGCCGACCGCCGCGACATGGTGGAGCACCTGGGCAACACGCTGTCGCCGATCGAGCTGCAGGTGCTGCAGCAGCGGGTGCTGGACGTCCACGCGGCCGAGCCGCTGCTGGACTACGTGCAGGACCTGGTGGCCGCCAGCCGGTCGGGCCGCTGGTTCCTGCAGGGGCTGAGCCCGCGCGCCGGCATCGCGGTGATCCGCGCGGCCAAGGCGCAGGCCATGCTGTCCGGCCGCGACTACGTGGCGCCGGACGACGTGCAGGCCATCCTGCCGCAGACGGTGGCGCATCGCCTCATCCCCGTCGGCGACGCGGGTCGGGGCCCGGTGGAGCAGGTTCGCGCGATGATGGAGGCGGTGCCATTGCCATGAAAGAAGCGGTTGAGCGTTCGGCGTTCGGCGTTGCGCGGCCGGGCGCCGGCACGCCCGACGCGCCGCGCCCGGCGTGGGACCTCGCCGAGCACGTGCGCGAGCGCTTCCGCCGCTGGTGGCAGGCGCGGCTGCCGCTGACGGACACGCTCACGCTCACGCAGCGCAATGTCTACATCCTGCCGACGCGGCCCGGCTTCATGCTGGCCGTCACGCTCCTGGTGCTGCTGGTCGGCTCCATCAACTACCAGCTCAATCTGGGCTACCTGCTGACGTTCCTGCTCGCCGGCAGCGCCGCCGTCGGCATGCACGTCTGCCATGCCACCCTGCGCGGGCTCACGCTGATCCTCATGCCGCCGGCGCCGCAGTTCGCCGGCGCCAGCACCACGCTGTCGGTGATCCTGAACAACACGCGGCGCTCGGTGCGGCACGGCATCGGGCTGGCGGTGCTGGATGCCACGCACGAGGACCACTGGACGTGGACCGACGTGCCGGCCGAGGGCAGCTGCACCGTGCAGGTGGCCTTCCGCCCGCAGCGGCGCGGCGTGCATCGCGTGCCGCCGCTGACGGCGGAGACGCGCTTCCCGCTCGGCACCTTCCGCGTCTGGACGGTGTGGCGGCCGGCCGCGCAGGTGCTGGTGTATCCCCAGCCCGAGCCCCACCCGCCGCCCCTGCCCCCGGGCGAGCCGCGCTCGGGCGGCGTGGCCGCGTCGCGCGTGCAGAACAGCGGCGAATTCGAGGGGGTGCGCGCCTACCGGCGTGGCGACCCGCTGAAGCTGGTGGTGTGGAAGAAGGCCGCCAAGTCGCGGGAACTGGTCAGCCGCGACACGATGCAGGCGCAGCGCCACGAGCTCTGGCTGGACGCCGCGCAGACGGCCCTGGCCGATCCCGAGGCCCGCCTGTCGCGCCTGGCCGCCTGGGTGCTGCAGGCGGACAAGCTGGGGCAGGACTACGGGCTGCGCGTCGCCGGCCAGCAGATCCCGCCCGGCGCGGGGGAGGCGCACAAGCGCCGCTGCCTGGAGGTCCTGGCGCTGTGCTGACCGCCGCCGCCCGCGTCGCCACGCTGCCGCGCGACAGCCGCGACACGCTGTTCCTGCTGGCGGTGATCGCCTGGCTGGTGCTGCCGCACGTGGGCTACCTGCCCTGGTGGTGCTCGGTCTTCGTGGCGGCGGTGCTGTTCTGGCGCGCCCGCCTCGCGGTGCAGGCCAGGCCGCTGCCGGGCCGCTGGTGGGTGGTAGGGCTGCTGATCGGCTCGCTCGTCGGCACCTGGTTCACGCACCGCACGCTGCTCGGGCGCGATGCCGGCGTCACGCTCATCGTGGCGCTGCTGGCGCTCAAGACGCTGGAACTGCGGGCCAGGCGCGATGCCTTCGTGGTGTTCTTCCTGGGCTTCTTCACGATGCTCACGAACTTCTTCTTCTCGCAGTCGCTCGCCGTCGCGGGGGCCATGCTGCTCGGGCTGCTGGGGCTGCTGACGGCCCTGGTCAACGCGCACATGCCCGTGGGCCGGCCGCCGCTGCTGGAAGCGGCCCGCACCGCCGGCTGGATGACGCTGCTGGGCGCCCCCGTGATGGCCGTGCTGTTCCTGCTGTTCCCGCGGCTGGCGCCGCTGTGGGGCATCCCGAGCGACGCGATGACCGGACGCAGCGGCCTGTCGGCGCACATGGAGGTCGGCGCCATCGCCGCCCTGGCGCTGGACGACTCCGTGGCCCTGCGCGTCAAGTTCCTCGACCCGCCGCCGCCGCAGCGGGACATGTACTTCCGCGGCCCCGTGCTGACCGATTTCGACGGCCGCGAGTGGCGGCCGCTGCTGGCGCGCCTGGGCACCCGCTTCCCGCCGCTCAGGATCGGCGACCCGCGCCTGAGCGGCCTGGGCGCCCCGGTGCGCTACGAGCTCACGCTGGAGCCGAACAACCGCCCCTGGCTGCTCACGCTCGACGTCCCCATCGCGCCGCCGCGCGCGCCGGGGCTCGAAGTGGCCATGACCAGCGAGCTGCAATGGGTGGCCTCGCGGCCGGTGGTGGACCTGCTGCGCTACGAGGCCGAGAGCTACGTCAACTTCCGCCATGGGCCGCAGACGAGTGCGCTGGTGCTGCCCGAATACCGCCAGCTGCCCGCCGGACTCAATCCGCGCACGATGGAGCTGGCCGCCACGCTGCTGCGCGAGAACCCGCGCGATGCGCCGACGCTCGTGCAGGCCGCGCTGCGGCGGCTGCGCACCGGCGGCTACACCTACACGCTCGAGCCGGGCGTGTACGGGGCGCACACGGCCGACGAATTCTGGTTCGACCGCAAGGAGGGCTTCTGCGAGCACATCGCCTCGGCCTTCGCGGTGCTGATGCGCGCGATGGGCATTCCCGCGCGCATCGTGACGGGCTACCAGGGCGGCGAACTCAACAGCATCGACGGCTTCTGGGTGGTGCGGCAAAGCGACGCGCACGCCTGGACCGAGGTGTTCCTCGACGGCCGCGGCTGGGTGCGCGTGGACCCGACCTCCGCCGTCGCGCCGGGCCGCACCGGCTCGCTGCAGCGCCTGCTGCCGCCGCGGGGCGTGCTGGCGGCCGCGATGGAGACCGTGAACCCGAACCTCTCCGCGATGATGCGCACCGCGTGGGAGGCCCTGAACAACAGCTGGAACCAGTGGGTGCTGAACTACACCCAGAGCCGGCAGCTCAACCTGCTGCGCAACCTGGGCTTCCGCTCGCCCGGGTGGGAAGACCTGGCGCGGCTGCTGATCGGGCTGATCGTCGCCGCCGCCGGCCTGGGCGCGCTGTGGAGCTGGTGGGACCGCCGCCAGCACGACCCCTGGCTGCGCCTGCTGAGCCGCGCGCGCCGGCGCCTGCGCGGCGCGGGGCTGGAGGTCGACCGCGCCACGCCACCGCGGCAAATCGCGAATCTTGTCACGACACGGTTCGGCGCGGATGCGCGACCATTGGCCCAGTGGCTGCTGAAGCTGGAAGCGCAGCGATACGCGCGCACCAGCGAAGCCAGCCTGTCCGCGCTGCGGCGCGAGTTGAAACACATCGCCTGGCCCCGTTGATGCATCTCCTTCGCTTCCTTCCTGCCCTGGTCCTGCTGCTGCCGCTGGCGCTGTTCGCGCAGGGGCCGCAGGCCGCGGGCGACGAACTGGTCGCCGCCGGCAAGGGCCGCGCGGCCCAGCGCGTGAAGGCGCCGCCACAGCGCCGCGGCCCACCCTACGCGGAGCGCGAGGAGGCGATGCGCTTCGGCGACGAACTGGCCGAGCGGCGCAACATCGATCCGGCCTGGGTGCGGCGCATGCTGGGACAGGCGCAGAACCTCGCCGTGGTCTCGCGCCTGATGCAGCCCGCGCCAGCGGCCACCGCCAAGAACTGGGCGCTGTACCGCAGCCGCTTCATCGACCCGGTGCGCATCCGCGCCGGCGTGCGCTTCTGGGAGGAGAACCGCCGCACGCTGGAAGCGGTGGAAACGCAGTACGGCGTGCCGGCGGAGATCATCGTCGGCATCGTGGGCGTGGAGACGATCTACGGCCAGCAGATGGGCGATTTCCGCATCGTCGATGCGCTGGCGACGCTGGCTTTCGATTTCCCTTCCAGCCATCCGCGGGCGGCGGAGCGCGCCAGGTACTTCCAGGGCGAGTTGGAGCAGTTCCTCGCCTTCCACTACGCCGAGAAGACCAGCCCGCTGAAGCCGCGCGGCAGCTACGCCGGCGCCTGGGGCATGCCGCAGTTCATGCCCAGCAGCCTGGCGCGCTGGGGCGTCGACTACGACGGCGACAAGAAGGTGGACCTGGCGGCCAGCCCCGACGACGTGATCGCCTCGGTGGCCAACTACTTCAAGGGCTACGGCTGGACCCCGGGCATGCCGACGCACTACCCGGTGCGGTTCGACAAGGAGAAGCTCGACCTCGATGCCCTGCTGGCGCCGGACATCCTGCCCACGTTCAGCGTGGCCAGCTTCCAGGCCAAGGGCGCCGTGCTGGAGGGCCCGGCGCTGGAGCACAAGGGCCCGCTGGCGCTGATCGAACTGCAGAACGGCGGCGACGCGCCGACCTACGTGGCCGGCACGGAGAACTTCTACGCCATCACGCGCTACAACTGGTCCAGCTATTACGCGATGGCCGTGATCGAGCTGGGGCGCGAGGTGCGGGAAGCGCTCGCGCGCCAGCAGAGCGCGAGCAATCCGTGAGCGCCGCAAGGCCGCCCGAAGGCGCTCGCCCCCTCCGCTTGCGCAGGGGGGAGGCGGCCGCGCAGCAGGCAAGCCTGGGGGAGGCTGGTTCATGACCCTCGGCAACGCGTCGTGGCAGCGGCTCTGGCGCGAGCTGCAGGCGGACCCGGTGCCGAACGGCCTGTACAACCAGCTGGTCGCCGCGTACAGCGAGCCGCACCGTCACTACCACACGCTGCAGCACCTGCGGGCCTGCCTGGCGCACCTGGACGCCGCGGCCTCGCTCGCGCAGCATCCGGCCGAAGTCGAACTGGCGCTGTGGTTCCACGACGCCGTGTACGACCCGCGTTGCGCCGACAACGAGGAACGCAGCGCGGAATGGGCGTGGCGCAGCATCCTGGCCGCCGGCTGCGGCGAGGACGTGGCCCAGCGGGTGCAGGGCCTCGTGCTGGCCACGAAAGGCCACACCGCCGGCGACGATCCGGACGCGCGGCTGCTGCTGGACATCGACCTCGCGATCCTGGGCGCGGCGCCCGCCCGCTTCGACGAGTACGAGGGCCAGATCCGCGCCGAGTACGCCCACCTGGGCGAGCCGCAGTTCCGCACCGGGCGGGCGCGGGTCCTGTCCTCCTTCCTCGCGCGTCCGCGCATCTATCTCACGTCCGCCTTCCACGATGCGCTGGAGCATCGCGCGCGCGAGAACATCGGCCGCAGCCTCGAAGCATTGCAGGGCTGATCCGACGCGGCCGTGCCGCGCGTGGTGCAGGTCACGCGCGGCGGGTTACTTGCGTAACACCGGTTCACCCGCGCCCCGCGCGTGACATCCGCCGCACAGGCGTTGCGTGCCGTCTGGCACATTGAAGACGCCATGAATGAAACGGCCATCAACTTCGACCTGCACGTCGCGCACGAGGCCGACCATGCCCGGGTCAAGGTGGCGGGGCTCCCGTCGTTCGACCAGATGCTGTCGATGATCCACCTGCTGGGCGTGGACAGCGGCGGCTGGGACAGCGACACGCTGCTCGTCGACCTGCGCGAGGTGCGCACGCTCTTCACGCGCGAGGAACAGTTCCGCATCGGGCTGGAGGCCGCCCTGAGCCTGGCGCACCTGCGCAAGGTGGCCTCGCTGGTGCCGCCGGAGCGCATCACGCGCATCAGCGAGAAGGCAGCCCGCCGCAACGGCACCAACGTGCGCGTGTTCGGCGACGAGCAGGCGGCGCTGGCCTGGCTGCGCGCCGCGGGGTAGCCGCCGCGGGATCGCCGCCCTCAGGCGCCGCGCTGCTGCCGCCACGCGAGCAGCGCCTGCCGCACGCGTTCGACCTGCGCCGCGCGCGCCTCCCCGAAGCCGCGGCGGAACAGGCGCGCGGTGGGATACCAGGGCGAGTCCGCGCGATCGAGCAACCAGCGCCAGTCGGCATTGGGCCCGAGCAGGATCCACACCGGCTTGCCCAGCGCGCCCGCGAGATGCGCGATCGCCGTGTCGACGGTGAGCACCAGGTCCATCTGCTCGATCATGGCGGCGCTGTCGCCGAAGTCCTGCCAGTGGGGCGTGAGGTCCACCAGCGCGTCCTGCCCCGCGTCGGTCCACTCGCCGCCTTGCTCCTTCTGCAGGCTGAAGAAGCGCAGGCCGCTCGTGCGGGCGAGCGGCAGCAGCGTCGACAGGGGCATGGAGCGATTGCGGTCGTTCACCTGCACGGGCGAGCCGCACCAGGCCAGGCCGACCTTCACTTCACCCTGCCAGGGCTGCAGGCGCTCGCGCCAGAGCGAGCGCGCGGCCTGCGGCGGGCGCAGGTAAGGCACCTGCGCGGGGAGCGTGTCGAAGGTGGTATCGAGGCGCGCGGCAAGGTCCATGAGCGCAACGTGCCACTGCACGCGCAACTCGCGTCCGGGGACCAGGCAGGCCACGCCGTCGAAGCTGGCCTCCACCAAGGGCACCAGGTCCGGCGGCACCACGGCGCACACCCGCGCGCCGAGCGCCTGCAGCTGCGGCACGAACCGCAGGAACTGCAGGGTGTCGCCGCGGCCCTGCTCCGCGACCACCGCGATGGCCTGTCCCGCCAGCGATGCGGAGGGGCCGGGCCATTCGCCCTCGGCGCGCCAGAAGGCCGGGCGCTTCACGCGCGCATCGCGCCAGCGCTGTTCGTATGCGTGCCAGCCTGCCGGCCACCGGCCGGCCAGCAGCAGCGTGAAGGCCAGGTCGACCTGCGCGGGTACCAGCCCCGGCTGCAGTTCCAGCGCGCGGCGCAATGCGGCCTCGGCTTCGTCGACCCGGTTGAGGTTCAGCAGCGCCGTGCCGAGGATGCGCTGCGCCGCCGCACTGGCGGGTGCGAGCCGCACGGCCTCGCGCGCGTGCGCCAGCGCGCCTTCGCCGTCCTCCAGCCGCCACAGCACGCCCGCCAGGTCGACGTGCGCGTCCACCAGCAAGGGGTCGACGGCCAGCGCCTCGCGGTACGCGGCCGCGGCCTCGGCGATGCGTCCGAGCTGCTCCTCGCAGAAGCCCACGCGCAGCAGGTTCACCGCGGTGCGCAGGCCGAAGCGCTCGCCCAGCTGCAGGTACAGCGGCAAGGCCTGGGCGTGCTGGCCTTGCGCGAGGCACAGGTCTGCCAGCAACTGCATGGGTTCGGCCTGGTCCGGCGCAAGCCGGATCGCATCGCTCAGCCACGCCGCGGCCGACAGCGCCTCGCCGGCGCCCATGCAGGCGCGGGCGAGGCCGACGCGCGCCGGCACCGACAGCGGCTCGCGCTGCAGCCACTGGGCGTAGGCGACCATGGCCTCGCGAAAACGGCCGCCGGCCAGCAGCGCCGCGCCGTCCGCGGCCATCAGGCGGGAATCAGGAAGTCGCGGCTGATGCGCGCGCCCAGGTCGTTGACGCGGTCGAGGAACTGCGTCAGGAAGGCGTGCAGCCCGGTGGCGAGGATCTCGTCGATGTCGCCGTATTGCAGTTCAGCCCGCAGCTTGCCGGCGCGGCGCTGCGTCTCGGTGGACTGCTCGTTGGCCACCATCGCCAGGTTGTGCACCACCTCGTTCATGCTGGCGTGCAGCGAACGCGGCATGTCCGCGCGCAGGATCAGCAGGTCGGCCACGCGCTCGGGCTTGATCACGTCGCGGTACACCTTGCGGTAGATCTCGAAGCCGGAGACGCTGCGCAGGATCGAGCTCCAGTGGTAGAAGTCGTACTCCTGGTCCTTCTCGCTGGCGGCGCCGAAGAAGTCGCTCTGCACCGCGTGGAACTTCACGTCGACGAGCCGCGCCGTGTTGTCGGCCCGCTCCAGGAAGGTGCCCAGGCGCATGAAGTACAGCGCCTCGTCCATCAGCATGGTGCCGACGGTCACGCCGCGCGACAGGTGCGAGCGGAACTTGACCCACTCGAAGAACTGGCCGGGGTCGCGCTCGAACTCGCCGCCGCGCAGCATGCGATTGAGTTCCAGCCAGGTCTGGTTCTGCGTCTCCCAGGCCTCGGTGGTGAGCGAGCCGCGCACCGCGCGCGCGTTCTCGCGCGCCGCCCGCAGGCACGACAGGATGGACGAGGGATTGCTCTCGTCCTTCACCATGAACTGCATGACGCGCTGCGGGTCGACCTCGCCGTGCTTGGCCTGGTAGGCCGGCATCAGCTCGCTGATCGACAGCATGCCCTGCCAGCCGACCTTCGAGACGGCCGCCGACTGGGGCAGCAGCGAGGTCTGGTAGTTCACGTCCAGCATGCGCGCCGTGTTCTCGGCGCGCTCGGTGTAGCGCGCCATCCAGAAGAGGTGGTCGGCGGTCCGTGACAGCATGTTGGTTCTTTTCTCCGCCACTAGACTTCCAGGATCCAGGTGTCCTTGGTGCCGCCCCCCTGGGAGGAGTTGACGACCAGCGAGCCCTCCTTGAGCGCCACGCGCGTGAGGCCGCCGGGCACCATCTGCACTTCCTTGCCCGAAAGCACGAAGGGCCGCAGGTCGATGTGGCGCGGCGCGATGCCCTTCTCCACGAAGGTGGGGCAGCTCGAAAGCGAGAGCGTGGGCTGCGCGATGTAGCCCTCCGGCCGGGCCTGCAGCACCCGGCGGAATTCCTCGATCTCGGCGTTCGTCGCCGCCGGGCCGACCAGCATGCCGTAGCCGCCGGCGCCGTGGACCTCCTTGACGACCAGGTCCTTCAGGTTCGCCAGCACGTACCTGAGGTCCTCCGGGTTGCGGCACTGGTGCGTCGGCACGTTGGAGAGGATCGGCTTTTCCCCGAGGTAGAACTCGATCATCTCCGGCACGTAGGGGTAGATCGACTTGTCGTCGGCCACGCCGGTGCCGATCGCGTTGCACAGCGCCACGTTGCCGGCCTGGTAGGCCTTGAGCAGCCCCGCGCAGCCGAGCGTGGAGGTCGGGCGGAACGCGAGCGGGTCCAGGAAGTCGTCGTCCACGCGGCGGTAGATCACGTCGACCCGCTTGGCGCCGCGCGTGGTGCGCATGTAGACGAAGCTGTCCTTGACGAACAGGTCCTGGCCTTCGACCAGTTCCACGCCCATCTGCTGGGCGAGGAAGGCGTGCTCGAAGTACGCGCTGTTGTACATGCCCGGCGTGAGCACCACGACCGTCGGGTCGTCGGTGGTGGACGGCGCGGAGGCCCGCAGCGTCTCGAGCAGCAGGTCGGGGTAGTGCATGACCGGCGCGACCCGGTAGGCGCTGAACAGGTCGGGGAAGAGCCGCATCATCATCTTGCGGTCTTCCAGCATGTAGCTCACGCCGCTGGGCACGCGCAGGTTGTCTTCCAGCACGTAGTACTCGGCCTGCTGGCCGTCGGGGCGCGGCGCGCGCACGATGTCGATGCCGGCGATGTGCGAATAGATGTTGTTCGGCACGTTCACGCCCATCATCTCGCGGCGGAACTGCGCGTTGCCGATGATCTGCTGCTGCGGCACCAGGCCGGCCTTGACGATCTCCTGCTCGTGGTAGACGTCGTGGATGAAGCGGTTGAGCGCCGTCACGCGCTGCACCAGCCCCTTTTCCATCAGGCGCCATTCGGCGGCGGGGATGATGCGCGGGATGAGGTCGAAGGGGATCAGGCGCTCGGTGCCCGAACCGTCCTCGTCCTTGGCGCCGTACACCGCGAAGGTGATGCCGACGCGCCGGAAGATCATCTCGGCCTCGTCGCGCCGCGAGCGCATCATCTCCTGCGGCTGGCGGCCGAGCCACTCGGCATAGGTGCGGTAATGGTCGCGCACGCCCTGCACCTGCAGCTGCGACATGCCGCCCATGGACTGCGACTGGACCTGGAACGCACCGTCCTGGGGCAGCTGGGCGAACATCTCGTCGAATTTCTGCATGTGTGCGCGTTCTCCGGCTGACAGGATAGCAACTTCCCGGCCATGGCTGGGCCGCGCGGCGCGCGGATCACTGGCCGCCCGTGTCGGCGTCCGCCGCGTCGTGGTGCCAGTAGTGCGGCGCCACCTGGCGCTCGCACTGCAGCACGCGCGCGGTGCGTGAATCCCAGCGCGCTGCACCGCAGCGGGGCGACAGCGCCAGCACGATGCCCCGTTCCTGGTAACGGTGCTGCACCGCCGGCGCCGGATGGCCGAAGCGGTTGCGGTAGCCCGCCTGCACCAGGGCCGCCCAGGGCCGGACCGCTTCGAGGAAGGCCTGGCTGGAGGAGGTGCGGCTGCCATGGTGCGGCACCAGCAGCACGTCGGCCGCGAGCGGCGCGGCGCGCGCCAGCAGCGCCGCTTCCTGCGGCTGCTCGATGTCGCCGGCCAGCAGCGCGCTGGCATGGCCGTTGTCCACCCGCAGCACGCAGCTCATCGCGTTGGGCTTGGCGCGCAGCGCGTAGTCTTCGGCGGCCGGATGCAGGATCTCGAAGTGCACGCCGTCCCAATCCCACTGCTGCCCGGCGTGGCAGCGGGTGGACGGCCGGATCGTCTGCAGGGGATGGGCGTCCTCCAGCGAGCTCAGGAGCCGGGCCGCGGGTTGCATGCGCAGCACGGCCGCCGCACCCCCGGTATGGTCGCTGTCGCGGTGGCTCAGGACCACGAGGTCCACCGTCTCGCCGCCGGCGCGCAGCAGCGGCACCAGCACCCGCTGGCCGGCGTCCGTCTCGCGGCTGTAGCCCGGGCCGGCGTCGTACACCAGCGTGTGCGTGGCCGTGCGCACGAGGACGGCGTTGCCTTGCCCGACATCGGCGGCGAGCAACTCGAATTCGCCCGCCGGCGGCCGCGGCGCCTGCCACAGCAGCACGGGCAGCATCAGCGGCACGCCCAGCAGGCGCAGCGACGGTGCCACGCGTGCGGCCAGCAGCAGGCCGCCCGCCACGCCGGCGGCACCCGCCCACAGCGGCGGCGCCGGCGCCGACCAGGTGGCGAAGGGCAGTTCCGCCAGCACGCGCAGGAAGGCGCCGAGCAGGTCCAGGGCTTGCGCGGCCACGTTCCACAGCGGCGCGAGCAGCACGCCGGCCAGGCCGAGAGGCGTCACCACCAGCGTCACCCACGGGATCGCGACGAGGTTCGCGAGCAGGCCCACCAGCGACACCTGGCCGAACAGCAGCAGCGACAGCGGCGTGAGGGCGACCGTCACCACCCACTGCTCGCGCGCCAGGGAGACGATCGCCCTTGCGAGGCGCGCCAGCGCTCCGCCCGGCGCGGCGCGGCCGCTGCTCGCCGCCGCCGGCCCGCTTGCGAACAGCACCCCCACGGCCACGAAGCTGAGCCAGAAGCCGGCCTGCGTGAGCGCCCAGGGGTCGATCGCCACCACCGTGGCGCACGCCAGCAGCCACACGTGCGGCCAGGGCCAGTCGCGCGCACCCAGCCGCAGCAGGCCGACGGCGGACAGCATGAACACGGTGCGCTGCGCGGGCACCCCCCAGCCGCTGAACAGGGCATAGGCCGCCGCCAGCAGGATGCCGCCGGCGAGCCCCGCATGCTGCGCCGGCCAGGCCAGGCACAGGCGCGCGCTGCGCCGCCACAGGCGCCCCACCAGCGCGGCCGCGGCCCAGGCGAACATCGTGACGTGCAGGCCCGAGATGCTCATGAGGTGGGCCACGCCGGTGGCACGGAACACGTCCCAGTCGGCGCGCTCGATCGCGCCCTGGTCGCCCACGATGAGCGCGGCCAGCACGCCGGCCAGGCGCGCATCGCTCACCTGCGCGTAGATCGCATCGCGCACCGCGTGGCGCGCCTGCTCCACCGGATGCGCCCAAGTCGCCGCGATGCGCAGCGGCGGCGGATCGCGCAGCCCCGCGCGCACGTAGCCGGTGGCCTGGATGCCCTGCTCCCACAGCCACAGCTCGTAGTCGAAGCCTTGCGGATTGACGTGGCCGTGCGGCGCCTTCAGGCGCACCGTCCATTGCCAGCGTTCGCCCGGGCGCACGTCGGCCGGCAGGCGCTCCAGTGCCACCGTGCCGTCGCCGGCCGCATCGGGACCGCCATACCAGCCCAGCATGATCTGCGGCGGCAGCACGATGGCGCGGCCCTGCAGCTGCGCGGCTTCCGGCTCGAAGCGAAAGCGCAGGCCCGCCTCGTTGCGATGCGGCATGCTCGCGACGATGCCGGTGAGCTGGAGGTCGAGTCCTTCGAGTGCAGGGGCCAGCCGCGTGCCGATGAAGGACGCTGCGCGCCAGCCGGCGACGCTGGCGGAGAGCGTGGCCGCGAGCAGCAGGAGGGCAGCGGTGCGCGAGGCGCCGCGCAGGCGGGAGAAGGCGATCGGCAGCAGCAGGCCCGCGAAGACGGCGCCGGACGCGTACCACGCCAGCGGCCACAGGCGGGGCTGCTGCAATTGCAGGGCGGCACCGAGCACCACGCCCAGCAGCAGGGGCGCGAGGGCGGAACCGGGTCGCGCGGCCGCGGGGAGGGTCACACCCGATCAACGCATGAAGGGGCCGGGCGGTGGAATGCGGAGCTCCTCCAGATGGGGGAGCGGAGTGCCCCCACCCCCGCCCTCCCCCGGAGGGGGAGGGAGTCAAGTCACGTGCCCTCCCCACAGCGGGAGGAGTCAAGTCACGTGCCCTCCCCACAGCGGGAGGAGTCAAGCCACGTGCCCTCCCCGCAGCGGGAGGAAGTCAGGCCGCACGCCTTCCCCGCAGGGAAGCGAGTCAGGACAGCGCCAGGGCCTCCAGGCGGCCGGCGATGTCGGGCAGGGACGCGACCTCGTTGACGCCGCCGGCGGCGATGGCCTGGCGGGGCATGCCGAAGACGACGCAGCTCGCCTCGTCCTGGGCGATGTTGTAGGCGCCGCAGCGGCTCATCTCCAGCATCGCGTCGGCGCCGTCGCCGCCCATGCCGGTGAGCATCACGCCGATGGCCTGGTGGCCGGCGGCCTTGGCGATCGATCGGAACAGCGTGTCCACCGAGGGCCGGTGGCGGTTCACCGGCGGGTCGTCGGTCACGCGCAGCGAGTAGCCGCTGCCGCGCCGCACCAGCAGCAGGTGGCGCCCGCCCGGGGCGATGTAGGCCACGCCGCCGTGCACCGGCTCGCCGTCCTCGGCCTGCTTCACGTGGATGCGGCACAGCGTGTCCAGGCGCCGCGCGAAGGTTTCCGTGAAGCCGGGCGGCATGTGCTGCGCGATCACGATCGGCGGCATCGAGGAGGGCAGGTGCGTCAGCACGTCGCGCAGCGCCTCCACGCCGCCGGTGGACGCGCCGATGCCGATCACGCGGTGCAGCGCCACGGGCACCGACTGCAGCAGCGGCGCGGGGCGCGACTTCTGCGCCGGCTGCGCCAGCATCGGCCGCCGGCGGCTCACGCGCGCGCCGGCCGCCGCGCGGATCTTGTCGGCGATCTCCTGGGCGTTCTGTTCGAGCTGGTCGTAGCTGGCCGGCTTGGGGATGAAGTCCACCGCGCCGAGTTCCAGCGCCTTCATGGTGGTCTCGGCGCCCTCGCGCGTGAGCGACGAGATCATGATGACGGGCAGCGGCCGCACCATCATCAGGTTGCGCAGGAAGTCGAGGCCGTTCATGCGCGGCATCTCGACGTCGAGCGTGATCACGTCCGGCGGCGTGCGGCGGATGCGGTCGATGGCCAGCAACGGATCGGGCGAGGCGCCCAGCAGCTCCATGTCGGGCTGCGAGGCCACGACGCGGCTCAGGAAGGCCCGCATCACCGCGGAGTCGTCGACGATGAGGACGCGGATCATCGCGGGGGCTTGAAGATTTCGATCTCGCCGCCGGACTTCGTGTCCAGCCGCGACAGGTATTCGCGCTCGCGCCGCTGCACCGTCTCGCTCGGCGACAGCGCCAGGCGCTTGACCTGCACCTTGCCGCTGTCGACGAAGAAGTGCACCTTGCGCGGGCACACGTCCAGCAGGTCCTTGGCGAGGATGCGGATGCCCTCCACGCGCAGGAATTCGAGCACGAACTCGCAGTTCTTGGCGCCGACGTCCAGCCGCTCGAAGCCGGCCAGCAGCCGCGCGCCGCCGAACACCTTGGCCACCATCCGGCGGCGGTCGGCGCCGAGGTGGATCATCTCGTTGATCAGCACTTCCATCGCGTACACGCCGAAGCGCGCCGAGGCGGCCCAGGGCGAGTCGGGATGCGCGGTGTCGCCGGGCAGCATGAAGTGGTTCATGCCGCCGATGCGCTCGATCGGGTCCCACAGGCAGGTCGACACGCAGGAACCGAGCACCGTCGTCACCGCGCCGCCGCGCGCGGCGTGGTACTGGCCCGGCAGGATCTTGACCGTCTCGACCTGGAACTCGCGGTCGAAATAGCGCAGGGGTTCGCCGGCGTCGTTGGTGTTGTTCAGGACAGCGTTCAAGAACCCACCCGTTCGTAGGCCGTGCGGCCGCACGAGCGGAAGCCGCCATGCGCCGACGGGAAGCTTTCGGAATGGCCGACCATCAGCAGCCCGCCCGGCACCAGCAGGTCGGCGAAGCGCGCGAGCAGCTTCTTCTGCACCTCGCGGTCGAAGTAGATCACCACGTTGCGGCAGAAGATCACGTCGTAGGGTTCCTGCGCCGGCCACACCGGCGACTGCAGGTTCAGTTGCCCGAAGCGCACCATCTGGCGCAGCTCGGGCCGCATGCTCACCAGCCCCTCGTTGGCCCCGGAGCCGCGCAGGAAGTGCTTGCGCAGCCGCTCGGGCGTGAGCGCGGCGGCGCGCTCCATGCGGTAGATGCCCGATTGCGCCGTCTGCAGCACCTCGGTGTCGATGTCGGTGCCCAGCACGCTGCCGGCGCACTGCGCCTCGCGCAGCACCATCGCGATCGACCACGCCTCCTCGCCGGTGGAGCAGGCGCTGCTCCAGCAGCGCAGCGGCGCGCCGCGCTGCTGCGCGCGCGTGCGGGCGCGTTCCAGCAGCATGTCGAAGTGGTGCGGCTCGCGGAAGAAGGCCGTGAGGTTGGTCGTGAGAGCATTGACGAAGGCCTCGCGTTCGTCGGAGCCTTCGCGCTGCACGAGCTCCAGGTACTCGCCGAAGCTGGCCAGGCCGCGCGCCCGCAGCCGCCGCTGCAGGCGGTTGTAGACCATGTTGCGCTTCTGCGGGCTGAGCTTGATGCCGGCGTACTGGGCGATCAGGTGGCGCACGGTGCCGAACTCGCGCTCGCCCAGCAGCGAAGCCGCATCCACCAGCGGCAGGTCGGCGATCGGCGCTCGCGCGGGGGATTCGGTCGAGCGCAGGGACTGCAATTTCACGCTCAGAACTCCGTCCACTCCCCGGCCTGTTCACGCGCTCGGGCCGGCGCGGCGGGGCGGTCCGCGGCCGGCACGGGTGCCGGTCGCACGCGGATGCCCGGTGCGGCCACGCGCGCGGGCGCCACCGGGAGGGCCGCCTTCGCTTCAGCCTGCACCGGGGCCTGCGCAGCCGGCGCCGGCTGCGCGGCTGCCGGGGCGCCGGCGAGGCGGAAGCGCGAGGCCATCTTCAGCAACTCGGCCGCCTGCACGTTCATGCTCTCGGTGGCGTGCGAAGCCTGTTCCACCATGGAGGCATTGCGTTCCACCACGCGCTGCATCTGCGTGACGGCGGTGTTCACCTGGCCGATGCCGGCGCTCTGCTCCTGGCTCGCCTGCGCGATCTCGGCGATGAGGCCGCTGACCTTTTCCACCGACATCACCACCTCCACCATGGTGTGGCCGGCGGCGTCCACCAGGCTGGAGCCGGCGTTGACCTTGTCGACCGAGGCGCCGATCAGGCCCTTGATCTCGCGCGCCGCCGCGGCGCTGCGCTGCGCCAGGCTGCGCACTTCGGCAGCGACCACCGCGAAGCCACGGCCCTGCTCGCCCGCCCGTGCCGCCTCCACCGCCGCATTGAGCGCCAGGATGTTGGTCTGGAAGGCGATGCCGTCGATCACGCCGATGATCTCGGTGATCTTGCGCGAGGCGTCGGAGATCTCGTCCATCGTGCGCACGACCTGGTCCACGGCCTGGCCGCCCTTGCGTGCCACCGCCGAGGCCGCCAGCGCGAGCTGGCTGGCTTCGCGCGCGTGGTCCGCGTTCTGGGCCACGGTGGACGTGAGCTCCTCCAGCGAACTGGCCGTTTCCTCCAGCGTGCTGGCCTGCTCCTCGGTGCGCTGCGACAGCTCCAGGTTGCCCTGCACGATCTGGCTGCTGGTGCCGTTGACGGTGTGCGCGCCGTGCACCACGCTGCCCAGCACGCTGCGCAGGCTTTCGGTCATTTCCGCCAGCGCGCGCATCAACTGCGCCGCCTCGTCGCTGCCGCCGGTGCGCACCCGCACCGTGAGGTCGCCGCCGGCGACACGCTGCGCGATCTTGGCGGCCACGCGCACGGGCTTGACGATGTGCACGGTCAGCGGATAGCACAGGGCGAAGGCCAGCACCACCACGACGATGGCGAAGCCGACCACCACGGTCTGCGCGGAAGCGAGCGCGCCCTGCAGCGCCGCGGCGCCCGGCTGCGCCGACGCCACCTCGGCGAGCCGCTGCAGTTGCCACCAGGCGATCGCGCCCTGCACGCCCAGCACGGCGGCGATCGACAGGAATGCCGCCGTCAGGCGCGTGCGGATGGTGGAGCGGCGGAAGAAGCCGAGCGCCGCCCGGTCGATCTCGTGCTGGACCTGAGTCTGGGTCAAAGGGGAATCCTCCTCGAACCTGCCAGGGCCGCCCAGGACGCCCGCATCGCGCGCGCCCCTGCGGCCCCTGCCCGGCCCGGATGCGTTCAGTGCACCGCGCCGTCGACCAGCGCCATGTCGGCGCCCGTCATCAGCTTCTCGATGTCCAGCAGGATGATCATCTGGTCGTCGACCGTGCCGAGACCGGTGATGTACTTGGTGTCGAAGGTGGCCGAGGCGAACTCCGGCGTCGGGCGGATCGCGTCGCTCGCGAGCGTCAGCACGTCGGACACCGAGTCGACCACCACGCCCACCACGCGGCCGGCGACGTTCAGGATGATCACCACCGTGAACTCGTCGTAGCGCGCCTCGCTCAGGCGGAACTTGATGCGCAGGTCCAGGATCGGGACGATCACGCCGCGCAGGTTGATCACGCCCTTGATGAAGGAAGGCGCGTTGGCGATGGCCGTGGGCGTCTCGTAGCCGCGGATCTCCTGCACCTTCAGGATCTCGATGCCGTAGCTCTCCGCGCCGAGGCGGAAGGTGAGGAACTCGCTCGCTGGCCCGTCGCTGGGCTTGCCCGCATGGGAAGTGACGCTGGCCGTCGGTCCTTGCATGGTTTCTTCTCCTCTTTCACGCGTGGTGCGCCGGGCACCGTCGAACCGAGGATGCCATCTCGGCCGGCGTGTTGCAACTGGTTAAGTCTTGTTACTGGATGCTTTTCGGTGACTCTGCGCAAAAGGGCGCGAACGGGGGCCGTCCGTCGTTCGCGCGCCGCCTTCCAGCCGGCGTGGGGCGTGGCGCCGGCGGCACAGGTTTTCGCTCAGAACTCCTGCCATTCGCCGGCGGGGCGCGGTGCGCCGTTGGCCACGGCCAGCATCTCCGGCGCGTTGGCGGCGGCGCGCGGCGCGGGCCGGCGCAGCAGGCGCAACGGCTCGGGCACCGGCGCGGGCACCTCGCTCGCGCCTGCGACCTGCGCACCGGGCGCAGGCGCTCCGGCGTGCAACTTGAAGCGCGCCACGAGCTGCCGGAGGCTGGCCGACTGCGCCTTCATGGCTTCGGTGGCGGCAGTGGCTTCCTCCACCAGGCCCGCGTTCTGCTGCACCACGTGCTCCATCTGCGTGACGCCGGCGTTGACCTGCTGGATGCCGGAGCTCTGCTCCTGGCTCGCCACCGCGATGTCGGCGACCAGGTCGCTCACCTTCGTGACCGCGGAGACGATCTCGTCCATCGTGTGCCCGGCGTGGTCGACCAGCCTCGCGCCGGCGCCCACCTTCTCCACCGATTCGCCGATCAGCGCCTTGATCTCCTTGGCGGCCGCGGCGCTGCGCTGCGCCAGCGAGCGCACTTCCGCGGCGACCACCGCGAAGCCGCGGCCCTGCTCGCCCGCGCGCGCCGCTTCGACGGCCGCATTGAGCGCCAGGATGTTGGTCTGGAAGGCGATGCCGTCGATCACGCCGATGATCTCGGAGATCTTGCGCGACGAGGCGGTGATGCCCTCCATGGTGCTCACCACCTGCCCCACGACCTCGCCGCCCTTGCGCGCCACCTGCGAGGCGCCCACTGCGAGCTGGCTCGCCTGGCGCGCGGAATCCGCGTTCTGCGCCACGGTCGAAGTCAGTTCCTCCATCGAGCTGGCTGTTTCCTCCAGCGTGCTGGCCTGTTCCTCGGTGCGCTGCGACAGGTCCTGGTTGCCCTGCGCGATCTGGGCGCTGGTGTGCGCCACCACGTGGGCGCCGCCGGCGACTTCGCCGAGCAGGTGGCGCAATTGCTCCGTCATGTCCTGCAGCGCGGCCAGCAGGAGCCCGGCCTCGTCGCGCCGCGTGGTGGGCAGGTCCACGGTGAGATCGCCGTGGGCGACGCGGCGCGCCGCGGCCACGGCCTCGCCGATGGGGCGCGTGATGGAGCGGGTGACCACGATCGCGAACAGCAGCGCGAGCAGCGCCGAGGCGCCGGTGGCCGCGGCCATCAGCGACAGGCTGGCGCGCGCGGTGCCGGCGGACTCCGCCGCCAGGCTCTTCGCCTCCGCGGCGAGCACCTGCACCAGCTTGTCGATCGCTTCGAGGTAGGCGAACTGCACGCGGCGGATGCGGTTGAGCATCATGTCGCGCGCTTCCTGCATCTTGCCGCCGTCCGCGAGCGTGAGGAACTCGTCCTCCAGCGCGAGGTAGGCCTTGCCGGACTCGGCGATGCCCTGCAGCGCCCCGCGCGCCTTCGGCGTCTGCGCCAGCTTCGTCAGCTCGCCCTGCAGGCGGTCGCGCTCCTTGCGCGCCAGCCGGATGGCGGCGACCTCTTCCAGCATGTCCTCCTCGGGGACGATGAACAGGTTGCGCATGTCCTTGGCGGCAGCCTCCACGCGCGCATGCCATTCGCCCGCATACACGAGCGCGGGGGTATGGTTGTTGGCCAGTTCGTCCACGCTCCGGCTCTGGGCCGCGAGGCTGCTGATGCCCAGCACGCAAGTCGCCACCGCCAGCGCAATCACCAAGCCGAAACCCAGCGCAAGCCGGACGGACACCCGCAGGTTCTGGAACATCACCTCGTTCTCCTGTGACGCGGCGCGTCTCCCAACGACGGCACGCTGCGCCAAGGATGACAGTGAGGTGGGGCGCCCCAGTAGACCTAGGTCAACTGAGGCAGATTGCCTAAGCCTTTCGACCTGCCGGGATCAGAACTGCATGGCGCCTTCGCGCCCGGAAAGGCGCACCAGGTGCGCCACGTCGAGGATCAGCGCCACCGAGCCGTCGCCCATCACCGTCGCCCCGGCGAGTCCCGGCACGCGGCGGAAGTTCGCCTCCAGGCTCTTGACCACCACCTGCTGCTGGCCGACCAGTTCGTCGACCAGCAGGACGGCCTTGGAGCCGTCGGTCTCGACGATCACCGCGATCGCCGAGGCCTGCTCGCGCGGCTTCTGCGGCGGGAACAGCTTCGCCAGGTGCAGCACCGGCAGGTACTCCTCGCGCACGCGCAAGGTGTCGCCGTGCCCGGGCAGCGTGTGCAGCTCGCCCGGGTTGACGCTCAGCGACTCCACCACGCACGCCAGCGGCAGCACGTAGGTCTCGGCGCCGACGGAGATCGTCATCGCCTCCATGATCGCCAGCGTGAGCGGCACGCTGACCGCCACCCGCATGCCTTGCCCCTTCACCGACGACAGGTCCACCGTGCCGCCCAGGGCCTGGATGTTGCGGCGGACCACGTCCATGCCGACGCCGCGGCCGGAGACGTCGGTCACCTGGTCGGCGGTCGACAGGCCGGCCTCGAAGATCAGCTGCCAGACCTCCGCATCGGGCGCGTCGCGCGAGATCGCGGTGCCGCGCTCGATCGCGCGCTGCAGGATCCGCTCGCGGTCCAGCCCGCGGCCGTCGTCGGCCACCTCGATCACGATGTTGCCTCCGCGCTGGCTGGCGCGCAGCCACACGGTGCCCACCGGCGGCTTGCCGGCGGCGATGCGTTCTTCCGGCGTTTCCAGGCCGTGGTCGATCGCGTTGCGCACCAGGTGCATCAGCGGATCGGAGATCTTCTCGATCAGGCCGCGATCGAGCTCGGTGCTCTCGCCCGAGACCTTCAGCTCCACCCGCTTGCCGAAGCGGCCGGAGAGTTCGTGCACCACGCGCGGGAAGCGCGAGAAGATGTTGGAGATCGGCAGCATGCGGATCGCGAGCACCGCCTCCTGCAGGTTGCGCGTGTGGCGCGACAGGTCCGCCAGCCCGCTGTTGCTGCCGTAGCGGCCGTCGGCGGCCGCCGTTTCGGCGATCGCGCCATTGCGCTGGAGCATGGCTTCGGTGATCACCAGCTCGCCCACCAGGTTCACCAGCAGGTCGATCTTCTCGGTGGCCACGCGGATGAAGGTGGTGTCGTGCGCGGCGCTGGTCGGCGCTTCGGGCAGGTCGGCCGCGGGCGCGGGGGCCGCACCGGCAGCCGGGGCGGCAGGCGCCTGCGTGGCCGGTGCGGCGGCGGACCGTTCCTTCTTGAACTGTTCCGGCGTGACGAACAGGTCGACGCCCGGGGCCGCTTCGCCGGAGCGCATCGCGCGCTCCTTCCTGAACTGCTCGGGGGTGACGAACAGGTCGATCGAGCCGCCATGCTTGCCGGCGGCAGCCACCGCTTCCGGCGGGGCCGGGGGCAGCGTCGCCACCGGCGCGGCCGGTGGTTCGGTTGCCGCGGCGCGGGCCGCCCGCTGCCTGAATTCGGCGGGATCGACGAAGAACTCGTCCTCCGGCTCGTTGGCTGCTGCGGCGGCGGGCGCCACCGCCTGCAGTTGCGGCGCGGGCGCGGGCGCCACGGGCGCGACGGCGGCGCTCGCCTGCTGCTGCGGCTGCAGTTGCGGCTGCGCCGGCGGGGCGTCCATCGTCTCCAGCACGATCAGCTCCGGCGGCACCACCAGCGACAGCACGCTCTGCAGGTCGGCCGCGGCCCCCTGCAGGGCGACCTCGAAGCACACGCTGCCGCCTGCGACGTTGTCGACGACGGTGTTGGCGACGGCGCCCATTTCGGCCAGGCCCGTCAGCATCATGTCCAGTTCGAGTTCGTCGATCGCGCTCGCCAGCGGGCCGAGGCTGACGCGGAAGTTGCGCGTGACGGGACCCGACTGGCCGTTGCGCGCATCGGCCGCGGGCTGCGCCACGCGTTCGCGCAGCAGCGCCTCGACCTGTGCCGCGTCCGGCGCCTCGGCCAGCGCGCCGCGCCGGTGCTGCACCTGCAGGCGCAGCACGTCGCCGGCCTTGAGCATCGCGTTGATGTCGTCCGGCGTGATCGGCCGCTCGTTCTTGCGCAGCAGGTCCAGCAGGTTTTCCTGCAGGTGCGTCAGCGCCGCGATCTCGCTGCAACCCAGCATCGCCGCGCTGCCCTTGATCGAGTGCACGGCGCGGAAGATCCCGTTGAGGTCGTCGGGCGCGGGCGCGTCGACATCCATGCGCAGCAGGATCGCCTCGACGTTGCCCAGGTGCTCCTGCGCTTCCTCGAAGAAGATGGTGCGGAAGGCGAGCGGGTCGCCGAAACTGTTCGAAGGCTGGAACATGACGCCTCCCCTTTGCGCTTCAGATGAACTTGCCGACGATATCGAGCATGCGCTGCGGATCGAAGGGCTTGGCCATCCATCCCGTCGCGCCTGCCTCGCGGCCCTTCTGCTTGAGCTCGGGGCTCGCCTCGGTGGACAGCACGATCAGCGCCACCGGGTCGTAATTGGGCAGCTGGCGCAGTTCGCGCACCAGGGTCACGCCGTCCATGCGCGGCATGTTGTGGTCGGTCACCACGAGGTCGAACACGCGATGGCGCGCCAGCTCCAGGGCCTCGATGCCGTCGCCGGCCTGGGCCACCTCGTAACCGGCGCCTTCCAGCACCGCTGCCACCATGGCTCGCATCGAACGGGTGTCGTCCACCACCAGGATCGATTTGCTCATTGTTGTCTACTCCGGGACTTGTCGCGCTTGCGGCTGCTGGGAAGGAACTTGGCGATCACCTCGAGGAGGCGGTCCTCGTCGAGGGGCTTGGTGAGGTACTCGTCGCAGCCCGCGAGCGAGCCGCGCAGCTTGTCGAACGGCGAGCTGCGGCTGGTGAGCATCACCACCGCCGTCTTCTTGATCGCGTGCTTGTTGGCCTTGATCAACTTGCAGACCTGGTAGCCGTCGATGCCGGGCAGCACCACGTCGAGGAACACGCACGCGTATTCGCGCTGGCCCGTGAGGCCCACCGCTTCCTCGCCGGTCTCGGCGAAGTCGACCTCGAACTGGAACGGCGCCAGCTTGGCCTTCATGAACATGCGCACCGAGGCGTTGTCGTCCACCACCAGCACCGTGTCGCCGGCGGCGCGCTTGTGCGCCGAGGCGCCCTCGAACCCGCTGTTGTGCGGCGCGTTGGTGCGGCCCGCGCTGCTGGCCGAGAGCGTGTGGCCCAGGGGCAGCGTGCCGTCCTCGTCGTTGCTGGCGCCGCCGCCGGCGGAACTGCCGGAGGCCGTCACCGTTTCCTCCAGCGCCTGCAGCAGGCGGGCCCACTGCAGCGGCCGGGGCAGCAGCGGGAAGCCGAGGCTGTCCGCGTTGGAGCCGATCATCACCGCCGGCAGGTTGGCCCGGCGGCTCAGCATCTTGAACTCGCTGAGCGCCTCGGGGTTCTCGGCATCCACCAGGTAGATGTCGGCCGAGCCGCTCACGGTGTTCGCGGGGTCGTACTGGACGAATCCGGGATCGCGCCGCGCGGCGAGGGCGAAGATGCTCGCGAGCATCGATCGCTCCACCGCGTTGAAGCCGATCACGTCGACCAGGTATTGTTCATTCACATTCACGGTACCCACCTCTGGCCCAGAAGGCCGAGTACGGCATCCGCATCCGGAAGCCGGTCTTTCACCTCTTTTGCAAGCATTCGGTCCAGCAGCGGCTGCAGCGGCGCGATATCGGCCGGCAGGCGCGGCGGCGGCGCGACGAGGTGCTGCGACAGCACCTCCATCAGCGTCTCGCCGGAAAACGGGGGGCAGCCGCAAAGCATCTCGTGCAGCAGCACGCCCAGGCTGTAGACGTCGGCGGCCGGCGCGGCGCCCGCGCCCTGGAGCTGTTCGGGCGCGACATAGCGCGGGGTGCCGACCACGGCCCCCGGTTGCGCGCGCGGGTCGAGCGCGCCGCACGGCGTGACGAGGCCGAAGTCGGCCAGCACCAGCTCGCCGGTCGCGCGCAGCAGCAGGTTGTCGGGCTTGACGTCGCGGTGCACGAGCTCTTGCCGGTGCAACTGCGCGACCGCTTCGGCCGCCTGGCGCAGCAGGACGAGCGCTTCCTGCGCCGTGTTGCCCTGCCCGATCAGGCGGCGCAGGTTGCCGCCCGGCAAGTGTTCCATCGCCAGCCAGCCGCAACCGTGCGCCTCGCCGCAGCCGAAGACCTGAACGATGTGCGGGCTGGCCAGGCGCTGCGCGACGGCGTACTCGCGCATCAGCGAGCCGTCCCCGGCGGGTTGCAGCTTGAGCACCACCTCGCAGTCGGCGCCGGCGTCCCACGCGAGCCAGGCGGCGGCATGGCGGCCGCGGCCCACCTGGCGCAGCAGGCGGAAGCCCGGAATGCGTGGCGTGGGTGCGTCGCGCGCCCCGGCGGCGCGCGGAGCACGCCAGGCTGTGTTGGCGGGCGCGATGTGGAAGGGGACCATCACAAGCCCATGCGCTTGAAGTCGTCGAGCAGGGCCTGGGCCGACGGGTAACGCTGGTCGTGGTCCTTGGCCATGAGGCTTTCCATCACGGCCTGCAAATGGGCGTGGTCCGGCGGCAGCAGCGGCACCGGGTCCTGCACGTGCATGCGCAGCAGCTCCTGGGCGGAGCTGGCGTGGTAGGGCTTGCGGCCCGTGAGCAGCTCGTAGGCCATCACGCCCAGGCTGTAGATGTCGCAGCGCGCGTCCACCGGCTGGCCGAGCGCCTGCTCGGGGCTCAGGTAGTACGGCGTGCCGACGATGTCGCCATCGCCGGTGTCGGTGATCTTCATCGAGGTCTGCTTGGCCACGCCGAAGTCCGCCAGCGCCAGGCTGCCGTCGTGGCGCAGCATCAGGTTGTCCGGCTTCATGTCGCGGTGCACGATGCCGACATCGTGGATGGCGCCCAGGCCGGCCGCGGCCTGCTTGATGTACGACACCGCCGTCTGCGGGTCGATCGGGCCGGAGCGCATGCGCTGGCGCAGGTCGCCGTTCGGGAAGAACTCCATCGCGATGTACGCGTGGGCCACCGAGAAGTCCTGGCGGTAGATGCGCGCGACGTTGGGGTGGTGGATCTGCGCGAGCAGCGCGTATTCCTGGATGAAGCGCTGCAGGGCGTCGCCTTCGAGGCCCTGGTCCAGCCGCATCACCTTCAGCACCTGCGGCGGCCCGCTCTCGGCGGCTTGCGCGAGGTAGATGGCCGCCATGCCGCCCTCGCCGATCTTGCGCAGCACGTGGTAGCCCTCGATCAGCAGGTGCGTGCCCGAGGTCGGCGCGTTCGGCACGGGCGCCGGGGCGACCGTGCGGCGGCGCACCTGGTGATTGGCCTGCAGCGCCTCGCGCAGCCGGTCGAACACCTGCGGCGGCGTGTGCGAGCCGCGGCGCGGCACCAGGCCGGTGACTTCGACGATGTCCAGGAAGCTGTTGTCCGGCAGCCCGAGCGAGCCGATGCGGCCGCCCTCGGCGCGTCCGGCCGATGCGAGGCGCGTGCCGGTGGAGGTGGCGACGCTCCAGTTCAGGTCCATCGCCGTGAGTTCGAGCAGCCGGGCCACTTCGACGGCTTCGCCGGCGGCGTGGACCTTGCCGTTGGTGCGCCGCGACAGCTCGGCCGCGCCCAGGTGCACGCCCGCCGCGATGGTCAGCGCGGGCAGGTGCGCCAGCTCCGGGCGTTCGGCGACGGTGTGGGCCAGCTGCACCGCCTCGTGCACCAGCAGGATCGCGGCGTGCAGGCCGCGCTGCGCGTGGTTCGGCTTCTTGTCCTCGGGCTTGTTGCTGAAGACGGCCAGGATGGAATCGGGACGGCGGGTCGCGACCTCGCCATTGAGCTTGAGCACGGGCTCCGTCAGCACGCGACGGACCTCATTGACGAAGGCGGCGGCGGCGTCGCTGTCCAGCGCGTTGCAGATGTCCGAGAAATGGTGCAGGCGGGCATACACGATGGTCGCCACGGTCGACGCCGCATCGGCGGCGCTCCCGTCCAGGCCGGAGGCGAGCTGCGAAGTCGACACGAAGTCGCGCACGCCGTGCGCGATCTGCGCTTCCGAGCTGGTGCGGGCTTCGAGTTGTTGTCGCATTTAGTTACATCCTGGCCTGCAGTGTACATTTGGTCACAAGGCCGACGCACCTACTTTGTCACCTCACCGCCACCGCTCATCTGACCGAACTCAAGCGTAGCGGAGGAATGTCACAGAAGGCGCGCAGGTCCGACAGCCCCCTCCCGCCGACCGGGACGTGGCGCCGACGGGCGGACGCCGCCCGCTTCCTGCGGCCGTGAACCCCGCGGGCCCGGCTGTTGCTACGATGCAGCGCCATGTCCATTCACGCTGCGCTGAACCACGTCACCCACTACAAGTACGACCGACCGGTGATGCTGGGCCCGCAGGTGGTACGCCTGCGGCCTGCCCCCCACAGCCGCAGCAAGGTGATTTCCTACGCCCTGCGGGTCGAACCGGGCAAGCACTTCATCAACTGGCAGCAGGACCCCTTCTCCAATTTCCAGGCCCGCCTGGTGTTCCCGGAGAAGACCACGGAGTTCAAGGTCACCGTCGATCTCGTCGTGGAGATGGCGGTCTATAACCCTTTCGACTTCTTCCTCGAGCCCAGCGCCGAGAAATTCCCCTTCAAGTACGAGCCGCAGCTCGCCGAGGAGCTGGCGCCCTACCTGGCCTGCGAGCCGCTCACGCCGCGCGTGCAGGCCTACCTGGAGAAGATAGCCCGCAAGCCCACGGCCACGATCGATTTCCTGGTGGCGCTCAACCAGCGGCTGCAGCACGACGTCAAGTACCTGATCCGGATGGAACCCGGCGTGCAGACGCCGGAGCAGACGCTGGAACTGGCCAGCGGCTCCTGCCGCGACTCGGGCTGGCTGCTGGTGCAACTGCTGCGGCGGCTGGGCCTCGCCGCCCGCTTCGTCTCCGGCTACCTGATCCAGCTGAAGCCGGACGTGAAGGCCCTCGACGGGCCGAGCGGCACCGAAGTGGACTTCACGGACCTCCATGCCTGGTGCGAGGTGTACCTTCCCGGTGCGGGCTGGATCGGCCTCGACCCCACCTCCGGGCTGCTCGCGGGCGAGGGCCACATCCCGCTGGCCTGCACGCCGCAGCCTTCCGGTGCCGCGCCGATCGAGGGGCTGGTCGAGGAATGCGAGGTGACGTTCAGCCACCACATGCAGGTCACGCGCATCCACGAGTCGCCGCGCGTGACCAGGCCCTACACCGAGGACCAGTGGCAGGAGGTGCTGGCCCTGGGCGAACAGGTGGACCACGCCCTGCGCGCCGGCGACGTGCGCCTGACCATGGGCGGCGAGCCGACCTTCGTCGCGGTGGGCGACCGCGATGCCGCCGAATGGAACACCGACGCGCTCGGGCCGACCAAGCGCGGCTACGCGACCGAACTGGTGCAGAAGTTGCGCGCCGAATACGGCGACGGCGGCTTCCTGCATTTCGGCCAGGGCAAGTGGTACCCGGGCGAGCAGTTGCCGCGCTGGGCGCTGTCGATCTGCTGGCGCGCGGACGGCCAGCCCTGCTGGCGCGATCCGGCCCTGTTCGCCGATGAACGCGAGCCGCAGCGCTACACCTGCGAGGATGCGCGCCGCTTCACGCACCGCCTCGCCGCGCGGATCGGCATCACCGACCGGCACGTGCAGGCCGGCTACGAAGACGTCTTCTATTACCTCTGGCGCGAGCGCAAGCTGCCGGTGAACGTCGATCCCTTCGAGGCGCGGCTGGACGACGAGCTCGAACGCGCGCGCCTGCGCCGCGTGTTCTCGCAGAAGCTCGATGCCGTGGTCGGCTACGTGCTGCCGCTCGCGCCCACCGATCCCGAGGCGCCGACGCTCGATGGCGCGCGCTGGCAGACCGGTCCCTGGTACCTGCGCGACGACCGGCTGTACCTGCTGCCGGGCGATTCGCCGATGGGATACCGCCTGCCGCTGGAGAGCCTGCCCTGGGTCAGCCAGGGCGACTACCCCTACCTCGTGGAGCAGGACCCGATGGCGCCGACGGCTCCCCTGCCGGCGTACGACCGCCTGCGCGGCCAGTACGTGCAGGGCCCCGCCATGCCGCGCGGCGAAGCGCCGCGGATGTTCCAGGAGGACCCCGGCCGCGCCGATGCGCGCGCGGACACGCGGCCCGGCGCACCCGGCGCGGGCCGCACGCGGGCGGACCACCCCGCGAGCCCCGCGCGCGCGCCGGCACGCTTCGAATCCGCGCACTGGCTCACCCGCACGGCGCTGTGCGTGGAGGTGCGCGATCCGCAGCGCGCCAACGGCCCCAAGGCCGAACGCGAGCACGGGGGCAAGAGCGGCATGCTGTATGTCTTCCTGCCGCCGCTGGCGCGCCTGGAGGACTACCTGGAGCTGCTGGCGGCCGTCGAGGCGACCGCGCAGGAACTGGGCGTGCGCATCGTGCTGGAAGGTTATCCGCCGCCGCGCGATGCGCGCCTGAAGGTCCTGCAGGTCACGCCCGACCCCGGCGTGATCGAGGTGAACATCCACCCCGCCCACGACTGGGGCGAACTGGTGCAGCACACCGAGTTCCTGTACGACGCCGCCTTCGCGTGCCGCCTCTCGGCCGAGAAGTTCATGACCGACGGCCGCCACACCGGCACCGGCGGGGGCAACCACTTCGTGCTCGGCGGGGCCACGCCGGCCGATTCGCCCTTCCTGCGCAGGCCGGAGCTGCTGGCGTCGCTGCTGCTGTACTGGCACAACCACCCGAGCCTCAGCTATCTTTTCAGCGGCCTCTTCATCGGCCCGACCAGCCAGGCGCCGCGGGTGGACGAAGCGCGCAACGACCAGCTCTACGAACTCGAGATCGCGCTGAAGGAAATCGAGCGCAGCCGGCAGCTGCACGGCGAGGCGATGCCGCCCTGGCTGGTGGACCGCGCCCTGCGCAACATCCTGGTCGACGTCACCGGCAACACGCACCGCAGCGAGTTCTGCATCGACAAGCTGTACTCGCCGGACAGCACCACCGGCCGCCTGGGCCTGCTGGAACTGCGCGCCTTCGAGATGCCGCCGCACGCCCGCATGAGCGTGGTGCAGCAACTGCTGCTGCGCGCCCTCGTCGCCCGCTTCTGGAAGGAACCCTACCGCGCGCCGGTCACACGCTGGGGCACCGAGCTGCACGATCGCTGGCTGCTGCCCACCTTCATCTGGATGGACCTGCAGGACGTGCTGGCGGAGATGCGGCAGGCCGGATTCGATTTCGATGCGCACTGGTTCGCGCCGCACTTCGAATTCCGCTTCCCGGTCGCGGGCGACCTGCAGGCGCTGGGCATGGAACTCACGCTGCGCAATGCGCTGGAGCCCTGGCACGTCATGGGCGAGGAAGGCGCGACCGGCGGCACCGTGCGCTACGTGGATTCCTCGCTGGAGCGCATCGAGGTGAAGGTGACCGGCCTGAACGAAAGCCGCTACGTCGTCACCGTCAACGGCCAGCCGCTGCCGATGCAGTCCACCGGCACGGCGGGCGAATTCGTCGCCGGCGTGCGCTATCGCGCCTGGCATCCGCCCTCGGCGCTGCATCCCACGATCGGCGTGCACGCGCCGCTCACCTTCGACCTGGTCGACACCTGGCTGCGCCGCTCGGTCGCCGGCTGCCAGTACCACGTGTCGCACCCGGGCGGGCGCAACTACGTGACCTTCCCGGTCAATGCCTACGAGGCCGAGAGCCGGCGCCTGTCGCGCTTCTTCCGCATGGGGCATTCGCCCGGGCGGATGCAGGTTCCGCCGGCCACGGTGGACGTCGTCGGCAGCCGAGAATTCCCGTTCACGCTCGACCTGCGCCGCGCGGGCGCGTGAAGCGGCGATGGCCTTGAAGCTGCACATCGTCTCGGACCTGCACCTGAGCCAGGCCGGCCTGGCGCTGCCCGCCACCGACGCCGACTTGATCGTGCTGGCCGGCGACATCGCCCGGCCCCGCGAGGCGGTGGCCTGGGCCACCGGGCTGGGCAAGCCGGCGCTGTACGTGCCCGGCAACCACGAGTTCTACGGCGGCAGCCTCGAGGGGCGGATCGCCGAACTGCGCGCGCTCACCGACGGCACGCCGGTGCGCCTGCTGCACGACGAGGAGATCGTGATCGACGGCGTGCGCTTCCTCGGCACCACCTTGTGGACCGCCTTCCGCCTGCCCGACCTGCCGCAGCAGGACGCCGCGGAGCGCGCCGCCACCAGCTTCATGCGCGACTTCGCCCGCATCCGCCTGCGCGAGGGCGACGAGGCGCTGCTGCGCTCCGGCGACTGCACCGCGCTGTTCGAGCGCCACTCGCGATGGCTGCGCGGGCGCATCGCGCAGCCCCACGCGGGCCCGACGGTCGTGATCAGCCATCACGCGCCTTCCGTGCGCAGCATCCATCCACGCTTTGCCGGCTCGCCGGTGAACCTGTGCTTCGTCTCGGACGCCGAAGAACTGCTGCACGGCGTGGACCTGTGGATCCACGGCCACACGCACGACAGCTTCGACTACCGCGTCGGCGCCACGCGCGTGCTGTGCAACCCGCGCGGCTACGTGCGCGAGGGAGTGCAGGAGAACGCGCGCTTCGATCCCGCGCTGGTCGTCGAAGTGGCCTAGGCGAACATGCGCGAGCAGCCGCGCCGGTCCTGATGGAGAATGGACCGGCCGTGGACCCCACCAAGGATTCCTTGTTCGGCACGCAGGCCGAGGAGACGCCCGCCGCCCTGGCCGCGGCGCTGGCGCCGCCTGCCGCGCCCGGACACTTCGACGAACTGCGCGGCGGCGTCTCCGCGCCGCTGCCCGAGGCCCCGGTGGCCCAGGGTGCGGTCGTCGGCGCCCACGCCCTGCCCACCCGGGCCTGGGCGCGCTTCTTCGAGAACCTGGGGCGCGAGGGCTTCGGCGAGCTGAACCAGCGCACCATCGACCTGCAGCGGCAGGTGCGCGACAACGGCATCACCTACAACGTCTACGCCGATGCCGGCGGCCCGCAGCGGCCCTGGTCGCTGGACCTGTTCCCGCTGATCCTGCCGCCCGCGGCGTGGCAGCAGATCGAGGCCGGCGTGCTGCAGCGCGTGCGCCTGCTGGAAGCGGTGCTCGACGACGTCTACGGCCCGCAGGAGCTGCTGAAATCCAACCTGCTGCCGCCCGCCCTGGTGCAGGGCCACTCCGGCTACCTGCGCCCGATGCACGGCGTGCGGCCCGCCGGCGGGCGCCGCCTGCACATCGCCGCATTCGACCTCGCGCGCGATGCGGCCGGCGCCTGGTGGGTGCTGACGCAGCGCACGCAGGCCCCCTCGGGCCTGGGCTACCTGCTGGAGAACCGGCTGATCATCTCGCGGCTGTTCCCCGAGGCCTTCCGCGACCTGAAGGTGCAGCGCCTGGCAGCCACCTACCGCGCGCTGCTGGAGAGCCTGACCACGATGTGCCCCGTGGGCGAAGGCGGCGAGCCGCGCATCGTGCTGCTCACGCCGGGCCCGTACAACGAGACCTACTTCGAGCATGCCTACCTGGCGCGCTACCTAGGCCTGACGCTGGTGGAAGGCAACGACCTCACCGTGCGCGACGAGCGCCTGTACCTCAAGACGCTCAAGGGGCTGGAGCCGGTGCACGGCGTGCTCAAGCGCCTGGACGACGAATTCCTCGACCCGCTGGAGCTGCGCCCCGATTCGCACCTGGGCGTGCCGGGACTGCTGCAGGCGGTCCGCGCCGGCAACGTGCTGGTGGCCAACTGCCCCGGCTCGGGCCTGCTGGAGTCGCCGGCGCTGCTCGGGTTCCTGCCGGCGCTGAGCCGCCGGCTGCTCAAGGAGGAACTGAAGCTGCCCTCCCTTCCGAGCTGGTGGTGCGGCGAGCACGCCGCGATGCTGGCGGCCCTGCCGCGGCTCGCCCAGAGCGTCATCAAGGACACCCATGGGACCGCGGGTGCCGGGGCCATCCTGGGCAAGAACCTGTCGCGCCGCGAGCTGGACGAGTGCGCCGTGCGCATCATGCGCGAGCCGGACAGCCACACGGTGCAGAGCTACATCCGGCTGTCGCAGATGCCCACGTGGAAAAGCGCGCGCTCGGGCGACCACATCGTGCCGCGTTCCCTGCTGCTGCGCGTGTTCGCGCTCTCCGACGGCGCGCAGGGCTGGCGCGTGCTGCCCGGGGGGCTCACGCGGCTGGCCGCGAGCGAAGCCGAGGTCGCTTCCATGCAGCGTGGCGGCAGCAGCGCCGATACCTGGGTGCTCACCGAAGGCGAGGTCGACCCCACCACGCTGCTGCACCACGAGCATCCCGCCATCGACACGCCGCTGCGCAGCCGCACCGTGACCAGCCGCGCGGCGGAAAACCTGTTCTGGCTGGGGCGCTACACCGAGCGCACCGAGAACACGGCGCGGCTGGCGCGCCTGGCGATCGAGAGCCTCAACGGCGAGGACCAGAATTCGCTGCCGCTGCTGGCGTGGCTCAGCGACCTGGCGGTGGCCAACGGCCTCGTCCTTCCGGCTGTTCCATCGGCCACGCACGCGCGGCGGGTGTTCGAACGCTCGCTGATCGCCGCGCTCGGCACCGGCCGCAAGGGCACCAGCGTCGGCTTCAACCTGCGCGCGGTGCGCGCGGCCGCCTCCGCGGTGCGCGAGCGCCTGTCCAAGGAGCAGTGGAACCTGATCGTGCGCGCGGAGCAGGAATTCCGCCTCGCCTGCGACGCGCTGGCCAGCGAGGGCGAATATTCGTCGGTGGAGGCGCTGCGGGTGCTGGAGGTGCTCTCCGGGCACACCGCCGCCATGACCGGCGCGCAGACCGACCGCATGACGCGCGACGACGGCTGGCGGCTGCTCTCCTCGGGCCGCCACCTGGAGCGCCTGGGCTTCCTGGCGCAGGCGCTGGCCACCGCGTTCGACACCGGAGCCCTGTTCGACGAAGGCGGCTTCGAGGCCGTGGTGGCCCTGTTCGACAGCACGATCACCTTCCACGCCCAGTACCAGCAGCGGCACGACGTGCCGGCGCTGCTGGACCTGCTGGTGCTGGACCGCGACAACCCGCGCTCGCTGGGCTGGGTGGCGCAGACGCTGCGCGGGCGCCTCGCCAAGCTGGCCGGCTCGGCGCCCGGCGCCATTCCCGCCATGGCCCTGTGCGTCCCGGATCCGGAGGACTGGAGCCTGGAGGCGCTGTGCCAGCGTGACGGCTCGGGCCGCCACGCCGCCCTGCTCGAACTGCTGCAGGAATGCATCGACGCCTCGTACCGGCTTTCGGACGAGCTCACCACGCGCTACTTCGCGCATTCGGGCGACGTGCGCTACTCGGTGGGGGCCTGATGCTGCTGCACGTGCTGCACGAAACCGCGTACGACTACGTGCCTCCCGTGCGCACCGCGCAGCACATGGCGCACCTGAAGCCCGCCACCACGGCCACGCAGCGCCTCCTGAGCCACCGCCTCACGATCACCCCGCTGCCGGCCCGCTGCAGCGAATGGGTCGACGTGTACGGCAACACGCGCAACTTCTTCAGCCTGCAGTTCTCGCACGCTGCCCTGCGCGTGCAGGCGGAAAGCCTGGTCGCCACGTCGGCGCGCGCCGAACCGGCGGCGAGCCTGCCGTGGGAGGAGGCGGTCGATCGCATGCGCTACCACCGCGCGAGCCGCTACGACCCGGCGGCCGAATTCGCCTTCGCCTCGCCCTACGTGCCGCGCGACGATGCCTTCGCCGCCTACGCCCAACCCAGTTTCGCCGCCGGCCGGCCGCTGCTGGAAGCGGCGCGCGAGCTGATGCAGCGCATCCACGCGGATTTCGAATACGAGACCACGGCCACCGACGTCAACACGCCGGCGCTGCAGGCGCTCGCGCTGCGCAAGGGCGTCTGCCAGGACCTCGCGCACGTGATGCTCGGCTGCCTGCGCAGCCTGGGCCTGCCGGGCCGCTACGTCAGCGGGTACCTGCTGACCGAGCCGCCGCCGGGGCAGCCGCGGCTGGTGGGCAGCGATGCCTCGCACGCCTGGGCCTCGGTGTACCTGCCGGCCGGGGAAGGCGCCGGCGAGTGGCTCGACTTCGACCCGACCAACGACCGCCTCGCGGGCGAGGACTACGTGACGCTGGCCGTGGGCCGCGACTACTCGGACGTCTCGCCGATGCGCGGCGTGATCCACGGCGGCGCCAACCACACGCTGCGCGTGGCCGTCACGGTCACGCCCGCTGGCGACGACGACATGACCTCGGCTGCGCCTTCGATGACAGAATGACCGGTCATGCGCGACGCGCGCCATCGGGCGTGGCGTGCGAGGTCATTTCGTCATGGAGCAAACAATGAGCGTCTACGACAAGCTGAAGGAATTGAACATCACGCTGCCGGCGGTGGCCACGCCCGCGGCGGCGTACGTGCCCTTCGTGCGCACCGGCAATCTGGTCTTCCTCTCGGGCCACATCGCGAAGAAGGATGGCAAGGCCTGGGTGGGGCAACTGGGCAAGACCATGCAGACCGAGGAGGGCAAGCAGGCCGCCCGCGCGATCGCGATCGACCTGCTCGGCACGCTCCACGCGGCCGTCGGCGACCTCGACAAGGTCAAGCGCATCGTCAAGGTCATGAGCCTGGTGAACTCGTCCGGTGACTTCACCGAGCAGCACCTCGTCACCAACGGCGCGAGCGAGCTGTTCGGGCAGGTGTTCGGCGACCAGGGCGCCCATGCGCGCAGCGCCTTCGGCGTCGCGCAGATCCCCATGGGCGCCTGCGTCGAGATCGAGCTGATCGCCGAGGTCTGAGCCTCACTCGGCCCGGGCTTCGAAGGCTGGCGCCGAGCCGCGCAGCGCGCGCAGCCCGGCACCGAACGTGAGCGCGGCGCCGCTCCCCAGCGCCTGAACTCCCCGCTCCGGCGGCACCACCAGCACGTCCGCCTCGGCGCGCGCCAGCACCCGCTGGGTCACGCCGCCGAGGAAGAAGTCCGCCAGCAGCCCGCGCCGCCGCTTGCCCAGCACCAGCAGGTCCGCGCGCATGGCGCGCGAGCGCGCCAGCACCAGCGCCGCCGGGTCGCCGAAGCTGACGGCCGGCAGCACCGCATCCGGCTGCGGCACCGCCTGCGCGATCAGTTCCTCCAGCGCGGCCTCCGCCCGCAGGGCCGCACGCCGGCGCAGGCGGCGCACCACGTGCTGCGGGATGTCGTACACACGCATGCCGAACTCGTCGCCCGGCGGCAGCGCATGCAGCACCTCGATGCGCGGCCCGCGCGACAGCCGTGCGGCCGCCGCGATCACCGGCGCCGCCGCGCCCGCCAGTTCCACCGGCACCAGCACCCGCCGGTAGGCCCCCGTGGGTGGCTTCTTGACCACCAGCACGGGAACGCGGCACAGGCGGATCAGCCGCTCGGCCTGGGTGCCGAGCACCCATTCGCGCAGCGGGTTGCCGCGCCGCGAGCCGATCACGAGAAGTTGCGCTTCGCGCGCGCCGTGCACCGTGGCGCCCAGCGCATCGCGCGGATCCTCCACCAGCTCCACGGGCACGCCCATGTGCGCGCGGATGTCGCCCGCGAGCTTGCGCAGCGACCGCCCCGTGCCGCGGGCGTCCTCGCCCGCCGCATCGGCGTGCAGCAGCCGCACGGCGCATCCCAGCTCGCGCGCGGCCAGCGCGGCGCGCCAGGCAGCATGGACGCCATGGCTGGAGAGATCGCCGGGCACCAGCACCCCGCCGGTTCGCGCCGCCATCACAGCGGCTCCCGCGCGAGGGCCTCGGGCTGGAACAGCACCGCGAGGATCAGGGCCGCACCCTCCTGTCCGGTGGGCGTGCGCCAGCGCGCGACCTGCCCCGCGCACAGGCCCAGCAGGCTCGCGCCCACCGGCGACAGCACGGAGATGCAGGCTTGCGCCGGTCGCGCGTCGCGCGGCTCGCACAGCGTGAGCTGGTAGGGCGCGCCGGTGCGCGCCGTGTCCTGCAGCAGCACCCGGCTGCCGAGGGTGACGAGCGAGACGGGGACCGGCGCCGGGCTGGCGAGCACCTCGCTGCCCTCCAGCAGTTCGTGCAGCACCTCGCAGGCGCTGTCATCGCGCTGCTGCGCGAGCAGGCGCCGCATGCGCAGGTGATCGGACGGCGTGAGCGTGCGCTCCACCGGGAGGATGGTTTCCATGGAACTCTCCTGGACAAGGCGATGACTCGCGAACGGCATGCAGCCGTCGCGGGCGTTGGTCTTGGTGGAGGCCCGGCGGTTCGCGGGACGTCGCGGTGGACGCCCGGGACCGCCGGGCTCAGGAAAGTGCCTGGGATTGCGGGCGCAGGAGAGCGCGTGCCGCACTCCGCTCCGGCGCGCGTGCGCCCACTCGCCGCGCGAGGGCGGAGAGAGGCAGGGTGGTGCGCGCGAGGTTCATGCGGGCAGTCTACGACACGAACGCGCCCTCCGGGGCAATGACCGCGCTGGCCTTGCCGGATTGCGCCGCGCGGGGCCGCCGACGCGCGCGCTTGCACGTTACTGGTCACACGACCAATAATGCACGCATGCCCCGCCCCGGCCGCAACATCGAGCAGGTCCTGCTGCGCAGCGGCCGCCAGCTGTATCCCGAGCGCGGCAGCGCCGGGCTGTCGGTGCGCTCGCTCACGGAGCACGCGGGCGTCAACCTGGGCATGTTCCACTACCACTTCCGCTCCAAGGACGACTTCCTGCGCGAGCTGCTGCAGCAGTACTACGAGGAGATGTTCGGGCCCCTGAGCGAGCGCGCGCGCCACGAGGGCCCGCCGCTGGAGCGGCTGCGCCAGGCGCTCATCTTCCTGGCCACCTTCGTGCGCGACCACGAGGCCATGCTGGGCCGCGTGTTCGCGGATGCGAGCGGCGGCGAGCCGGTGGCGGCGGAGTTCCTGCGTGCCAACGCGCCGCGCCACCTGAAGCTGCTGCTCGCGCTGATGAACGAGGCCGAGGCCGCCGGCGTGCTCGCGCCGGTGCCGCGCCTGCAGCGCTTCGTCTTCACCATGGGCGCGGTGGCGCTGCCGCTGGTGGTGGTGCCGCACATCGCGCGCATGGAGATCGCGCCGGCCATCGTCGGGCGCCAGCTGCGCAAGCAGGTCACGAGCGACGCAGCGATCGCGCAGCGGGTCGAACTGGCGCTGGCCGCGCTGCAAAGGGGCGCGGCATGAGCGCACGCAGCGTCCCCCTGCTGCTGTGCGCCCTGCTCGCGGCCTGTTCGCGCTCGCCCGCGCCGCAGTGGTCCGGCTATGCGGAAGGCGACTACGTGTACGTGGCCGCGCCGCTGGCGGGCACGCTCACGAGCCTTCAGGTGCGCTCCGGCCAGCAGGTGGCGCGCGGCGACGCGCTGTTCGCGCTCGAAGCGCAGTCCGAGGAAGCCGCGCGCGCCGAGGCGCAGGCGCGGCTCGCGGCGGCGCGCTTCCAGGCGGCCAACACCGACAAGGGCAAGCGCCCGCAGGAACTCGCGGTGCAGGAGGCCCAGCTCACGCAGGCGCGCGCCCAGCTGGCGCTGGCGCGGCGCGAGCTGGCGCGCAAGGCGCCGCTGGCCGACAGCGGCGCGGTCTCGCGCTCCGAAGTGGACGCGGCGCGCGCAGCGGCCGAGGAAGCGCAGGCCCGCGTGAACGAGCTGGAGGCAGCCCTGCGCGTCGCGCGCCTGCCCTCGCGCACCGACGAGCGCGCGGCGGCCGACGCGCAGGTGGAAGCCGCGCGCCAGTCGCTGCGGCAGAACGAATGGCGCGAGCAGCAGAAGCGCCAGGCCGCGCCGGCCGACGGCGTGGTCAGCGACACCTTCTACCGCGCCGGCGAGTTCGTGCCCGCCGGCGCGCCGGTGCTCGCACTGCTGCCGCGCGGCAACGTCAAGGCCCGCTTCTACATCCCCGAAGCGGACCTGCAGGGCGTGGCCCTCGGCCAGGGCGTGCAACTGGCGTGCGACGGCTGCGACAGGCCCATCGAGGCGCGCGTGAGCTTCATCGCCACCCAGCCCGAATACACGCCGCCGGTGATCTATTCCAACGCGCAGCGCAGCAAGCTGGTGTTCCTGGTCGAGGCGCGGCCCGTGAACCTGGCGGATGCGGCCAGGCTGCGTCCGGGGCAGCCGCTGGACGTGCGGCGCCTGGCGAAGACGGCACAGCCATGAGCGAACTCGCGATCGACGTGCGCGGATTGACGAAGCGCTACGGCGGGCGGGCGGTCGTCAACGACGTCTCCCTGCAGGTCGCCACCGGTCGCATCTGCGGCTTCCTCGGCCCGAACGGCAGCGGCAAGACCACCACCATCCGCATGCTGTGCGGGCTGCTCAGGCCCGATGCCGGCGAAGGCACCTGCCTGGGCCTGGACGTGCTGCGCGAGTCGCGCGCGATCAAGCGCCAGTCCGGCTACATGACGCAGAAGTTCGGGCTATACGAGGACCTGTCGATCCGCGAGAACCTCGACTTCATCGCCCGCCTGTTCGAACTGGACGACCGCCAACAGGCCGTGGCCGGCGCGCTGTCGCGGCTCGGGCTCGTCGAGCGCCAGCGCCAGCTCGCGGGCACCCTCTCGGGCGGCTGGAAGCAGCGGCTCGCGCTGGCCGCCTGCCTGATCCACCGCCCGCGCCTGCTGCTGCTGGACGAGCCCACCGCCGGCGTCGACCCCAAGGCGCGGCGCGAATTCTGGGACGAGATCCACCGCCTGGCGCGCGAAGGCATGACGGTGCTCGTGTCCACGCACTACATGGACGAAGCCGAGCGCTGCGACGAACTGGTCTACATCGCCTACGGCAACGTGCTCGCGCGCGGCACCGGCGCCGAGGTCGTGCGGCAGGCGGGCCTGCGGGAGGGCGCGTCGCTGGAGGAAGCGTTCGTCGCCCTGATCGCTCAGGCGCAGGACAACTTCGCGCAGCCATGACCATGACGCGCCTGTCCTGGCGCCGCACCTTCGCGGTCTTCCTCAAGGAGTTCCAGCAGATGCTGCGCGACCGGCTGACGTTCGCGATGGCGATCGGCGTACCGGTGCTGCAGCTGATCCTGTTCGGCTACGCCATCAACACCGACCCGAAGGGGCTGCCGACCGCCCTCGTGAGTGCCGATGCGAGTCCCATGGCGCGCAGCATCTCGTCGGCCCTGCAGAACACCGGCTACTTCCGCATCGTGCACGAGGGCACCAGCGAGGACGCGGCGGAGGACCTGCTCGCGCGCGGCGAGGTGCAGTTCCTCATCGTGATCCCGCCGCGCTTCGGCCAGCGGCTGGTGCGCGGCGAGCGCCCCGCCCTGCTGCTGGCGGCCGATGCGACCGACCCTTCCGCCTCGGGCAACGCGCTGGCCGCGCTGCAGGGCATGGGCGGGCAGGCGCTGCAGCGGGAACTCACCGGTCCCTTGCGGGGACTGCAGGCGAAGGCCCTGCCCTTCGACGTGGTGGTGCACCGGCGCTACAACCCGGAGGGGCTCTCGCGCTACAACATCGTGCCGGGCCTGGTCGGCACGATCCTCACGATGACGATGGTGATGCTCACCTCGCTGGCCATGACGCGCGAGCGCGAGCGCGGCACGATGGAGAACCTGCTCGCGACGCCGGTGCTGCCGGCGGAGGTGATGGCCGGCAAGATCCTGCCCTACGTGGTGATCGGCTACGTGCAGCTCGCGGTGATTCTCGGCGCGGCGTGGCTGCTGTTCGCGGTGCCCATGGAAGGCAGCGTGACGCTGCTGCTGGCGATGATCGGCGTCTTCATCGTGGCCAACCTCGGCGTGGGCTTCACCTTCTCGACGCTGGCGCGCAACCAGCTGCAGGCGATGCAGATGACGTTCTTCTTCTTCCTCCCGAGCATGCTGCTGTCCGGGTTCATGTTTCCGTTCCGCGGCATGCCGCGGTGGGCGCAATGGATCGGGGAGGTGCTGCCGCTGACGCACTTCCTGCGGATCGTGCGCGGGATCATGCTCAAGGGGAGCGAGGCGGGGCAGCTGGTGGGGGATTTGTGGCCGATGCTGGCGTTCATGGCGGTGTCGGGCGCGGTGGCGCTGCTGCGGTATCGGCAGACGGTGGATTGAAGCAGCGCCCCCACCCCGGCCCTCCCCCGGAGGGGGAGGGAGGAAGACCGTCACTCGTCGAGCAAGCCGCCCCGATAGAAGCTGTACGCGGTGCCGTCGTGCAGGTAGAAGTACCCGTCCGCGCATCCGTCCTTGCCCGGGAAGTACTCGCGGTACTTCTTGGGCACGAGCCGCTCCAGTTCCTCGTCCGAGAGCTCGTCGAATTCCTGCGGCGTGATCGCCTGGCCGGCACGCAGGCGGCGTTCCATCATTCGACCCGCGTCACCGCCAGCGGCTTGAAGCCCAGGTCCGCCTGCTTGCCCTTGCGGGCGCGCGCGCCGCGGGCGTTGTTCAGCGAGCGGATCTCCAGCACCTCCTCGCGGTCCTTGTCGCCGCGGCCCAGGCCCGTGATGCGCACCGAGCGCGTGTAGGCCGCGGCGCCCGCGAGTTCTTCCTTGGGCTCCAGGTCCATCAGCATGAGGCCGCGCCCGCCATTGGCCATGGCCTTGAGCTCGCCGATCTCGAAGGTCAGGATGCGCCGGCCGGTGGAGGCGCAGCACACGTGCGTCGCCGGAGCCTGCGGCGGCACGTTCGCCGGCGAAGGCTTGCACACCGTCTCGCCCGCGCCCAGCGACAGGAAGGCCTTGCCGCCCTTCTGGCGCGAGATCATGTTCTCCACCGTCGCCAGGAAGCCGTAGCCGCCCGAGTTCGCCAGCAGCAGCCACGCATTCGCCGCGCCGGCGAAGTAGTGCACGAGCTGGGTGCCCGACTCCAGTTCGATGAAGGTCGTGAGCGGCTGGCCGTCGCCGCGCGCGCCGGGCAGCGTCGCCACCGGCACCGAGTACACGCGGCCGTTGCTGCCGAAGGCCAGCAGCGTGTCCACCGTGCGGCACTCGAAGGTGCCGTACAGCCCGTCACCGGCCTTGAACGCGAAGCTCGCGGCATCGTGCCCATGGCCCTGGCGCGCGCGCACCCAGCCCTTCTGCGACACCACCACCGTCACCGGCTCGTCGACCACCTTGACTTCGGCCACGGCCTTCTTCTCGGCCTGGATCAGCGTGCGGCGCGCGTCGCCGAACTGCTTCGCGTCGCCCTCGATCTCCTTGATCATCAGCCGCCGCAGCGCCGCCGGCGAGCCCAGGATCTCTTCCAGCTTGCCCTGCTCGACGCGCAGGTCCTTGAGCTCCTGCTCGATCTTGATCGCCTCCAGCCGCGCCAGCTGGCGCAACCGGATCTCGAGGATGTCCTCGGCCTGCCGGTCCGACAGCTTGAAGCGCGCGATGAGCGCCTGCTTCGGCTCGTCGGCATTGCGGATGATCCGGATCACCTCGTCGATGTTCAGCAGCACCAGCTGCCGCCCCTCGAGGATGTGGATGCGGTCCAGCACCTTGTCCAGGCGATGCCGCGAGCGCCGCTCGATCGTGCGCTGGCGGAAGTCGATCCACTCGGCGAGCATCTGACGCAGCGACTTCTGCGTCGGCCGGCCGTCCAGCCCCACCATCGTCAGGTTGATCGGCGAGGACGTCTCCAGCGAGGTCTGCGCCAGCAGCGTGTTGGTGAGTTCTTCCTGCGCGATCCTGCTGGTCTTGGGCTCGAACACGAGGCGCACGGCGGCGTCCTTGCTCGATTCGTCGCGCACCGCGTCGAGCACCGCCAGCACGGTCTGCTTGAGCAGCACCTGGTCCTGGGTGAGCGCCTTCTTGCCGGCCTTGACCTTCGGGTTCGTGAGTTCCTCGATCTCCTCCAGCACCTTCTGCGAGCTCACGCCCGGCGGCAGTTCCGTCACCACCAGCTGCCATTGCCCGCGCGCCAGTTCCTCGATCTTCCAGCGCGCCCGCACCTTCAGCGAGCCGCGCCCGCTGCCGTAGGCCTCGGCGATGTCCGCCGCGCTGGAGATCACCTGGCCGCCGCCCGGATAGTCCGGCCCCGGCACCAGCGCGAACAGGTCCTCGTCGGAGAGCTTGGGGTTCTTCACCAGCGCCACGCAGGCGTCGGCGATCTCGCGCAGGTTGTGCGAGGGGATCTCGGTCGCCAGGCCCACGGCGATGCCGCTGGCGCCATTGAGCAGCGCGAAGGGCAGGCGCGCCGGCAGCACCACCGGCTCCTGCGTGCTGCCGTCGTAATTGAGCACGAATTCGACCGTGCCCTCGTCGATCTCGTCGAGCAGCAGGTTGGAGATCTTCGCCAGCCGCGCCTCGGTGTAGCGCATCGCCGCGGCGCCGTCGCCGTCGCGGCTGCCGAAGTTGCCCTGGCCGTCGATCAGCGGATAGCGCTGCGCGAAGTCCTGCGCCATGCGCACCAGCGCGTCGTACGCCGCCTGGTCGCCGTGCGGGTGGAAGCGGCCCAGCACGTCGCCGACCACGCGCGCGCTCTTCACCGGCTTGGGCCCGGCGCCCGTGCCGAAGCCCAGCCCCATGCGGTACATCGAGTACAGGATGCGGCGCTGCACCGGCTTCTGGCCGTCGGCCACGTCCGGCAGCGCGCGACCCTTCACCACGCTCAGCGCGTATTCCAGGTAGGCCCGTTGCGCGTAGGTGGCGAGGTCCAGCCCGCCGTCGTCGTCGCCGGGGTCGGCGAGGGGAATGAGTTCCTGCTCCATGTCTTCTTATCGGATGGTCGTCGGGGGATCGAGGGCGATGAGTTCTTCCTGGCTCAGGGTCACGATGCGGCGCTCGGAGGCGGCGCGCAGCTCCTGGTCCAGGCGCGTGTTGAGCTTCTGCATCAGCAGCTTGGGCGACATTTCCTCCGGCGGCACGGCCGCCAGCACGATGCGGAACCGCAGGTATTCTGCGCGCGCCGCCGGCAGCGGCTCCTTCAGCCCCGCCACCAGGATGCGCGTGGCGACGGTGGCCGAGGCCTCGCCGGGCGCGCAGCCCTCGGCCAGCACGCCCATGCGCGAGTGCGTCAGGCGCGCCGCCACGTCGCCGTCGCGCAGCAGCGATTCGCGGATGCGGCTGGCCGCCGCCAGCACCGCCGACTCGGCGGCCTCGGGGCCGAACTCCGCCGTCAGCGCGCCCAGGTTCTCGATGTGCACGATCATCAGCACGCTGGGATGCCCGTAGCGGCGCGTGAGGTGGCGCGCCGCATGCACGCGTTCGGCCAGCACCAGCGGGGTGGCCAGGCCGGTGAGGGGATCGACGGTGGTGCGGCCCTGGATGCGCGCCTGCGTCTCGCCGAGGATGCGCCCGCGCCAGGCCGTGGCGAGGTACGTGCACGCGGCCCAGAGGGTGAGCAGGCCGGCCTGCCAGATCGCGTCGTCCATCTCGTAGGGCGGGCTGTCGGCGGCCAGGCGGAAGCTCGCCAGCGCGAGCGCCAGCAGCGCCGGCAGCAGCCACCAGATCCACGGCCGGCTCTGGCGCAGTGCCCGCGCCATCAGCAGCAGCACGACCGACGTCCACAGCACGATGCCGCCGATGAGCGCCCAGTCGCTGTAGACCGCACCCACCGCCACCAGCGGCAACACGATCGCGCTGGTGGCGAACAGCCAGCGCCGCGCCTGTCGCAGGCCGCCCGCATGGCTCATGAGATCGAGCAGCTGCAGGCCCGCCAGCGCGGGCACCAGCAGCAGCACGGCGGCGGGAATCAGCGGCTGGCGGCCGATCAGCGCCAGTACGGAGAGCACGGCCATCAGCGTGCCGGCGGCGTGCAGCAGCAGCGCCCGCTCGCCGTAGGCATTGGCCTTGATGGCGCAGAAGAACACGAGCAGCACCTGGGCGCCCACGAAGGCCCCCAGCCAGAGCTGTGCCGGATCGATCAGGTCGCTCACCGCGGGTACTGCAAGCAAGGGCTAGTCGTGCACCACGACGGCGGACTCGCCCGGCCCCTCCAGCGGCGTGACGGCGGCCAGCCCCGGGGGCATGTTGCGCCGGGCGCTGGCGTTGGCAGGCCCCGGCAGCTCCATGCGCACGCGGCGCGGCGCCTGCCCGTCGCCCGCGGCGGGCGTCGTCGAAGCCGCGGTGGGCCGGAGCATCGTGTAGAGCTGCATCACGGTACGCACGTAGTTCTGCGTCTCGCGGAAGTTGGGGATGCGGTTGCCCGCACGCTGCACCGCGCCCTCGCCGGCGTTGTACGCGGCCAGCGCGAGTTCCAGCCGGCCCGGGAACATCCGCAGCAGGTCGCGCAGGTAGCGGGCGCCGGCGCGCAGGTTGGTGCGCGGGTCCTTGAGCTTCCTCTCGAGGGGCGAGCGTGCGTCGCCTGCGAGGCCGTAGCGTTCGGCCGTCGCCGGCATCACCTGCATCAGGCCGATCGCGCCCTTGGGCGAGACGGCGCCGGGGTCGAAGCCGGATTCGGCGGCGATCAGCGCCTGCAGCAGGGCGAGTTCGATGCCGTGCTCGCGGGCGGCCTCGCTCACGTGCGGCTGCACCTGGCGGAAGCCCGGCGACACCTGCAGGAAGGAGACGACACGCGCGGCCGACCCGGCCGACCCGGCCGGTGCGGCGGCGCGCGGCACCACGCCTTCGGCCGTGTCGAAGCTCTCGCCGCCGCGGAAGAACAGCTCGTAGCGTTCGTCGAGCTTCTCGGCGGCGAAATGCGCCGTGCCCTGGGCATCGACGAAGCCCCAGATCGCCGCCTGGGCCGGAGCGAGCCACAGCGCGCAGGCCAGCGCGGCCAGCGCCGCGCGCAGCATCCTCATTTCTGCAGCTCCAGCGCGTGGCTGCGGCGCTGCGCGTATTCGGCGGCAAGCATGGACATGACGACCAGCGAGTCGTAGCCGTCCTCCACCCGCACCGCCTCGCGCAGCACGCCTTCCTGCTGGAAGCCTTCCTTCATGTACAGCGACTGGGCGCGCGTGTTGCGCATCTTCACGTCGAGCCAGAAGCGGTGGGCGCCGAGGTCGTCGAAGGCGATCTTCTTGATCACGCGCACCGCGGCGTGGCCGAAGCCCTGGTGCTTGTTCTGCACCACCATGCGCTTGAGCTCGATGCAGGCGTGCTGGTTGCGGCAGCCGATCAGGATCAGGAAGCCGGCGCGGTCCAGTCCCGGGCCGGCCTCGATGATGAAGTGGCGGAAGTCCGGAAAGCGGATCGCGGCCTCGTGCTGCATCTTTTCCCACGGCGTGATGTAGGGGAGGTTCTCCGGGTCCTGCTCCAGCGACAGGACGTATTCCAGGTCGCTCTGCATGGTCGGGCGCAGGCGCACGCGGGCCGGCTCGGCATTCGTCTGGGTTTGCGATGTGCTCATGGAGCCCTCCTCTTCCTGTCCTCAGATATCGATTTCGACGGTGTCGCCGTGGATTTCCATCAGCTCGCGCCGCGCCGCCGCCTCGCCCTTGCCCATCAGCTTGGTGATCAGGCTTTCCGTGCCCGAGAAGTCGAACTTCCCCAGTGTGACAGGCAGCAGCCGGCGGGTGTCGGGATTGAGCGTGGTCTCCCACAATTGTTCCGCGCTCATCTCGCCCAGGCCCTTGAAGCGGCTGATCGTCCACTTGCCCTCGGCCACGCCTTCCTTGCGCAGCTTGTCGAGGATGGCGGTGAGCTCGCCCTCGTCCAGCGCGTACTGCTTGCCGGCCGGCTTCTTGCCGCGCGCCGGCACGTCGACGCGGAACAGCGGCGGGCGCGCGATGTACACGTGGCCGGTGTCGATCAACTTCGGGAAGTGGCGGAAGAACAGCGTGAGCAGCAGCACCTGGATGTGCGAGCCGTCAACGTCGGCATCCGACAGGATGCAGACCTTGCCGTAACGCAGTCCCGTCAGGTCGGGGGTGTCGTTGGGCCCGTGCGGATCGACGCCGATCGCCACGGCGATGTCGTGGATCTCGGTGTTGGCGAACAGGCGGTCGCGCTCGACCTCCCACGTGTTCAGGACCTTGCCGCGCAGCGGCAGGATGGCCTGGCATTCCTTGTCGCGGCCCATCTTGGCGCTGCCACCGGCCGAATCGCCCTCGACCAGGAAGATCTCGTTGTGCGTGAGCTCCTTGCTCTCGCAGTCGGTCAGCTTGCCGGGCAGCACCGCCACGCCGGAGCCCTTGCGCTTTTCCACCTTCTGGCCGGCCTTCTGGCGCGATTGCGCGGCCTTGATCGCGAGTTCCGCCAGCTTCTTGCCGTACTCCACGTGCTGGTTCAGCCACAGCTCCAGCGCCGGGCGCACGTAGCTGGAGACCAGCCGCACCGCGTCGCGCGAATTCAGCCGCTCCTTGATCTGGCCCTGGAACTGCGGGTCGAGCACCTTGGCCGACAGCACGTACGAGGCGCGCGCGAACACGTCCTCGGGCAGCAGCTTCACGCCCTTGGGCTGCAGGTTGTGCAGTTCGATGAAGCTCTTGACGGCGTTGAAAAGGCCGTCGCGCAGGCCGCTGTCGTGGGTGCCGCCGGCGGTGGTGGGAATCAGGTTGACGTAGCTCTCGCGCACCGGCTGGCCGTCTTCCGTGAAGGCCACGCACCAGGCCGCGCCCTCGCCCTCGGCGAAGTTCTCGTTGTTCTCGGCGAAGCCCTCGCCCTCGAACAGCGGGATGACCGGATCGCCCGTGAGCGTCTGCATCAGGTAGTCGCGCAGGCCGCCCTTGTACTGCCAGGTCTGCGTTTCCTTCTTCTTCTCGTCGGTGAGCTGCACGGTCACGCCGGGCATCAGCACCGCCTTGCTGCGCAGCAGGTGGGCCAGTTCGGCCATCGGCACCTGGCTCGACTCGAAGTACTTCGGGTCGGGCCAGACGCGCACCGTGGTGCCCTGCTTGCGGTCGTCCGGGCCGGCCTTGCGCACCTGCAGCTTCTCGATCACGTCGCCGCCCGAGAACGCGAGGGTGGCGACCTGGCCGTCGCGGTAGGTGGTGGCCTCCAGCCGCCTGGCGAGCGCGTTGGTGACCGAGACACCCACGCCGTGCAGGCCGCCGGAGAAGCTGTAAGCCCCGCCCTTGCCCTTGTCGAACTTGCCGCCGGCGTGCAGGCGCGTGAACACCAGCTCGATCACCGGCGCCTTCTCCTCCGGGTGCATGCCGAAGGGGATGCCGCGGCCGTCGTCCATCACGCTCACGGAGCCGTCGGCATGCATGATCACGCCGATGCGCTTGCCGTGGCCGGCCAGCGCTTCGTCGGCGGCGTTGTCCAGCGCCTCCTGCAGCACGTGCAGGGGGTTGTCGGTGCGGGTGTACATGCCCGGGCGCTGCTTGACGGGCTCGAGGCCCTTGAGCACCCGGATCGAACCTTCGGAGTAGTCGGACGGTTTCGTGGCCATGGGTGCCGAATTGTAGGGGACTCGCGGCACTGCACTGGATAGGCATCCAGCCGTGGTGTTGCATTCATGCCGCGGCGTCATCAATCGGGGGCCGCAATTTCATCAGGGTCGACAGCCCCCCGGCCGGCGTGGGAAACACCTTTGTCGCTACATTCGCCCGGATGCAATCCGCCGCCCCCAAGCTTTCGATGATGCAGGTGCTCGCCTGCGGCGCCCTGGTCGTCACGCTGTCCATGGGCATCCGCCACGGTTTCGGCCTGTGGCTGCAGCCGATCACCCAGGCCCAGGGCTGGGACCGCCAGACCTTCTCCTTCGCGCTGGCGATCCAGAACCTCGCCTGGGGCTTCATCGGGATCTTCGCCGGCATGCTGGCGGACCGCTTCGGCGCCTTCCGGGTGCTGGTCGGCGGCGCCTTGCTGTACGCGCTGGGCCTGGCGGGCATGGCCTTCCCGACCAACCCGCTGGTGTTCGCCCTGACCTCGGGCGTGCTGATCGGCGCGGCGCAGGCGGGCACGACCTACGCGATCGTCTACGGCGTCATCGGGCGGCAGATCGATGCGAGCAAGCGCTCGTGGGCGATGGGCGTCGCCGCGGCGGCCGGCTCCTTCGGCCAGTTCCTGATGGTGCCGGTGGAGCAGACGCTGATCGGCAGCCTCGGCTGGCAGAACGCGCTGCTGGCGCTGGCCGCGGCGGCCCTGCTGATCGTGCCGCTGGCGCGCGGGCTGCGCGAGCCGGGCCTCGGCGGCGCGCACGCACCCAGGCGCGAACAGACGATGCTGCAGGCGCTGGCCGAGGCCTTCCGCTATCCCAGCTTCCAGCTCCTGATGGCCGGCTACTTCGTCTGCGGCTTCCAGGTGGTGTTCATCGGCGTGCACATGCCCAGCTACCTGAAGGACAAGGGGCTGTCGCCGCAGGTGGCGAGCTACGCGCTGGCGATCATCGGCCTGTTCAACGTGTTCGGCACCTACATCGCCGGCATGCTGGGGCAGAAGCTCGCCAAGCGGAAGATCCTGGCCGCCATCTACCTCGGACGTTCGGTGGCCATCACGCTGTTCCTGCTGGCGCCGCTCACGCCGTGGTCGGTCTACATCTTCTCCGCCGCGATCGGCCTGCTGTGGCTGTCCACGGTGCCGCCCACCAACGCCACCATCGCGAATATCTTCGGCGTGGCGCACCTGTCGATGCTGGGCGGCTTCGTGTTCTTCAGCCACCAGATCGGCTCGTTCATGGGCGTGTGGCTGGGCGGCCTGCTGTACGACCGCACGGGCAGCTACGACATCGTCTGGTACCTCGCGATCGCGCTGGGCGTCTTCGCTGCGATCGTGAACCTGCCGGTGCGCGAGGCGCCGATCGCGCGCTCGCCGGTGCCGCAGGGGGCGTGATGTCCGCGCGCGCCCGCAGGATCGCCGTCTATGCCGTTGCCGGCGTGGTGCTCGCGGGGGTGTTCACGCTCTACACGCGGCCCGAGATGATGGTCAGCATCGGGGACATGATCTGGGCGTGTTTTCGATGACGCCTCCTGTGGGCCCGGACCGGGACGGGACAGTCCCGGGCTGATCCGGCCCCAGGGGGCACCGCGCCCCTCGGAACTGGCGGGGTGCTACGCCCGCTGCAGCCGCAGCGCGCCCACCGGCTGCGCCCCGGCCAGTGCAGGCACGAAAGCCGAGGGCCGCGCATCCGCCGCCTCCTCCCTGAACGCGGCGACCGCACGCACCAGGTCCCGGGCCCGGCTGCTCAGTCCGGCCGCGGCGGCCGCCATCTCCTCCACCAGCGCGGAGTTCTGCTGCGTCGTTTCGTCCATCCGCACCACCGTCGCCGCGACGCCGGACGCCAGCGAGGCCTGGCCGGTGCTGGCGGCGCTGATCTTCTTCATGATCTCGGCCACGCGCCCGATCGCCTCGACCACCTCGCTCATGGTGGCCCCGGCCTGGTCCACCAGCACGCTGCCGCGGTCCACCCGCTCGAGGCTGGCGGTGATCAGGCCCTTGATCTCCTTGGCGGCCTGCGCGCTGCGCCCCGCCAGGCTGCGCACTTCGCTGGCGACGACGGCGAAGCCGCGGCCCTGCTCGCCCGCCCGCGCCGCCTCCACCGCCGCATTGAGCGCGAGGATGTTGGTCTGGAACGAGATGCCGTCGATCACGCCGATGATGTCGCCGATGCGGCGGGCGGATTCGTCGATGTCGCGCATCGTCTGCACGACCTGCGTGACGACCTCGCCGCCGCGGGCCGCCACGGAACTCGCGTTGAGCGCCAGTTCGCTGGCCTCGCGCGCACTGCCGGCCGTGTCGTTCACCGTGCCGGACAGGCCGGACATCTGGCTGGCCGCCTGCTGCAGGTTGGCCGCCGTCTGCTCGGTGCGGTCGCTCAGGTCGCGGTTGCCGCTGGCGATCTCCAGCGAGGCGGTTTCCATGTTCGAAGCGCCGGAGCGCACGGCGGCCACCGCATGCGCCATGCGCCGCAGCATGCCCTGCAGCGCGGAAGCGCCCGGCGTGCGCACCTCCACCTCGCAGTCGCCCAGGGCGATGCCGTCCTGCCGGTTCACGCGGGAGACCAGCAGTTCGAGCTCCTCCCCTTCCGCCGACGCGCGCAGCATCTGCACGGCCAGCGCCACCTCCAGCCCGGCCTGGAACACGACGTACACGGCGTGGATGACGATGCGGCCGAGGTCCGGCGCGGGCGTGCAGTACAAGGCATACCCGGCCGCCTGCAGCCGGTCGAAGGCGACGTGGTGCACGGCGATCAGCGCCGCGGCGAACACGATCACGCGCCAGTCGAGGTAGACCAGCAGGAACGCGAGCACCACGAACACGCCGAAGTGGAATTCGAGCATGCCGCGCGCCAGCTGGATATGCACCATGACGAAGGTCATGAGCACGAAGGTGAGGACGAACCGGCAGGCGGTGGTCCCCCGCGCCAGCGCGAACGCGGCACCCGCCAGTCCGGTCAGCAGGCTCGCGGCCCAGAACGCCGTGCGCGAATCGACGAACTGCATCCCCAGCGCAATGCTCGCGAGCGCCGACAATCCGATCGAGAACATCAGCAGCTTGTCCCCGAACAGGGCCCGCTGGTGGGCGCGCTGGGCCCCGTTTGCACCGTGCATGGCAGTCTCCTCGTTACGACCCGTTACCAACGGGAGGCCGATGGTAATCAGGTCATGCAAGGCCTGTCATTGGTAGCACCTTGGGTAAGCTGCGCGGATTGCCAACTAGTGCGCGCCGGCCCGGCGAAGCGGCGCGACCCGCATGACGGAAGGAACACCGACACCGATGGACGGCCTGCCCGCCCCCTCCCCCTGGATCCTGCGCTGGGCGCACCTCGTCCCCACTGGGGGCGCGGTCTTCGACGTGGCCTGCGGCCGCGGGCGGCACCTGCGCTGGTTCGCCTCGCGCGGCCATCCCGCGACCGGCGTCGACCGCGCCCCGGAAGCACTCGCGATTTTGCAGGGCATCGCCGAGACGGTCGAAGCCGACATCGAGAACGGCCCCTGGCCCTTCGCGGGCCGGCAGTTCGACGCGGTGATCGTCACCAACTACCTCTGGCGGCCCCTGTTCCCGCGGATCCTCGCGGCCGTCGCCCCTGGCGGCGTGCTGCTGCACGAGACCTTCGCCCAGGGCAACGAGACGGTGGGCAAGCCCTCCCGAGCCGATTTCCTGCTCGCGCCGGGCGAACTGCTGCGCGCCTACGGGGGCGAGCTGCGCGTCGTCGCCTTCGAGGACGGCTTCCTCGAGGAGCCGCCGCGCTTCGTCCAGAGGATCGCGGCGGTGCGCGAGCGGCCCGGCCCGACAAGGCACCGTTACACGCTCTAGTTAGAATCCGCGCATTCCCCGGGAACAACCATGACTCCGATTACTGGCAGCATCGTCGCGCTCGTCACCCCGATGCTGGACGACGGCAGCGTCGACTACCCCACCCTGCGCAAGCTCGTCGACTGGCACATCGAGCAGGGCACCGACTGCGTCTGCGTCGTCGGCACGACGGGCGAGTCGCCCACCGTCGACGTCGAGGAGCACCAGGAGATCATCCGCGTCGCCGTCGAACAGGCCAGGAAGCGCGTGCCGATCATGGCCGGCTGCGGCGCCAACTCCACGCAGGAGGCGATCGCGCTGGCGAAGTTCGCGCAGGGCGTCGGGGCCGACGCGCAGCTGCAGGTGGTGCCCTACTACAACAAGCCCGCGCAGGAAGGCCTGTACCGGCACTTCAAGGCCGTGGCCGAGGCCACGGGCGACCTGCCCATGGTGCTGTACAACGTGCCCGGCCGCACGGTGGCGGACCTGCAGCACGACACCGTGCTGCGCCTGGCGCAGGTGCCCGGCATCGTCGGCATCAAGGAAGCCACGGCCAACATCGAGCGGGCCCAGTGGCTGATCAAGGAAGCGCCCAAGGGCTTCGCGATCTACTCCGGGGACGACCCGACCGCCGTGGCGCTGATGCTGTGCGGCGGCCAGGGCAACGTGAGCGTCACGGCCAACGTGGCGCCGCGCCTGATGCACGAACTGTGCGTCGCCGCGATGGCGGGCGACGCGAGGAAGGCGATGGAGATCCAGCGCCGCCTGCTGCCCGTGCACAAGCACCTGTTCGTCGAGGCCAACCCGATCCCCGTGAAGTGGGCGATGGCCCGCATGGGCCTGATGGGAGGCGCGCTGCGCCTGCCGATGACGCCGCTCGCCAAGGCCAACGAAGCCGTGGTCGAGGGCGCGCTGCGTGCTTCCGGCCTGCTGGGCTAGGCACGCGAAGTATCCAAGAGGGGATTCCATGAAGTTGATCGCGAAGTTCGGCCTCGTCGCCGTCGTCGCCGCGCTGTCCGCCTGTTCCGTGCTGCAGGAAGAACGGATCGATTACAAGAGCGCCACCAAGGGCCCGACGCTCGAAGTCCCGCCCGACCTGACGCAGCTCTCGCGCGACTCGCGCTACGTGGCGCCGGGCGGCGCCGTCTCGGCCAGCAGCTACAGCATCGGCCAGGCCGTGCCCAACCTGCCGACCGCCGCCACCGCCGTGGGCGACGTGCGTATCGAGCGCGCGGGCAGCCAGCGCTGGCTGGTCGTCAACCGCTCGGCCGACCAGCTGTGGGGCCCGGTGCGCGACTTCTGGCAGGAGAGCGGCTTCCTGCTCGCCATGGACCAGCCGAACCTCGGCATCATGGAGACGGACTGGGCCGAGAACCGGGCGAAGATTCCGCAGGACATCATCCGCAACACGCTGGGCAAGCTGATCGACTCGGCCTACTCCACCTCCGAGCGGGACAAGTTCCGCACCCGCCTGGAGCGCTCGCCCACCGGAGGCACGGAGATCTTCATCAGCCACCGCGGCCTGGTGGAGGTCTACAACAGCGACCGCAAGGACAGCACCGCCTGGCAGCCGCGCCCGGCCGATCCGGAGCTGGAAGCCGAATTCCTGCGCCGCCTGATGGTCAAGCTGGGCGCACCGCAGGCGCAGGCCGCGGCCGCCGTCAACGTGGCGCCGGACCGCCCGACCTCGCGCATCGCCACCGTGAACAGCCAGCCCGTCGTGCTGATCGACGAAGGCTTCGACCGCGCGTGGCGCCGCGTGGGCCTCGCGCTGGACCGCACCGGCTTCACGGTGGAGGACCGCGACCGCAGCCAGGGCACCTACTTCGTGCGCTACGTGCCGCCGAACCCGGACAAGAAGGACCCGGGCTTCTTCGGCAGGCTGTTCAGCCGCGAGAGCGCCGAGCCGCCGCTGAAGTACCGCATCAACGTGAAGACGGAAGGCCAGACCACCACCGTCTCCGTGCTGAACGCGAACGGCGCGCCCGAGACCTCGGCCAACGCGCAGCGCATCGTGCAGGTCATCGCCGACGACCTGAAGTAGCGGTGATCCGGTTCAAGAGCCTGGGCAGTGGCAGTTCGGGGAACGCCACCGTGGTCCAGGCGCGCGGTGGCACCTCGGTGGCGCACCTGCTGGTCGACTGCGGCCTCGGCATCCGCGAGCTGGACAAGCGCCTGCGCGCCGCGGGCATGCTGGCCGACCAGATCGACGCCGTCTTCATCACCCACGAACACGGCGACCACATCGGCTGCGCGCGCGCCCTCGCCCTGCGCGAGCGCATCCCGGTGTACATGAGCGAAGGCACCTATGCCGCGATCGGCGAACCCGATTTCGAGGGCCTGCTGCGCATCGCCTGCGACGGCCTCGCCTTCGAGGTGGGAGCGCTGCAGGTGCGCCCCCTCACCGTGCCGCACGACGCGCGCGAGCCGCTGCAACTGACCTGCACCGACGGCGACACGCGCCTGGGCGTCGTCACGGACCTCGGCCACGTCACCGCGCACGTGATGCAGGAGCTGGCCGGCTGCGCCACCCTGCTGCTGGAGTGCAACCACGACGAGGACATGCTGCGGACCTCCAGCTATCCGCCCTTCCTCAAGCGCCGGGTGGGCGGGCCGTACGGGCATCTCGCCAACAGCGCCGCGGCAGCGCTCGCGCAGTCGGTGCTGGCGGCAGGTGGCCTGCGGCAGGTGGTGGCGGCGCACCTGAGCGAGCAGAACAACAAGCCCGAACTCGCGCGTGCGGCGCTCGCGCAGGCGCTGGGCTGCGGGCCCGGCGACGTGCACGTGGCCGACGGCGCCAGCGGCAGCGGCTGGCTGACGGCCTAGAAACGCGTCAGGAGCCGGCGCGGCACTGCGCGTCGGTCAGCACCACGCCGCCCTTCCCGCGCTTGCCCTTGCCGCCTTGCGGCCCCGCGCCCAGCACGCGCGCATCGGAGTCCGCGGAGCTACCCGCCGGTTGCGAGAGCGAAATGAAATCGTCCTCGGACGGATCGCGCAGCTGGCTGCCCTTGCCGAGGTAGTCCGCGGTCTCGCTCGCCGTCCCGACGGCGCCCGAGCGCACCTCGGTGGACTGGCCCGCGATCGGGATGATGGGAACACGCCCGCGCGTCGGTCCCGAGGAACCGCCGCCGTCGCCGCCCGCATCGGAGCCGCCGCCCCTGCCCGAGCCGGAACTCCCGGGACCACCGGAGTCGCGCGGACCGCCCGAGTCGCCGGAACGCCCGGGGCCCGAATCGTTGTCCGGGGCGGGGCCGCCCTTCGCGCCGTCGCCGTTCACGTCGACGCCGCCCTCGAAGCGGATGCGGCCGCGCGCCGAAACCTCCACCAGGCCGCCCGCGCCGCCGCCGGCGCCGCGCGCCAGGATGCGGCCGCGGAAGTCCATTTCGCCGTTGCTCCAGGCAACCACCGTGCCCCCGTCGCCACGCAGGGTGGCATCGGCACGCAGCAGCACGCCCTTGTCCACCTCCACGTCCCGGGCGTTGGCGATGCGCGGGTCGCGGCCGTCCAGCCCGCCGCCCACCAGGATCTCGCCGCCGCCGGCTGCGTGGCTCACGTCGATCACGGTTTCCGACTTCAACTTCAGCTTGTCGGCGGTCAGCTGGACGGACCCGCCCTTCGCTGCGGTCGTGGCCAGGATGCGGCCCTCGATTTCGGCCTTGTCGGTGGCCTGCAGCACCACCTTGCCGCCCACGGTGATGGCACTGCGCGCCTGGACCAGGCCGCTGTGGTGCAGGTGCCCGGCGAAGATCGCCACCGAATCGCCCCGCAGGGTGCCGAGGTTCACGGCGCCGTCGTCCGGCGCGCGCAGCTGCATGCGGATGCCTTCGAGGCCGCGCCCGGTCACTTCCACCGTGCGGCCCGCCGCCAGCACGACGTCGCCGCCGGTGGCCTGCAGCAGCGCCTTCGAGCCGGTCGCTATGTCGCGCCCGATCAGCACCACGTCGCCGCCGCTCGCCAGGATGCGGCCGTCGCCCTGCACCTGCAGGCTGCCGTCGTTGTGCCTGAATTCGCCCAGGTCGCCGGCGCCGAACAGCAGGCGGCCGGCGATCGCGTTGTCGCGGCTGATGCCCAGCGTAGACGCGGTGAAGCCCGCGGTGTCCACCACCGCGCCGGCGCCGACGGCGATGCCCGCCGGGTTGACCAGCACGAGGCGGCCGTTCGACCACAGCGTGCCCGCGATCGCGCTGGGGTTGCCGCCCAGCACGCGATTGATGGAGGTGCTCGCGGCGTCCGGCTGCTGGAAGCGCACCGACTCGCCCTGGCCGACGCCGAAGCCGGACCAGTCGAGGACGGAGCGCCCGCCGGCGCCGTTCACGGTCGTGACGGTGGTGACCTTGCCGTCGCGGCCGATGCTGGCCGAGCCGTGGACAGGCACCAGGCCGGAGGGCTCGGCCATCACGGTGAGGCCGAACGATGCCGCGATGCCGGCGCACAGCGCGCGACGGGCGAAGCCCAGGGTGGAGGTACTGCGTAACGCCATCTCTTCCCGCGCAACGAGTTGCAAAGGACTGCAGTGTTGAGGCGCTCGCCTGGCGCCAGTGAGGCGCAGGTCGCTAGATGCTGTCGGACAGAGCCGACAACCGTGAGCGGGGCGTGAAGGGATTCACGGATGGCGCGCCCCGATCGCCCCCGCGGCTTGCCCAGGCTGGGAAAAAGACACAGGCGCCCCCGAGTGCGGCGGGCAAAAGAAAAAGCCGCCCGAAGGCGGCTTTCTCATCGACGCGCGAAGCGCTTCGCGCGAAGGCTTACTTCGTCGCGGCGGACGCGGACGAAGCGGCGGCAGCGGCGGAGTCGGCAGCAGCCGCGGCCGAGCCTGCAGCGGCGGACGCCGCAGTGTTCGCCGCATCGGCGGCGGCGGGGGCCGGCGCCGGCGCCGGCGCGGGGGCCGGAGCAGCAGCGGGGGCCGGGGCGGGAGCGGGCGCCGGCTCTTCCTTCTTGCCGCAGGCGGCCAGGGCAGCGGCGGCGACCAGGGTGGCCAGAACGAGCGATTTCTTCATTTCAGTTTCCTTCTTAGGGATGGGGACAACGATTCCGGAACTTTGTCCTGGCGGGCGAAGCCGCTAGTGACCGAGTGGAGAGGCTCGAGCCCTTTCCAGCTCAGCCAAAAATTATAACCTCAAAGGGTTTTTCCTATGGGCGGCAGCCGGATCCAGGGAACTGTCAAAGGCCGAGCGTGGTGGCGGGAAAGGCGGGCGTCGCCTTGAGCAGCCACTCGTTGAGCGACTCGCGCAGCAGCACGCGGCGCTCGGGCTCGCTGCCGCAATAGCCGCTGCTGCGGTCCACGTTGCGGCGCTCCAGCACCCACGCCGGGCTCCACAGCGCGCTGGGCAGGTCGAGCCGGTCGGCGCCGGCACAGGCCAGCGGGGTGATGATGTGCGACCACTGCCGGCGCCACTGCACGAAGCGCGCGTGGTGCCGCAGCACCCCGTCGTAGCTGCGCGCGAGCAGCACCATCTTGCGTCCGCCATGCGACCACGCCTGCAGCGACTCGGCGACGCCGCGTTCGCCGAGGGGCCAGTCCTCGAAGTCGGGGTCGCTCAGCACGATCTCGCGCCAGCCCTCGCGGGCCGCGCAAGCCAGCGCGTCGCGCACCAGCTGGCGGAAGTCGTCGCGGCCCTCGAAGCGGCGCGAGGGCAGCGGCGCATCGGTGGCCCGGGATTCTTCGTTCATCGCTCTCCTCCGTACGCCAGGTTTCGCTATCGCCCGCCCCGGGCGTCGCCCGTGGCGTGGGCCCAGCCGGCTTCGCACCACGACAGCAGCAGTTCGCGCGCGCCGTCGCTCGCCAGCGCGAGCTCCTGCGCGTCGAGGCGGCGGCGGTCGGCCAGCCGGCGCATCAGCTTCGCGTCCGCGCCGCCGGCACGCCACGCCTCGCCGTTGATGAAGACATGCCGGGCATCATGCAGCATCCGCGTGCGCGGATCGAGTGCCAGCGCGCGCAGCCGGCGCGGCACGCGGCCCGGCTCGAACCAGACGTTCGCCTTGGGCTCGGTGAGGTATTCGCCCAGCGCGCGGTCCAGCGCCGAGGGGTCCTTCAGCGCCGCCGCCAGCGCCTCCTGCGCGAACGCGCGCAGGCCCTGCGGAATGGCGCCGGGCGACTCGGTGGCGGGCTGCGCCGGGTCCCTGTAGAGGCGCTGGGCGCCCTCCTCCGCGGCCTCGTCGCCGATGCGCTGCAGCAGCTCGCGCGCGAGCTCCGCCTGCGCGGGCGCGCGAAAGCCGATCGAGTAGGTCTGGCACTCGCCTTGCGCGATGCCGTCGTGCGCGTAGCGCGGCGGCAGGTACAGCAGGTCGCCCGGCTCCAGGAGGAATTCCTGCTCCGGCTCGAAGTGCGCCAGGATCTTCAGCGGCACGCCCTCCTGCAGCTGCAGGTCGGACTGGCGGCCGATGCGCCAGCGGCGCTGTCCCTGCGCCTGCAGCAGGAACACGTCGTAGCTGTCGAAGTGCGGGCCGACGCCCCCGCCGTCGCTCGCATAGCTGATCATCAGGTCGTCCAGGCGCGCGGCCGGCACGAAATCGAACTGGTGCAGCAGCGCATGCGCGCTGTCGTGGTGCAGGTCCACGCCCTGCACCAGCAGCGTCCAGCCCGGCTGCTTCAGGGGCGGCAGGGCCCGGCGCGCGAAGGGGCCGCGCTGCAGCCGCCAGGAGCGGCCCTCGTGCGCGACCAGGCGCGATTCGACCTCGCTGCGAGCGGCCAGCGCGAACAGTTCGCGCGGCGGCAGCAGCGCCCGGAAGCCGGGGATGGCCTGGCGGACCAGCAGGGGCTTCTTCTGCCAGTGCCGCTTCATGAACAGCGCCGGGCTCAGGCCGCCGAGCAAGGCCAGGGGTGCGGTGGGTTCCATGGGGAGCTGCGACAATTCTCCTATGGAAATCACACCGAACTGCGTCGTCGCGCTGACCTGGACGCTGAAGGACACGCTGGGAGAGGAGCTGGACCGGCTGGAGGAACCGGTGGAGTTCCTGGTCGGCGGCCGGGACCTGCTGGCGAAGGTGGAGGACGCCTTGCAGGGCCACGAGCCCGGCGACCGCCTCGACCTGCACCTGGAGCCGGAGGACGCCTTCGGCGACTACGACGAACAGCGCGTGTTCCTCGAGCCGCGCAGCGCGTTCCCGAGCGAGCTGGAGGAAGGCATGACCTTCGAGGGCCTGCCCCCGGGCGCCACCAGCGCCGACGCGCCGAAGAACCTGCTCTACACCGTCACCGAGATCTACCCCGAGCACGTCGTGGTCGATGGCAACCACCCGCTGGCGGGCATCGCGATCCGGCTGCACCTGAAGGTGGAGGCCGTGCGCGAGGCGACCGAAGACGAAGTGGGCCGCGGAACGCTGGGAACGGGCTTCTTCCGGATCGGGGAGTAAGACGGGTACCGGACGCAGAGGACGCGAAGGGTACGCAGAGGACGCAAAAGAAAACCATTAAAGTTTTCTTTGTCTTCTTTGCGTCCTCTGCGTACCCTTTGCGTCCTCTGCGTCCGGCTGTCCGGTTTTGACTGCGCAAAAAAAAACGCCCGGCCTGCACCGGGCGTTTCTCATTCGCAGCGACGCTTAGCCGCGATAGATCACGCCGTTGTCGACGCGCACGCGGTCGCCCACGCGCAGGTCGCCCGTGGCGGGCACTTCGTACGTGCGCACCACGCCCTGGTCCGACTGCATCGTGATGCGGTAGCCGGCCTGCGTCGTCACCCCCTGCGAGTTGCGCGCGATCTGGCTGCCGACCGCCGCGCCGGCCACGCCGCCCAGCACCGTCGCCGCCGTGCGGCCGGTGCCGCTGCCGATCTGGTTGCCCAGCAGGCCACCCACCACGCCGCCGACCACGGCGCCGAGGATGTTGTGCGTGGTCGGAGCGGTCGTGCCCACCGGCAGGTATTCGATGTTGATGATGCGGCCGTACTCGGTGCCCGCCACCGGGTAGCTGGAGGCCGGGTAGGTCGTCGTCGTGGTCGGATAGGTCGACGGATACGTCGAGGCCATCGGGCCGTAGGACGAGCACGCCGCGAGCATCGCGACGGCCAGGCCACCGGTCACCAGCGAAGTCAGACGGGAAATGGTGCGCATGGAATTCTCCTTCGTTGCTTGATCTGCACACGGCGCCACCCACATCGGGGGCGCCTTGTACAGCTCATTGAAACGAGGCCGGGCCGCGCGCGGGTGCAGGCTTTGGCGCACTTACACGTAGGACCGCGTTGGCGAGCTTGTCAGCCGGCACGCACCCGGCAGGTCATCAGCTCTTCCCTGTGGAGCCGTAACCGCCCGCGCCGCGCTCCGTCGCGGGAAAGTCGGCGACCACCCGGAACGAGGCCTGCACCACCGGCACGACCACCAGCTGGGCGAGCCGCTCCATCGGTTGCAGCGTGAAGGCAGTGTCGCTGCGGTTCCAGGCGCTGACCATCAGCTGGCCCTGGTAGTCGCTGTCGATCAGGCCCACGAGGTTGCCGAGCACGATGCCGTGCTTGTGGCCGAGGCCCGAGCGCGGAAGGATCAGCGCGGCGTAGGCGGGGTCCCGCAGCCAGATGGCGATGCCGGTGGGCACCAGCTGCCAGGCGTTCGGCGCCAGCGTGAGCGGCGCATCGAGGCAGGCGCGCAGGTCCAGGCCGGCGCTGCCCGGGGTGGCATAGGTGGGCAACTGGTCCGCCATGCGCGGATCGAGGATCTTGACGTCGACTTGCATTCGGGAGGGTGTCAGGTGGCGGCGGGGCCGGCGCGGCGGCGGGCGATCTCGGCGACCAGCTGGCGCGCCAGTGCGAGCTTGGAGGCGCGGGGCAGTTCGACCACGCCCTGCGCGTCCACCAGCAGCAGCTGGTTGTCGTCCTGGCCGAAGGTGCTCGGCCCGATGTTGCCCACCAGCAGGGGCACGCCCTTGCGTTCGCGCTTGGCGCGGGCGTTCTTCACGAGCTCGTGGCTCTCGGCGGCGAAACCGACGCAGAACAGAGCGCCGCTCTTCGCCCGCTCGCCGCGCGCCACGGTGGCGAGGATGTCGGGGTTCTCGGTGAAGCTCACGGTGGGCGGCAGGCCGCTGCCGTCCTTCTTGATCTTCTGGTCGGATTCGTTCGCCGGGCGCCAGTCGGCCACGGCGGCGGTCGCGACGAACACGTCGGCCCGCGGGACTTCCGCCTCGGTCGCGGCGAGCATCTGGCGGGCCGATTTCACGTCCACGCGCCTCACGCCGCGCGGGGTGGCAAGGCTCACCGGGCCCGCGATGACGACGACGTCGGCACCGGCCTCGCGGGCCGCGCGCGCAATGGCGAAGCCCATCTTGCCGGAGGAGTGGTTGGTGATGCCGCGGATCGGGTCGAGCGCCTCGAAGGTAGGCCCCGCGGTGACGACCACCTTGCGGCCGGCCAGCACCTTGGGCTGGAAGAAGGCGATCACGTCCTCCAGCAGTTCCTTGGGCTCCAGCATGCGGCCGTCGCCCGTCTCGCCGCAGGCCTGCAGGCCGCTGCCCACGCCCAGCAGCGTGGCGCCGTCGGCGGCGAGCTGCGCCATGTTGCGCTGAGTGGCGGGATGGGCCCACATCTCGCGGTTCATGGCCGGCGCGATCAGCAGGGGGACGCTGGCGATGGGGCGCGCCAGGCACATCAGCGAGAGCAACTCGTCGGCGCGGCCCTGCACCAGCCTGGCGATGAAGTCGGCGCTGCAGGGCGCGATGAGGATGGCGTCGGACTGCCGCGACAGGTTGATGTGCGGCATGTTGTTCGGCTCGCGCGGGTCCCATTGCGAGGTGTAGACCGGGCGGTTCGACAACGCCTGCATGGTCACGGGCGTGATGAATTGCTCGCTCGCCTCGGTCATCACGACCTGCACCGTCGCGCCCTCCTTGACGAGCCCCCGGCACAGTTCCGCGGACTTGTAGCACGCGATGCCCCCCGTGAGGCCCAGGACGATGTGCTTGCCGGCAAGGTCGTTCATGGGCGGGAGTGTACCGAGGGGCTGGAGGCAGGCCCTGACCTCTATAATCTCGCTTTACCACCTCCCCGGGAGCGCACCTCCCGATCGACATGACCAAATTCGTCTTCGTCACCGGCGGTGTGGTGTCCTCCCTGGGCAAGGGAATCGCCTCAGCCTCCCTCGCAGCGATCCTGGAGTCGCGGGGCCTCAAAGTCACCCTCATCAAGCTCGATCCGTACATCAACGTCGATCCGGGCACGATGTCGCCCTTCCAGCACGGCGAGGTGTTCGTCACCGACGACGGCGCCGAGACCGACCTGGACCTGGGCCACTACGAGCGCTTCGTCACCACGCGGATGCGCCGCGCCAACAACTTCACCACCGGCCAGATCTACAAGAGCGTGCTGGAAAAGGAACGCCGGGGCGACTACCTGGGCAAGACGGTGCAGGTGATCCCGCACGTCACCAACGAGATCCAGGAATTCATCCGCCGCGGCGCCGGCATGGGCACGCCCAGTGAAGTGGACGTCGCGATCGTCGAGATCGGCGGCACGGTGGGCGACATCGAGTCCCTGCCCTTCCTCGAAGCGGTGCGCCAGATGGCGCTCAAGCTCGGCCCCAACAACTCCGCCTTCGTGCACCTGACCTACGTGCCGTGGATCGGCGCCGCCGGCGAACTCAAGACCAAGCCCACGCAGCACACCGTGCAGAAGATGCGCGAGATCGGCATCCAGCCCGATGCGCTCCTGTGCCGCGCCGACCGCAACATCCCCGAGGACGAGGCCGACAAGATCAGCCTGTTCACCAACGTGCCGAAGTGGGGCGTGATCTCCATGCCGGACGTGGACACCATCTACAAGGTGCCGCGCGTGCTGCACGAGCAGGGCCTCGACGGCCTCATCTGCGACAAGCTGCGCCTGAACACGCCGCCGGCCAACCTCAAGCGCTGGGACCAGCTGGTGTACGAGGTGGAGCATCCGCGCGGCGAGGTCAACATCGCCATGGTCGGCAAGTACGTCGACCTGTCGGACAGCTACAAGTCGCTCAACGAGGCGCTGCGCCACGCGGGCCTGAAGAACCACGTGCGCGTGAAGATCGACTACGTCGACTCCGAGACGATCACGCCGGAGACGGTGGGCCAGCTCGCCAAGTTCGACGCCGTGCTGGTGCCGGGCGGCTTCGGCAAGCGCGGCGTGGAAGGCAAGATCCTGGCGGCGCGCTTCGCCCGCGAGCAGAAGGTGCCGTACCTGGGCATCTGCCTGGGCATGCAGGTCGCCACCATCGAGTACGCGCGAGATGTCGCCGGCCTGGAGGGCGCGAACAGCACCGAGTTCGATCCGCAGACCCAGCATCCCGTGATCGCGCTGATCACCGAATGGAAGGACTCGAGCGGCGCGATCCAGACCCGCACCGAGCAGTCGGACCTGGGCGGCACGATGCGCCTGGGCGCCCAGAGTTCGGACGTCGCCCAGGGCACGCTCGCGCACCAGATCTACGGCGACGTGGTGACCGAGCGGCACCGCCATCGCTACGAAGCGAACGTGAAGTACCTGGACCAGCTGCGCAAGGCGGGGCTGGTGATCTCCGCGCTCACGCAGCGCGAGCAGCTGACCGAGATCGTGGAGCTGCCGCAGGACGTGCACCCCTGGTTCATGGGCGTGCAGTTCCACCCCGAATTCAAGTCCACGCCCTGGGACGGCCATCCCCTCTTCAACGCCTTCATCTCCGCCGCCTGCCAGCACCAGTCGCAGCGGCAGGGGACGAGCGCGAAGTCGCTCAAGGCGGTGGCATGAAGCTCTGCGGTTTCGAGGTGGGGCTGGACAAGCCCTTCTTCCTCATCTCGGGGCCCTGCGTCGTCGAATCCGAGCAGCTGCAGATGGACGTGGCCGGCCAACTCAAGGAGATCACGGCCTCCCTGGGCATCCCCTTCATCTTCAAGAGCAGCTACGACAAGGCCAACCGCTCCTCGGGCGCCAGCTTCCGCGGCCCGGGCATGGAAAAGGGCCTGGAGATCCTGGCCAAGGTCAAGCGCGAGCTGAAGGTGGCGATCCTGACCGACGTGCACACGGAGGCGGAGATCCCGGTGGTGGCGCAGGTCGTCGACGTGCTGCAGACGCCCGCCTTCCTGTGCCGCCAGACCGACTTCATCCGCGCCGTGGCCCAGTCCGGCAAGCCGGTGAACATCAAGAAGGGCCAGTTCCTCGCGCCCGGCGACATGAAGAACGTGATCCAGAAGGCCCGCGAGGCCGCGCGCGAGAAGGGCCTGCCGGAGGACAGCTTCCTCGCCTGCGAGCGCGGCGCCAGCTTCGGCTACAACAACCTGGTTTCGGACATGCGCTCGCTGGCGATCCTGCGCGAGACGGGCGCGCCGGTGGTGTTCGATGCCACGCATTCGGTGCAGCTGCCTGGCGGCCAGGGCACGAGCTCCGGCGGCCAGCGCGAATTCGTGCCGGTGCTCTCGCGTGCGGCGGTGGCCGTGGGCGTGGCGGGCCTGTTCATGGAGACGCATCCCGATCCGGCCAAGGCCCTGTCCGACGGGCCGAATGCGGTGCCCCTCAAGCACATGCGCGCATTGCTGGAGACGCTGGTGGCGCTCGACCGCGTCACCAAGAAGAACGGCTTCCTGGAGAACGACTTTGCCTAGTGCCTACATCCTCGCCAACGTCGAAATCACGAACCCGCAGCAGTACGAAGAGTACAAGCGGCTGTCCACCATCGCGATGAAGGCGCACGGCGCCGAAGTCTGCGTGCGCGGCGGCGCGCTGCAGGTGCTGGAAGGCGACTGGACGCCGGGCCGCACGGTGATCCTGAAATTCCCCTCCGTCGAAAAGGCCCGCGCGTTCTACGACTCCCCCGAATACGCCGCCGCGAAGAAGGCGCGCGAGGGGGCTGCGGTGATGCGCATGGTGCTGGTCGAAGGCACCTGAAACCCAAGGCAGGACGCAGAGGACGCAAAGGGTACGCAGAGAACGCAAAGAAGACATTTATGAATTGGTTGTCTTTTGCGTCCTCTGCGTACCCTTTGCGTCCTCTGCGTCCGGAAGTTTTTTGAAACTCAAAAGAGAAACGAATGAGCGCAATCGTTGACATCGTCGGCCGCGAGATCCTGGATTCGCGGGGCAATCCCACCGTGGAGTGCGACGTCCTGCTGGAGTCGGGCACCATGGGCCGCGCCGCCGTGCCCTCCGGCGCCTCCACCGGCTCGCGCGAGGCCATCGAGCTGCGCGACGGCGATCCCAAGCGCTACCTGGGCAAGGGCGTGCTCAAGGCCGTGGAGCACATCAACACCGAGATCTCCGAATCGGTGCTGGGCCTCGACGCCTCCGAGCAGAACTTCCTGGACAAGACGCTGATCGACCTCGACGGCACCGAGAACAAGAGCCGCCTGGGCGCCAACTCCATGCTGGCGGTGTCGATGGCGGTCGCGCGCGCGGCCGCCGAGGAATCCGGCCTGCCCCTGTACCGCTACTTCGGCGGCATGAACGGCTGCCTGCTGCCGGTGCCGATGATGAACGTGGTCAACGGCGGCGCCCACGCCAACAACAACCTCGACCTGCAGGAGCTGATGATCATCCCCCTGGGCGCGCCGTCGTTCCGCGAGGCGCTGCGCTACGGCGCCGAGGTGTTCCACGCCCTGCGCAAGATCATCCACGACAAGGGCATGAGCGTGGCCGTCGGCGACGAAGGCGGCTTCGCCCCCAACGTGGAGAACCACGAGGCCGCGATCCAGATGATCCTGCAGGCCATCGAACGCGCCGGCTACAAGCCGGGCGAGCAGATCGCCCTGGGCCTGGACTGCGCCTCCAGCGAGTTCTACAAGGAAGGCGAGAACCTGTACGACCTGTCCGGCTCCGAAGGCGAGAAGCTCTCGCCCGAGCAGTGGGTCACCACCCTCGAATCCTGGGTCGGCAAGTACCCGATCATCAGCATCGAGGACGGCATGGCCGAAGGCGACTGGGACGGCTGGAAGCTGCTGACCGAGCGCCTGGGCAAGCGCGTGCAGCTGGTGGGCGACGACCTGTTCGTCACCAACACGAAGATCCTCAAGGAAGGCATCGAGCGCAACATCGCCAACTCGATCCTCATCAAGATCAACCAGATCGGCACGCTGACCGAGACCTTCGCCGCCATCGAGATGGCCAAGCGCGCCAACTACACGGCGGTGATCTCGCACCGCTCGGGCGAGACCGAGGACTCCACCATCGCCGACATCGCGGTGGGCACCAACGCCGGCCAGATCAAGACCGGCTCCCTCTCGCGTTCGGACCGCATGGCCAAGTACAACCAGCTGCTGCGCATCGAGGAAGACCTCGGCGAGGTCGCCCAGTACCCGGGCCGCTCGGCGTTCTACAACCTGCGCTGACCGGAAGACCGCTTGAGCGGACGCTTCGTCGCTGCCTTGCTGATCGGCCTGCTGGCCGTGGTGCAGGCCCAGCTCTGGCTGGGCCGCGGCAGCGTCGGCGACGTCGCCCAGATGCAGCAGAAACTGGCCGACCAGAAGGCGCGCAACGCCGCCGCACAGCAGGCCAACGAGCAGCTGGCCGCCGAGGTGCGCGACCTGCAGGAAGGCCTGGAGATGGTGGAGGAGAAGGCCCGCGCCGAACTGGGGATGGTGCGGCCCAACGAGGTGCTGGTGCAGATCGCCAAGTGACGCGGCGCATCGCGCTCCTCGGCGCCGCAAGCACCGGCAAGACCACGCTGGCGACCGACCTGGCCGCGCACCTGCGCGAACGCGGGCTAGCCGCCGTCGTGGTGCCCGAAGTCCTGCGCGAATGGTGCGCGCGCGAAGGCCGCGCCCCGGGGCCCGGGGAACAGCTCGCGATCGCGCGGGAACAGGAACGCCGCGTGGACGACGCCGCTGCGACGGCCGCCGTCGTGATCGCGGACAGCACCGCACTGGCGATCGCGATCCACGCCGGCATGCGGTTCGAGGACGGCGCGCTCCACCGCTTCGCCAGCGAGCGGCAACGCGGCTACGACGCGACCCTGCTCACCGGCCTGGACCTCGCGTGGCAGCCGGACGGCCTGCAGCGCGATGCGGCGTCACGCGAACGGGCGGATGCGCTCCTGCGCGACCATCTGCAGCACGCGGGTGTGGCCTACCAGGTGGTGTACGGGCACGGGCCGCAGCGCCTGCGGTCCGCCCTGCAGGCCCTCGCCGCGGCCGGCCTCCTGCCGCCGGCGCTGCGCCAAGGCGCAGGCGCTGGGGAAGCCGGCGGCGCGGGCTGGGTCTGGGCGTGCGACAAGTGCAGCGACCCGGCCTGCGAACACCGGCTCTTCACGCGACTGAAGAACGCCCGCGGCTGAGGCCGCGGGTTCCCGGTTCCTGTCCTTCCTGGCGGTCTCCGGGCGGCCGGATGCGCCAACGGCCCGGGCTCAGTGCATCGTCGACGAACCCGGCGGCCTGTCGCCGGGAGAGGTGAAGATCTGCGCGGCATCGACCGCGTCGAAGCGATAGTGCTGGCCGCAGAAGTCGCACGACACGTCGATCTCGCCGCGCTCGGCCAGGATGCCGCGGGCCTCCTCCTCGCCCAGCCCGCGGATCATGCCGGCCACGCGCTCGCGGCTGCAGGTGCAGTGGAAGCGCGGGGTCTGCGCATCGAAGCGCAGCAGCTTCTCCTCCCAGAACAGGCGGCGCAGGATGGTTTCCACATCGAGCTCCAGCAGCTCCTGCGCGGTCAGGCTGCCCGCCAGCGTCGCGATGCGGTTGAAGTGTTCGAGCTGCTCGGCCGGCTCCATCTCGGTGCCCGCCGCGATGTGGCTGCCGCCCTCGGCCGGCAGGCGCTGGATCAGCAGGCCCGCGGCCACCGATTCGTTCGCCGCCAGCACCAGCTTCGTGTCCAGCTGTTCGGACTGGCGCATGTAGTGCTCCAGCACGTCCGCCAGCCGCGGCGCGCCGCCGCCGGTGGTGGCATTGAGCGGCACCACCCCCTGGTACGCCTGCTGGCCCGGGAGGCGGTCCTTCGGATCGAGCGTGATCGCGCAGCGCCCGCGGCCGTTGACGTTCACCAGCTCCTGCAGGTGCGCGCCGGCGGCGACCTCGCCGACCACCTTGGCCGTCACGCGCAGGCTCAGGTCGTGCTGGACCTCGGCGACGGCGACCTTCACCGGCCCTTCGCCGAAGATCTGCATCACCAGCGCGCCATTGAACTTGATGTTGGACTGCATCAGCGCGCCCGCGGCCGCCATCTCGCCGAGCAGTTCCACCACCGGCCACGGCCAGGTGGAGGCGGCGTCGTCGGCGCGGCGGCGCGACAGGATCTCCGTCCAGGCGTCCGTCAGGCGCACGATGTTGCCGCGCACCGGCAGGCCCTCGAACAGGAACTTGTGCAGCTCGGACATCAGCCGATCTTCTTGGCGCGGGCGTGCCGCTGCGCGTTCTGCACGTAGTGCGGCGGGATGCGGCGGAACTTCGCCACCGCCTCGTCGTCGAGCGTGCGGATCGCCTTGGCGGGCGCGCCGACGATCAGCGAGTTGTCCGGGAACTCCTTGCCTTCCGTGACCACGCTGCCCGCGCCCACGATGCAGTTCCTGCCGATCTTCGCGTTGTTCAGGATCACCGCCTGGATGCCGACCAGCGTGCCGTCGCCGATCGTGCAGCCGTGCAGCATCACCTGGTGGCCCACGGTGACGTCGTCGCCGATGGTGAGCGGCACGCCGGGGTCGGCATGCAGCACGGAAAGATCCTGGATGTTGGTGTTGCGGCCGATGCGGATCTTCTCGGTGTCGCCGCGCACGACGCAGCCGTACCAGACGCTGGCGTTCTCCGCCATTTCCACCTGTCCGATCACCTCCGCGCTGCCGGCGACCCATGCGCCTTGCGCCAGTTGCGGCGCCATGCCGTCGAGTTCGTAGATCGCCATTCCTGCGGTTTCCAAGGGAAAAGGGGACATTGTAGGCAGGCACGGCGGCGCGGCCGGGTCCTTAGAATCGGCGCATGGAGCTTCGCCAGCAGGCCCTAGAGGCTCTTTGCGCCGCCGATCCGCGGGAGAAGGTGGCGCTGGTCACGGCCTTGCATGCGCGTGCGGGACAACTGCACCTGGATCCCAGCGCACCGGTGCCGCCCGCAGCCTTGCCGGGCCGGCCGCTGCGTCCGCAGCTCGTTCATCCGGCCCGGGTGCCGCGGCGCTCGCCGGCCACGCCGCAGGGACTGGCCGCGCTGCTGCACGCGATCGCGCACATCGAGTTCAATGCGATCAACCTGGCGCTGGACGCGGTGTGGCGCTTCGAAGGCATGCCCGAGGCGTTCCACCACGACTGGCTGCGCGTCGCGGCGGAGGAATCGCTCCACTTCACCCTGCTGGCCGATCACCTCGCCACCCTCGGCCACGCCTATGGAGACTTCGACGCCCACGACGGCCTGTGGTCCATGTGCGAGAAGACGCAGGGCGACATCGTGGCGCGCATGGCGCTGGTGCCGCGCACGCTGGAGGCGCGCGGGCTGGATGCGACACCGCAGATCCAGGCCAAGCTGCGCCAGGCGGGCACGCCGGCGGCGCTGCGCGCAGTGGAGATCCTCGACGTGATCCTGCGCGACGAGGTGGGCCACGTCGCGATCGGCAATCGCTGGTACCGGTTCCTGTGCGAGCGCGAGGGGCTCGATCCGGTGGCGCACTACGCGGTGCTGGCGCAGCGCTACGGGGCGCCGAAGCTGCATCCGCCCTTCAACGAGGAAGCCCGCTTGCGGGCGGGCTTCACTCCAGCGGAACTGGAGCACCTGGAGCGCGCCAGCGCCCCTTCCCCGACCCTCCCGCGGACGGGGAGGGACTGAGGGGGCTCAAGGCCGCGGCTTCTTGCGCAGCTTGTGGGGGCGCATCGGCCCGACGGCCTTGCGCATCACGGACAGCAGGCCCAGCAGGCCGATGGCGCCGGCGATCGCCAGCATCAGCGACGAGGCCTGGAAGCCGCTCCCCGGCGTGGTGCCCAGCGCGACACGCGCCACGAACTCGCCGCCGATGAAGGCGCCGAACACGCCCACCAGGACGTTCTCGATCCGGTTGATCAGGCTGCGCGTCGGCACGAACACTCCGGCGATCCAGCCCGCCAGCGCGCCCACGACGCACCAGATGAAGGGATTCATCCCGTTCTCAGCGCTTGATCGGGGGACGGCGCGGGGCGGCCGGCGCGCCACGGCGCTCCGGAAGGTGGCGGAACATGATGCGGCCCTTGCTCAGGTCGTAGGGCGACAGCTCCAGCGTCACGTCGTCGCCGGCGATCACGCGGATACGGTGCTTGCGCATCTTGCCGCCGCTGTACGCCACGAGCTCGTGCCCGTTGTCCAGCGTCACGCGGAAGCGCGAGTCGGGCAGCACTTCGGCCACGCGCCCACGCATTTCGATCAACTCTTCTTTGGCCATGGAAATTCCTTTTTGCGTGCAGTCCGGCCACGGCCGGAGCAGGGAGGGGCCATGTCGGGACGCGCGGGGTGCGCGGCGGAACATGGGGAGGTGGAAGGCCGGCCCTGGCGGGCGGGGCACGCAAATCCCGGAGGAGCGATCCTCTCGTCGATCAGGAATCTGCCTGGGGAGGCCGCGGGTCGCGGCGAAGGAGGAAGTTGTATTGTACTCCGCAGCGGCGCTGCGCGCTGGGCACGCCTCAGCCGGTCCGGGCGGTGACGCGGCGGCCCCGCCGGGGGCCCATTTCCGCCGGGCTGGGCGCCGCGTCGTCCTCGGTGAGCGTCATCAGGATGTCCGCGTACCAGGCGCAGTTCAGGCCCAGCGATTCGTCCTGCAGCAGGTCGCGGGTGCCCATGTCCATGCGGGCCGCGTGCACGCCCAGCAGCCGCCACGGCATCTCCGTGCCCGCGCCGGGCCAGCGCATCACCACCGGCGCGCCGCTGGAGCCGCGGTGCATCCGCCCGTCGGTCAGGAAGTAGCCCTCCCCCTGGAAGCGCACGCCGAAGGACGAGGCCACGATCGCGTGCCGCACCACGGGCAGGTGGTGCAGCGTGTCGTAGAACCCGAGCGGAAAGCCGACCACCAGCAGCGAGGCGCCCACCTCCACGTCGGGAATCGCGGACAGCACGTTGCGCGGCTCGAAGGCGCGCAGCACCACGTTGGCCGGCAGCGTCTTGCGATCCAGCTCCAGCACCGCGATGTCGACCGGTCCGCCCGAATCGGTGCCCTGGCGCCACAGCGCCCGGCCGTCGGCGTACAGCGGCACCGACAGCACCGCCCGGCGCGTGAGGTCCGTGGCATCGACGTGCAGCACGAGCTCCACGCGGTCCGGGAAGTGGCCGCTCGGCTCGTCGTGCAGCACGTGGCGGCTGGTGACGGCGTACAGGCGCTCCTTGCGGGCGAAGAAGAAGCAGGTGGCCGCGGTAAGCAGCTGGCGGCCGCGGAAGGTCGACATCCGCGTCGCGCTGAAAAGGAGCGGCTCGGTCACGGGCGAACGCCCTCCCCTGCGGCAGCCCCGCGCCGAAATGGGGCGAGAATGCGTCCAGCAGCATGACGGGAGCGCCACATGAGCGGCAACGAGCAACGCAAGCAGTGGGCGGAACACATCCGGGACGAGGCCCGGGCCCTGGAAGTGCAGCAGCACTCGGCGGGAGCCTCGCACACCCCGCTGGAAGGCCCGCTGCCGTACAGCGCCGACCAGCTCGCCGCCGCGGTGGCCAGCGCCGTGGCCGCCGAGCGGCAACGCTGCGCGGAAGTGGCGGACAGCTGGAGTTCCGAGGCCAGGCTGCTCGAGGCCTTCGGCGACTTCACGGAATGGGAGCTGCGCGCCGCCAGCGCCACCGCGCGCGCGGTGGGCAGCGAGATCCGGGGTGGCGCGGCCACGGGCCGGCCTCGCGGGCCGAAGTGACCCCTTGCCGGTTTCTGGTCCATGCTCCAGTGTGCCTCGTTTCGCTGACCGGAGCGCATCCGCAAGTGTAGGACTGGACCCCGTATGGTGCGCGCCACGCCGCGCGTCGCCACCCGCGTCCTCGGGATCGCGCGGTCGGTCGCCGCGGCGCTCGCGGGTTGGCTGATCCAGCTCAGTCTCTCCGGCGCACCGCGTTCCTAGAATGGGGCGCACCCCTGATGGACCATCCCGCCTCCCTGCCCTTCCTGCGCGAAACCCTCCTGTTCCTGGCGCTGGTGGGCATCCTGATCCCGCTGCTGCAACGCTTTCGCATCAACCAGGTGATCGGCTTCCTGGTGGTGGGCGCCATCGCGGGGCCCTACGGCAGCGGCAGCCTGGCGACGCACTTCCCGGTGCTGTCCTTCCTCAGCTTCCCGCGCGAGCAGGGGGTGCGGGCGCTGGCCGACCTCGGCGTCATCTTCCTCATGTTCCTGATCGGGCTGGAGCTGTCGATCCAGCGCGTCTGGGAGTTGCGGCGCTGGGTGTTCGGCGCCGGTTCGGCGCAGGTGCTCCTGAGCGGCTTGCTCATCGGCGGCCTCGCCTGGGCGTTCGGCAACGAGCCCAGCGTGGCGCTGGTGCTCGGGCTGGTGCTGTCGCTGTCGTCCACCGCGGTGGTGATGCAGCTGCTGGTGGAATCGCGCGCGCTCGCCACCCCCGTGGGGCAGGCGAGCTTCTCGGTGCTGATGTTCCAGGATGTCGCGGTGGTGCCGATCCTGATCCTCGTCGAACTGCTGGGCCGGGACTCCGGCACCGGCCTGTTCCAGAAACTCGGCTACCAGATGGTCGCCTCGCTGATGGTCGTGGCGCTGATCCTGGTGGTCGGCCCGCGGCTGATCCGCCCGCTGTTCCGCACCTTCGCGCGGCGGCGCCAGCCCGAGGTGTTCACCGCGCTGTGCCTGCTGGTGGTCCTGAGCATCGGCGGCGCCACGGCGGCGGCGGGCCTGTCGATGGCGCTGGGCGCCTTCCTGGCCGGCCTGCTGCTGGCCGAGACCGAATACCGGCACGAGGTCGAGATCACCGTCGAACCGTTCAAGGGCCTGCTGATGGGCCTGTTCTTCATGTCGGTGGGCATGGAGATCGACCCGCGCGAGGTGCTGCGCGAGCCGCTGTGGCTCACGTTCTCGGTGGTGGGCCTGCTGGCGATCAAGGCCGTGGTCGCCGCGTCCGTGCTGAAGGTGGCCGGCCTGCGGCGCGGCCAGGCCGTGGAGGCCGGGCTGCTGCTCGGACAGGGCGGCGAGTTCGCCTTCATCGTGATCGGCGCGGCGATGGCGGCGGGCACGCTCACGCGCGACATCGGCCAGTTCATGTTCCTGGTGGTGAGCCTGAGCCTGCTGGTGACGCCGCTGGTGGCGCGGCTCGCGCACCGCCTCGGGCGCTGGATCGACGCCGAATCGCTGGAGCACCAGCGCGAGGCGCAGGAAAGCATGCTGCCGCCCGCCACCGGCCACGTGGTGGTGATCGGCTTCGGCCGCGTGGGGCGCATGCTGGGCGAGGTGCTGTCCGAACAGAACGTGCCCTACATCGCGGTGGAGCACGATGGCGATCGCGCGGCGCGCCTGCGCGAGCAGGGCTTCCCGGTCTACTACGGCAATGCGGCGCGCACCGAGCTGCTGCGCAAGCTGAAACTCGACGAGGCCACCAGCCTGGTGGTGACCATGGACTCCCCCTCGGCGGCGCGGCGCGTGGTGCAGGCCGCGCGCGAACAGGCGCCGCAGCTGAAGATTTTCGCCCGCTCGCACGACGAGGCGCACGCGCGCGAACTGGAGGCCGCGGGCGCGACCAACGTGGTGCCGGAGATGCTGGAGGCGGGCCTGCTGCTCACCTCGCACGCGCTCGGCTCGCAGGGCCTGGGCGCCGCAGCCATCGAGGGCATCATCGCGGCCGAACGGGCGCGGCGCAGCGGCGCGCCGGCTTGAGGCGCCGGGGGCTGCGCGGATGGGCCGGCCCCCCCCCGGGGCGGAGCAAGGAAGAGACTCAGGGGAGGCGGCGGAGCACGTTCGCCACGATGCGGTCGCAGCGTTCGCCGGCGAAGGCGAAGATGTCGCGTTCGGCCACGTCGATTTCCTGCGCGAGCGATTCGCGCAGCATGCTGCGGGCCCGGAAGTGGCGGCTGCGCACGGTGGCCTCGGGCAGGTTGAGGGTCTGCGCCGTTTCCTCGACGCTCAGTTCCTCGACCGAGCGCAGCACGAACACGGTGCGGAAGCTCTCGGGCAGTTCGTCGAGCTTGCGCTCCAGCACGGCCCGCAGCTCCGCCCGCACGAGGGCGCGGTCGGGCGTGTCCTTCTCGTCGGCAGGCATGTGCGTGGCCTCCTGTTCGTCCGGGCCGCCCATGGAGACCATGGGGACGATGTTGTCGCGGCGGGCCTGCCGGCGCATCCGCGCGAGGCACTGGTTCACCACCACGCGCGACAGCCAGGTGGACAGGCTCGCCTCGCCGCGGAAGGCACCCATCGACTGGTAGGCGGCGAGGTAGGCGTCCTGCACGGCCTCCTCGGCGTCGGCCGGGTTGCGCAGCATCGAGCGCGCGAGGCGGTAGAGGCGCTGGTTGTAGCGGCGCATCAGCAGCTCGAACGCCCCCACATCGCGGGCCTGCACCCGGGCCGCGAGGGAGATGTCGTCCAGCTCCTGGGGGAGCGCTTCGGTCTTGAGGTTCATGCGTGTCATTGCACCACCACCACTGCTTTCATGCCAGGGTGGAAGGTGCAGACGTAGTCGTAACGCCCGGCCTTCGTCATGGCACGGCTGAAGCTCTTGCCCGCGGCGATGTTGCCGGAGTCGAACCTGCCCTTCGCGGTGGCCGTGTGGGGCACCATGTCCTTGTTCTGCCACACCACCTTGTCGCCGCGCTTGACGGTGACGGTCCCGGGCACGAACTTCATGCCCTCGATCGTCACCGTGTGCGTGGCGCCGGCCGCCCAGCCGGGCAGCGCGCACGCTGCGGCCAGGCCGGTGGCAAGCAGCAGCTTGCGCGCGCCTTGTTTCATGTCACTTGCCCAGGTCCGCCTGCAGGTGCTTGGCGTGGTCCAGGTGGGCCGCGATGGCGGGGCGCACCTTCTCGATCAGGCCCTTGAGCTCCGCGTTCTTGGCCGAGGGAATCAGCGTCTTGTCGATCGCGTCGAGCACGGCCTGGTGGTACGCCACTTCGTGGTCCACGTACTCCTTGTCGAAGGCCTTGCCCTTGAGCTTCTTGAGCTTGGCGATGTTCTCGTCGCCGCCCTTCTTCAGGCTCTTGCTGGTGTCGTTGTCCTCGGGCTTGACCTTGAGCTTCTTGGCCAGCGCCACGGCCTGCTTGTTGACGCCGGTGTGGTCCGTGATCATCTGCTGGGCGAACTTGTCCACTTCCTTGTTCTTCGACCGGCTCTTGGCCAGCTTGCCGGCGTCGACGTCGATCTGGTTGGCGGTCACGACGATGTGGGCGATCTGCGGGTCGCTGGGGCCTCCCTGGGCCTGGGCGGACAGGGCGAAGGCGGCCAGCGCGGCCAGCACGAAGGGGGGCATCGTTCGGATCATGGTTTGCTTTCTCCTTGGGAGCCCGGCCGGACCGTTGGTCCGCAAATACCGGGTCTGCCGGCATAGATGTCACGGCACGCCGGCGCGTTCCGGCGGCGGGCGCTGCCCGGGGTTTACTCGGCCCGGATGCCCACGGCGCGCACGATGGCCATCGTGCTGTCCGCCTCGGTGGCGATCTGCCGCGCGAAGTCGCGCGCGGTGCCGCCGGTCGGCACGTTCTCGCCTGCCAGCATGCGGGCGCGCACGCCTGGCTCTTCCATCGCGGTGTTGACTTCGCTGTTGATCCGGTCCAGCAGCCGCACCGGCAGGTTGCCGGGCGCGAAGATGCCGAAGTGCGAGGCGAGGTTGGCGCGCGGGAAGCCCAGCTCGGCGAACGTGGGCACCTGCGGCAGGCTCTCGAGCCGGCGCGGCGCGGCCACGGCGAGCGGCCGCAGCCGCGCGGCCTTGATGTAGTCGATCAGCGCCGGCGAAGCATTCACCGACAGCACCTCGAACTGCGCACCGAGCGCGTCGTTGATCTGCTGGCTGCCGCCCTTGTAGGGAATGTGGACGAAGCGCACCTTCGCCGTGGCCTGCACCTCCTCCAGCATCAGGTGGCCCAGCGATGCGAGGCCCGAGGTCGCCCAGCGGATCGTGTCGGGCCAGTCGCGGGCGCGCTGCAGGAATTCGCGGAAGTCGCGCACCGTGATCGCATTGGTGGCGAGCAGGAGCACCGGCGACACCATCACGCTCGCCACCGGAGTGAAGTCGCGCGCGGGGTCGTACGGCACCTTGCCGAGCGCGGGGCTGAGCACCAGCGGGCTGATGGCCGAGAAGGCGAGCGTCAGGCCGTCGGGCGGCGCCTTGGCCAGGGCCTCCATGCCGATCGTGCCGCTGGCCCCGGCGCGGTTCTCCACCACCACCGGCTGCCCGATGCTCGCGGCCATGCGTTCGGCCATCGCGCGCGCGATCAGGTCGCTGATGCCGCCGCTGGGATAGGGCACGATCATGCGCACCGGCCGGCCCGGCCACTGCTGGGCGCGGGCGGGCAGCACCGTGGCCGCCGCGGCGGCCAGCAGGGCGCGGCGCGAGAAGTGCGTCATGCCGTTGGCTCCTCCCTTGCTTGTCCCTTGGTTCAGCCGCGCGGATGGTGCTGCGCGTGCAGCACCTTCAGCCGCTCGCGGGCCACGTGAGTGTAGATCGTCGTGGTCGAGATGTCCGCGTGCCCCAGCAGCATCTGCACCGCGCGCAGGTCGGCACCGTGGTTCAGCAGGTGCGTGGCGAAGGCATGCCGCAGCGTGTGCGGCGACAGCGGCGCCGTGATGCCGGCGGTGGCGGCGTGCTTCTTCACGATCACCCAGAACATGGCCCGGGTCATGCCGTGGCCGCGCGCGGTGACGAACAGGTCCTCGGTCTGCTGGCCGGCGAGGATCGCGGGGCGGGCATCCGCCAGGTAACGCACGATCCAGTCGCGCGCCACCTCGCCGAAGGGCACCAGCCGCTCCTTGCTGCCCTTGCCCAGCACGCGCAGCACGCCCTCGTTCATGCCGAGGTTGAAGGCCTTGAGCGTGACCAGCTCGCTCACGCGCAGGCCGCTGGCGTACATCAGCTCCAGCATCGTGCGGTCGCGCAGGCCCAGCGGCGTGTCCACGTCGGGGGCGGCCAGCAGCGCCTCGACCTGGGCTTCGGTCAGCGTCTTGGGCACGCGCAGCGCCTGCCTGGCCGACTGCAGGCGCAGGGTGGGATCGACGGTGATCAGGCGCTCGCGCAGCGCCCAGCGGAAGTAGCGCTTGAAGACGGTCAGGCGCCGGTTGGCCGAAGTGGCCTTGGTCTGCGCATGGCGGGCCGAGAAATACCCTTGCAGGTCGCCTTCGTCGGTGGCGGGCAGCCGGCGGCCCCGCTGGGCCGCCAGCCACTGCTCGTACAGCGCGAGGTCGCGCCGGTAGGCCGCCAGCGTGTTGCGCGACAGGCCCTCCTCGAGCCAGAGGGCGTCGATGAAGGCATCGATCGCGTCGGACATGGGCGAAGCCACGCTGCCCCGTCGTCCCCGCCGAGGCGGGGAGGACGGGTCCAGGTCAATCCAGCTTCAGCTTCGCCGACTCCACCACCTTCTTGTACACCGCGTACTCGTTGCGGATCTGCTCGGCGAACTGCTCCGGGGTGTTGCCGATGACGATCGAGCCGGTGTCCTCGATGCGCCTGCGCACGGCGGGATCCTCCAGCGCCTTCTTCGTGGCGTCGTGGATCCGCGTGACCACCTCCTTCGGCAGGCCCTTGGGCCCGACGATGCCGTAGTAGGCCAGGCGGTTCACGGGCTCCAGCCCCACTTCCTTGAAGGTCGGCACGTCGGGCAGTTCCTTCAGGCGCTGCGGCGCGGCCACCACGATCGGCACCAGCCGGCCTTCCCTGATGAAGGGCAGCGCCGAGGGCAGGTTGTCGAACATGATCGGCACCTGGCCCGCCACCACGTCGTTGAGGGCCGGACCCGCGCCGCGGTAGGGGATGTGCGTGATGAAGGCGCCCGACAGGCTCTTGTACAGCTCCATCTGCAGGTGGCCGATGCCGCCCGTGCCGGAGGACGCGAACGAGTACTTGCCCGGGTTCTTCTTGATCTCCGCGATGAAGGACTTGTAGTCCTTGGCGGGGAACTTCGGGTTCACGGCGATCACGTTGGGCGTGGCCGCGATGTTGATGATCGGGGTGAAGTCCGTCAGCGGGTTGTACGGGATCTTGGGGTTGATCGCCGGGTTGGCCGCGGTGGTCGACACCGTGGCGATGCCCAGCGTGTAGCCGTCCGGCGGCTGGTGCGCGGTGTCGGTGGCTCCCACCACGCCGCCGGCGCCGGCCTTGTTTTCCACGATCACGGGCTGGCCCAGCACGCGGCCCAGCGGGTCCGCGATGACGCGCGCGATGATGTCGGTGGTGCCGCCCGGCGCGAACGGCACCGTCAGCTTGACCACCTTGTTCGGGTAGCCCTGCGCGAGCGCCGGAGCGGCCGCGGCGCCCAGCAGCGTCGCCGCGGCGGCGATCCAGACACGTCGTTTCATTCGAGTCTCCTTGCGATTTGCTGAAAACGTGCATCGTACGTGCAGATGACGGCTGGGCCAGGCCGGCGTCCGACGAAGCGCGCCGGCCCTCAGCCAGCCGCAAGCTTGCGTTGACAAGGCGGACACGCTGGCCCCGGCAGCCCCGGCGCCTCGGCTATCCTCGCGCGCGTGCATTTTGTCCAGCTCCTCCTGCCCGATTTCTCGCTGATCCTGTGCGGCTACCTCGTGTGCCGCTACACGGCCCTGGACCGCACCGTGTGGGAGCAGGTGGAAAGCCTGGTCTACTTCTTCCTCTTCCCGGTGCTGCTGTTCCAGTCGATCGTGCGCAGCCCGCTGGACCTGGGGGGTGCCTCCAGCATGATCGCCGCCGGCCTGCTGCTGGGGGTCAGCGGCATCGCCCTCGCCTACGCGCTGCCGCACCTGCCCGGCCTGGCGCGCGTGATCGACGCGCGCGAGCACGCGGGGGCGGCGCAGGTGGCCTTCCGTTTCAATTCCTTCATCGCGCTGGCCCTGTCGGAGCGGCTGGCGGGCCCGCGGGGCCTGCTGCTGATCGCCGTCCTGATCGGGGTGTGCGTGCCCCTCTTCAACGTCGGCGCCGTGTGGCCCATGGCCCGGCACGGGCGCACCGGCTTCGGCCGCGCGCTGCTGCGCAACCCGCTGATCATCGCCACCGCGCTGGGGCTGGCCGCCAACTTCGCCGGCCTGCGGGTGCCGCCCTGGCTGGAGCCCACCGTCAACCGGGTCGGCGGCGCCTCGCTGCCGCTGGGCCTGATGGCCGCGGGCGCCGGCATGCAGTTCGGCCACCTGGCGCAGCAGAAGGCGCTGGCCGTGGGGCTGCTCTCGATCCGCCACCTGTTGCTGCCGCTGATCGCGGCCCTGCTCGCGTGGGCCCTGCGGCTGGATGCGGCGCAGACCGTGGTGCTGCTGGCGTTCTCCGCCCTGCCCACGGCCTCCAGCTGCTACGTGCTGGCGTCGCGCATGGGCTACAACGGCGCCTATGTGGCGGGACTCGTGACACTCTCCACGCTTCTGGGGATGGCAAGCCTGCCTTTTGCGCTGGGAGTGCTAGGCCGCACCGGCTGAGCCGTTTACGATCTCCTCATCGTTAGGAGAGCGGGATGCACAAGAACAACATGCCCGCGCTGCTGGGCGCCCTCGCCTTGTGCGTGGCCGCGCCGGCTTCGGCGGCTCTGTACCGATGCGGCAACGTGTTCCAGGACCGTCCGTGCGACGCCCCGGTCGCCAGGGAGGTGTCGCCGCCGGCAGGCGGCACCACGCCCGCGGCGCGGCGACCGGCCAGCGCAGCCTCGGCGGAAGCCGCCCATGGCGCGCACGAGCCCGCCTCCTCCCCTGCCCGTCCCGAAACGGCCGGCGTCCCGGCTCCGGCCGGCGCGGTCGCCGCCGCCTCCGCACCCGCCCGCAAGGGCCCGCCCAGCCTGGCCTGCCCCAACCTGCGCGACCAGCGCACGGCCATCGAAACACAGCTGCGCGCGGCCAGCCGGCCCGAGACGACGCGCATGTACGAACGGCAGTTGCGCGGGGTCGAGCGCAACCTCGACGAAGGCAACTGCCGCTGAAACATCGCCGGCCGCCCCTCCCGGGACGGCCGGCAAACCTACGCGCTCACTGCTTCGTGAGGCCGTAGACCACCATCGAACGCTCCCCGTTGAAGCCGTTGGTGCTGACGTTGAGGTTCACCGTCAGCACGGGCTGGCCGTTGCACGTGGCGGGAATGTCTATCGTGCCGCTGGTGGCATTGGCTGCCACGAGCGTCTCCACGATGCACTGGAAGCCGAGGCCCTGCGTCTGGTCCCCGGTGAACACCAGGGCCGTCAGCTGGACGCGCTCCACCGCATAGGTGGTCGGCAGCGTCCAGGCCACCGTGGCCGTCCCGGTGCCGATGGTCGTGCCGGTGGGCGTCGTGACCTGGATCAGTTCGGTCGTGAAGGCATTCAGCGGCAGCGTGTACGAGACGGTTCCGCCGGCAGTCCGGTTCAGCATGAAGGTGACGGGCGTTCCCGCCGCAGGCAGCGGAGGCGTCAGCGGACCGGTGTTGGCGAAGAACACGTCGAGAATGCCGGTCGACTGCACCTCGGGCGAGCCGGGCTGCATGGTCGTGATGTTCAACGTGCTGCTGATGTCGACGGACGTGACGAGGCCCTGGGGAACCCGCACGTCGGCATTGACGGACGGACCGTTGTTGCCGGTGAACGTGCCCTGGTTGCGGCGGCCCTCCGCCTGCACGCTCACCTGCCCGATGCGGCCGTCGCCGCCGAAGCGCCACTGGCCGTCGGAGCCACGCACGAAGGTGTTGGGGCTGCGCTCGACGCTGGTCTGGCCGCCCACCGTCTGGCTGAACCGCACCATGATTTCGGCCTTGCCGGCGGTGAGGTCGAGCGAGAGGACGCGGTCCACGGAGACGGAGATGGTGCGAGCGCCTTGCTTGAAGTCGTCCACCATCCGGGTGAGCACCTGCGTTCTGGTCTGGCCCTGGTCCAGCAGGCTGGCGTCGAAGAAGGGTTCCAGGTCGGCGACGGCGAGGTTGGTCCCCTTCGTGTTGATCGCCGTGGCCACCGCGTTCATGCCGGCGGAGATCTGCTCGATCGCCGTGAGCTGCGTGCCCTGGACCGGCACCACTTCGGTGGACTGCACGGTGGTCGTCACCGAGCCGCTGGTGGTGCTGCTGGAGGCGGTGATCGAGGAGGTCGTGGTGCTGAAGGCCAGCGCGGTGGTCTGCGTCGCGGTGCCCGCCGTGAGGACGAGGTCGGCGCCGTCGCTGCGCACGGTGACGCGCGCGTTGTCCAGCAACTTGTCGATGCCGGTCCCGTCGGCCGTGAAGGGCTTGGCGATCAGGTCCAGCGGATCGGTGACCGGCGCGCCGTTCGCGCTGATGGCGAGCTGCAGGTTGTTCAGGACGACCTGCGCCATCGTTCTCACCTGTGCCGGCGAAGGCGGCGCCAGCGTGGCCGGGTTGGCGAACGCGGTGTCGGCGGAGCGGCCCTGCACGTTGTACCAGGAGCGCACGACGAGGTCCGTCAGCGGCGTGATGTTGATGGTGGCCGTGACGTTCGCATCGGTGCTCACGCTCAGGAGCCTGGTGCCGCTGGGAAGCGACACCTGCAGCATGAATGGCGGGGTGAGGTTCGAGGAGTCGAGGGAGAACGCGCCCGACGTGCTGGTGGTCGCAGTGACAGCCTTGTTGGTGCTGTCCTTCAGCGTCACCAGCGTGTTGGCGATCGCCGCACCCATGGCGGCCGTGCCGGTCACGATGCTGCTGGCCGCCGGCGGGGTGGTCGGCGTGCTCGGCGTGCTCGGCGTGCTCGGCGTGCTCGGCGTGCTCGGCGTGCTCGGCGTGCTCGGCGTGCTCGGCGTGCCGGGCGTCGCCGGCGGGATGAAGTCGCCCGATCCGCCCCCGCAGGCCACGAGGGTGGCCGAGAAGGCGATGGCAAACAAAAGGAGCAGGCGCCAGACGGCGTCGGTGCTGTAACGCAAGACACGGAGCATGGTTCTCTCCAACGACTGAGTCAGGAATTTCAATCTAGGCGCGATGCGCCCGCGGCCCGCTGCGGAATCGTGCGGCGCGCTGCGGTTTCAGGTGCTTTCTTGCATCGCGGCGCGCAGGCGCCGGTAGTCGCCCGGCACCAGCCCGTGCGTCTTGCGGAAGGCGGCGATGAACTGGCCGTAGGATTCGAAGCCGCACTGCGCCGCCACCTCCGCGAGGGTGCACTGCGGCTGGCTGTCGATCAGGCTGCGGGCGTATTCGGCACGGCGGCGCAGCACGTACTGCCAGAGGCTCTCGCCAGTCGCCTCGCGGTAACCGTGCCCGAGGTGGCAGGGGCTGAGGAACGCGGCCGCCGCGATGTCGGCCACGCGGATGTCGCGCCCGAGATTGGCCTCGACGAATTCATGCACCTTGCGCAGCGTGCGCGCCGACAGGGGGTTGCGGCGGGCGCGTGCCGAGGCGAGCCCGCCGGCGCTGCCGAGTGCCTGCCGCAAGGCGGGCTCGAAGGCGAGCCCGCGCGCCGCGCCCGAGCGCAGGTAGGCTTCGAGCGCGCCCGCCGCCTGCGCGGAAAGCGTGAACGTCACCGTGGCCTCGGAATCGGCCTGCTGTGCGCCCGGTACTTGCGGCGGATCTTGTTTGTCCCGAGCGTCCATCGAATCCCCTCCGGATCGCGGCGCTTGCCCTGCCAATGCAAGTCTGCTCTTGCTGCAAACTACTCCAAAGCCCTGCGCAGTGCAACGCGCAGGGGTCAAGGTTTGCGCGCGAGCGACACTTCGAGCGCCCAGCGCACGTGTTCCTGCACGAGTGCACTGGGGTGGTCGAGGCGCGCCTGCAACGCCGCGCGGATCTGCGCGTCGTCAGCCTTGCACAAGGCGTTGCCCAGCGCCACCGCGATGTTGCGCAGCCAGCGCTCGTGGCCGATGCGGCGGATCGGGCTGCCTTCGGTGTGGCGCAGGAACTCGTCTTCCGACCAGGCGAAAAGGGCCGTGAGCGGCTGCCCCACGAAAGCCCCCCGGGGGGCGAAGTCCGGCAGCACCGCGGGCTGGGCGAACTTGTTCCAAGGACATACGAGCTGGCAGTCGTCGCAGCCGTAGATGCGGTTGCCCATCAGGGGCCGCAATTCGACCGGAATCGCGCCTGCGTGTTCGATCGTGAGGTAGGAGATGCAGCGCCGCGCATCGAGCCGGTAGGGCGCGACGATGGCGCCGGTGGGGCACACGTCCATGCAGGCGGTGCACGAGCCGCAATGGTCGGCGACGCGTTCGGTCGGCGGCAGCGCGAAGTCGACATACACCTCGCCCAGGAAGAACATCGAGCCGCCCTCGCGGTTCAGCACCAGCGTGTGCCGGCCCCGCCAGCCCTGCCCGCTGCGCGCGGCCAGTTCCACCTCCAGCACCGGGGCCGAATCGGTGAACACGCGGTGGCCGAAAGGCCCGATCTCCCCGGCAATGCGCTCCGACAGTTTCTGCAGCCGCGCGCGCAGCACCTTGTGGTAATCCCGCCCCCGCGCGTAGAGCGAGACGATGGCTTCACGCGATCTTTGCAATCGTTCGAATTCGATCGCCTGCCAGCCCTCGGGTGTGGCGGCCAGGTAATCCATGCGTGCGGTAATCACGCTGGCCGTGCCCGGCACCAGTTCCGCAGGGCGTGCGCGGCGCACGCCGTGGGTTTCCATGTAGGCCATCTGGCCGTGAAATCCGTTGGCCAGCCATGCGAGCAGCCCGGGTTCCGCGGCAGAAAGATCGACGCCGGCCACCCCGATTTGGGAGAATCCCAGATCGCGGGCCCACTGCCGGATCCGGGCCAGCAGGACATGAGCATCGAATTGACCAGGGGTGACCGTCACCCGCCGATTGTAGGAACCGCCTCCCGACCCCTGCTCTGGGCCGGTGAGGAGGACACGCGCGCCTTCGCCGAGCGGCTGGCGGGCCACCCGGCCATCGCCGACGCCTTCATCGCCCTGCACGGCGACCTCGGCGCCGGCAAGACCACCCTGGTGCGCCACCTGCTGCGCGCGCTCGGCGCCCAGGGCCGCATCAAGTCGCCCACGTATGCCGTCGTGGAGCCGTACGAACTGCCGGCGCATCCGGCCTGGCACTTCGACTTCTACCGCTTCGACGACCCGCGCGAGTGGGAAGACGCGGGTTTCCGCGAAATCTTCGCGGGCGCGGGGCTCAAGCTCGCCGAATGGCCCGAGAAAGCCGGTACCCTGCTGCCCGTGGCCGACCTCGACATCCACCTCTCGCTGGCCGAAGACGACGCGCACCGGCGCGTGACGGTGCGCGCCAACACGCCGCGCGGCGCGGAGCTGCTGTCGTGATGCAGCGCCGCCGCCTCCTGCAGGGCAGCGTGGTGTTGCTGCTCGGCGCGCACCAGATCGCCCGCGGCGCCGGCGTGCTGGCGGTGCGCCTGTGGCCCGCGCCCGAGTACACGCGCCTGACCATCGAATCGGACACGCTGCTGGCCAGCACCACGCTCACGGGGCCGGAGCGCCTGTCGCTGGACATCCAGGGCATCACGCTCGATCCCACGCTGCGCGAACTGGTCGCCAAGGTGAAGGCCGACGACCCCTACATCGCCGGCATCCGCGTGCTGCAGCACGCCGCCGGCGTGGTGCGCCTGCAGGTGGACCTGAAGCAGCCGGCCGTGCCGCAGGTGTTCCAGCTGCCGCCGGTGGCCGCGTACCGGCACCGCCTGGTGGTGGACTTCTTCCCGCCCAAGCCGGTGGACCCGCTCGAGGCCCTGATCGCGGAGCGGCTGAAGGACAAGTCCGCGCCGCCCGTCTCGATCGCCGGGGCGCCCATGCCCGCGCCGGAGCCGGCCGATCCGCTGGGCGAGCTGATCGCGCAGCGCGTGCAGCGCCCGGCGCGGCCCACCATGCAGGCCTCCGAGGTCGCGCGGCCCGCCCTGGCGCTCGCCAAGACCGATCGCCTGATCATCGTGGCGCTGGACCCCGGCCACGGCGGCGAAGACCCGGGCGCGGTCGGCCCGAACGGCACCCGCGAGAAGGACGTCGTGCTGCAGATCGGCCACCTGCTGCGCGAGCGCATCAACGCGCTGACGATCAACGGCAACCCGATGCGCGCCTTCATGACGCGCGATGCCGACTTCTTCGTGCCGCTGCACGTGCGCGTGGACAAGGCGCGGCGCGTGCAGGCCGACCTGTTCGTGAGCATCCATGCCGATGCCTTCATGACGCCGACGGCGCGCGGGGCCAGCGTGTTCGCGCTGAGCCAGGGCGGCGCCTCCAGCACCGCGGCGCGCTGGATGGCGGACCGCGAGAACAAGGCGGACCTGATCGGCGGCGTGAACATCAAGACGCAGGACGTGCACGTGACGCGCGCGCTGCTCGACATGAGCACCACCGCGCAGATCAAGGACAGCCTCAAGCTCGGAAGCGAGCTGCTGGGCGAGATCGGCAGCGTCGGCCGCCTGCACAAGGGCCAGGTCGAACAGGCCGGCTTCGCGGTGCTGAAGGCGCCGGACATCCCCAGCGTGCTGGTGGAGACGGCCTTCATCAGCAACCCGGAAGAAGAACAGAAGCTGCGCAGCGCCGGCTACCAGGAGCAGCTCGCCAGCGCGGTGGTGCGGGGCATCGAGCGCTATTTCTCGCGCAACCCGCCGCTGGCGCGCAGCCGGCCGCTGTGAGAGGCCGCGCGCCACGCGCACGTCTTGACGCGGGCTGGCGGTGAACCGCGCCAGCGCGTGAACGCTGGCGGTGAACCGCGGCGCGTGAACGTAGGCTGGCGGTGAACCGCGCCAGCGCGGTGAACCCCAGCGGTACCCAGCACAAGTTCGAACACCTCGGCACAACCCGACACCTCCCTGTCGTGCCTGCCCCGCCCCTCATCGGATGATGGGCACAGACGACACTCCACCCCGCGCCGTTCCTACAACCCGCGAACGCAGGGCTACCTACAGTTCTCCGTACAGGTTGCCGCGCCTCCAGCGGTTGCAAAGAATCAATCCAAGGGGTTCTCATGAAAACCAAGATCATTTCCGCGGCCATCGTCGCCGCCTCGCTCCTGGGCCTCGGTGGCTGTGCCACGATGGACCGCACGACCGTCGGCACCGTCGGTGGCGCCGTGGTGGGCGGCCTGGTGGGCAGCGCGGTCGGCGGCACGGGTGCCACCATCCTCGGCGCCGGCGCCGGCGCCTACCTGGGCAACCAGGCCGCCAAGCGCTGAGCGCATCGGCGCTCACGCGCCGTGCGGATGCAGGGACATGGGGTCACGCAGGTGGCCCCATGCCCTTTTGGAGCGGCCGGAACCGGGTGTCCGGACGCCGCAATCCTGGCCTTCACCATTCCCATTGCGCCGACGACAAGCCGCATTGAACGCTTCCTACAGTGCCGCCCAGCCGGCCTTCCTACATTGGGAAAACACAGGTAGGCCGCACCTCCAGCGGCCGTGCGAACAACGCGATTGGAAGGTGATCCCATGAAGACGAAGTTGATTTCCGCGGCCCTGCTGGCCGCTTCCCTGATGGGCCTGGGCGGTTGCGCCACGATGGACCGCCAGACCGTCGGCACCGTCGGCGGCGCCGTGGTCGGTGGCCTGCTGGGTGACGCCGTCGGCGGCACCGGCGCCACGATCCTGGGCGCGGGCGCCGGCGCCCTGGCCGGCCGCGAGCTGACCAAGCCCGGTCACGCGCTGAACCGCTAGATCGGGTAGATCAGCGAGTTGAGCACCATCTCGCTGTCGTACACGCACAGCCGGCTGGCCAGCTTCAGGCCGGCCGGCGTGCGTTCGATCTCGTCGATGTAGCGCCCCACGTTGTAGACCTCGCTGGCATCGCCCGGCCTGGTGCGGAAGACGGCGTAGTGGGCCTGGGCGCGGATGCGCCCGTTCTCCTCCCCCAGCACCTGCGCGGGGCTCACCACGTGGCGCGTGTAGTAGGGCCCGTGGTAGATGGTCTGCGTGATGCCGTAGACCCGGTCCTTCATCATCCCCTGGCTTTCCAGCGCGATCAGCGCGAGCGGCAGCCCGCGGTCGAAGTTCTCGCGCGCCTGCACCTTGTAGTGGCCCTCGGGCAGGAAGAACTCCGGCCAGGCGTCGAAGCGGCGTTCGTCCAGCGCCGCGGCATAGGCGGCATTCAACTGGTCGACCTCCAGCTGCAGCAACAGGCGCTCGTTCATGCCAGAGCCCCCACGCGTGTCACTTCGGGTACTGCGCTGCCCCCCGAGGGGGACTTCGCGTCCTGGGGCGGCCCGGCGACGCTCATTCGCCCATCACCTTGCGCCAGTAGGCGTACATGCTGCGGATCAGCGTCTCGGTCACCATGTGCTCGGTGCCCTGCGTGCCGGTGCCACCGAGTTCGCACAGCGTCTCGCCCTGCTCGCCCCATTGGGCGAAGCCGTCCTGGCTGAACTGGATCACCTCGCCGTCGTCGGCGCTCACGAAGCCGGCGGGGCCGAACAGGTTGGCCTGGCGCAGGCGCCGGCGCGTCATCTCCTCGCTGTCGTCGGCGAAGCCGAAGTGCGTCCAGACGAAATCGAAGCTGCCCTCGCCGCGCGGCTGGATGTGCCGGGTGGAGAGCGAATTGACCTGCTGCTGGATGATCAGGCTCGGGAACAGCGTGATCATGGTCACGCTGGGCATGATCTGCGTGCCGGGATGCGCCGGATCGGGCACCTTCCACCAGGGCTCGGGCACCACGTCGAGCAGGCGCGTGTCGTGCAGCGCCATGTCGGCCTTGAAACTCGTCACGCCCTGCGTCACCGCCTTGTTCTCGCCGCCCTCGTTGCGGCGCGAGATCATCACCGCGTGCCGGCCCTGCGCGTCCATCACCATGCGGCTCTTCTGGTCCGCGCGCCACAGGCCGAAGGTGACGAACCACGTGTGCAGCAGGCCCGGGTGGTAGGGGTCCTTGATGTTCTCCATCATCAGCTTCCAGTTGCCCGGAATGCGCTGGCGGTTGTACCCCAGGAGCGAGAGCTTGCGGCCGGCGAAGATGCGGTCCAGCCACGGCAGGATCTCGGGGCCCAGATAGTCCGCCAGCGGCTCGGCCTGCTCGCTGAAGGTCGCGAACACCAGGCCGTGCAGCACCGCCACGCGCAGCTTCGTCAGGCCGTGCTGCTTCATGTCGAAGTCCGCCGGCATGCCGCCGTGCACGCAGGCGTTGCCGTCCGCGTCGGTGGCCGGCACGCCGTCCTTGAACGGCAGCCCGGCGAGTTCGCCATTGAGCTTGTACGTCCACTGGTGGTAGGGGCAGACGAAGCTGCGCGCGTTGCCGTGCGGCTGCTGGCAGAAGCGCACGCCGCGGTGCGCGCAGCGGTTCTCGACGACCCGGATGCCGTGGTCCGTGCCGCGGTCCTTCGGCGCGACGCGATCGCGCACCATGATCACCTGCCGCTCGCCGACGGAGGTGAGGCGATAGTCGCCGACGTTCGGGATCTCGACTTCGAGGCCGACGTAGCACCAGTGCGGGCCGTAGAAGATCTTCTGCAGTTCCTGCTGGTACAACTGCGGGTCGGTGTAGGCCCAGAAAGGCACGCGGCTCGAGCCGGTGCCGGCCCAGCGCGAAAGAGTCTCGGGGGCGTTCATGCGGGGTAGTATGCCGCTCGGAGCGCTGCCGCCCTCACGCCGGACCAGTTCGGGACTGTCCGTCTCTGCGACTGTCCCCCGGCGCGGATGAGAACCGTTGCCCGTGATGGCATCGCGCCCGCGCCTCCTCCCTTATGTCGCCGAGCCGGACAGTCCCGAACTGGTCCTGCAGCGCGCGGGGGTGAGCGAAGCTGCTTCGTTTGGCCCCGAAGAAAGCTCACCGGAGGAACAGGGGCCCGATCACGCACGGCGCAGGACAGGGATGGGGAGAGCCGTCTCAGCGAAATCAAGGAGGAGGCGCGGGCGCGGCGTGCCCTTGGGGCACGGGTCTCATCCGCGCCGGGGGACATTCGCCGAGACGGCTCTCCCCATCCCCGTCCGACCCAAGAGGCGCGTTGCCGCCTCCCGGCAAGGCGTCACGCCCGCGCGATGCTCCCCTTGCGCCGCGCCTTCCAGGCCCCGAACAGCACGATCGCGCCCGGCACCAGGATCATCGCCCAGATGATCTTCTCCAGGTTCGCCTTGACCCACGGGATGCTGCCGAAGAAGTAGCCGGCGGTGACGATGCCGCCCACCCACAGCGTGCCGCCCGTCACGTCGTAGAAGCTGAACTTGCGGCGCGTCATCTGCGCCACGCCGGCCACGAAGGGCGCGAAGGTGCGCAGGAACGGCATGAAGCGCGCCAGCACGATCGTGATGCCGCCGTACTTCTCGTAGAAGGCATGCGCCTGCTCGAAGGCGCGCCGGTTGAAGAAGCGCGAGTTCTCCCACTGGAACACGCGCGGGCCGAAGTGCCTGCCGATCGTGTAGTTGCTCTGGTTGCCCAGGACGGCCGCCGCGATGAGCAGCGCGACCGAGAACGGGTAGTTCATCAGTCCCAGCCCGCACAGCGCGCCGACCACGAACAGCAGCGAGTCGCCGGGCAGGAAGGGCATCACCACCACGCCCGTTTCCACGAAGATGATGAGGAACAGCAGGGCGTAGACCCAGGCGCCGTAATTCGTCACGAAATTCTCGAGGTAGCGGTCGACGTGGAGCACGAAGTCGACCAGCAGCATCACCAGGTCCATGGGGCGCGATTATGGCGGCACGCGGCCCTCTAGAATGCCGCCGATGAGCGCCGTCCTGTCTTCCGCCCCGCGCCGGCCGATCCGCGAGCTGCCCGATGAACTGGTCAGCCAGATCGCCGCCGGCGAGGTGGTGGAGCGCCCGGCCTCCGTGGTGCGCGAACTGGTGGACAACGCGCTCGATGCCGGCGCCACGCAGGTCGCCGTGCGCCTGCTCGCCGGCGGCGTGCGCCTGATCTCGGTGGAGGACGACGGCTGCGGCATCGCCCGCGAGGAACTGCCGCTGGCCCTCAAGCGCCACGCCACCAGCAAGATCGGCTCGCTGTCGGACCTGGAGTCGGTCGCCACGATGGGCTTCCGCGGGGAAGCGCTGGCGGCCGTCGCCTCGGTGTCCGAGCTGCACCTGCTCTCGCGCACCGCCGGCCAGGCGAGCGCCTTCCTGCTCGACGCGGCCAGCGGCGAGTTGCGGCCGGCGGCGCGCGCCACCGGCACCACGGTGGAAGTCAAGGAGCTGTTCTTCAGCACGCCGGCGCGACGCAAGTTCCTCAAGAGCGACGCGACCGAGTTCGCGCACTGCCTGGAGGCGGTGCGCAGGCACGCGCTCGCGCGGCCGGACGTCGGCTTCACCGTGTGGCACGAGGGCAAGCTGTGCGAGCAATGGCGCGCCGCCAGCCGCGAGCAGCGCCTGGCCGACGTGCTGGGCGAGGACTTCCTGGCCGACAGCGTGGCGATCGATTTCGCCGCCGGGCCGCTGCGCGTGCGCGGCCGCGCCGGCATCCCCGATGCCGCGCGTTCGCGCGCCGACTGGCAGTTCGCGTACGTGAACGGCCGCTACGTGCGCGACAAGGTGATCACGCACGCCGCGCGCAGCGCCTACGAGGACCTGCTGCACGGCCAGCGCCAGCCGGTCTACGCGCTGCACCTGGAGATCGATCCGACGCGGGTCGACGTCAACGTGCATCCGACCAAGATCGAGGTGCGCTTTCGCGACAGCCGCGAGGTGCACCAGGCGGTGCGGCGCGCGCTCGAGTCGGCGCTGTCGGCGCCGCGGGCGGGGGGCGTGGCGGGGCCGGCGGTGCAGCCGGGATTGGGGTTGACACCCAGCCCCGCGGCACCGGCGGGCCTGCCGGCGTGGCGGCAACCGTCGATGGCGTTCGGGCCGCAGGGGGGGCATGTCGTCTCCGATGTCGGGGCGCTGTGGAATTCCGGTGCTTCGGTCGCACGGGGTGACGAAGCCCCCGTAGGCTGGGGTGACGCAGGAACCCCAGCGATCGGCGAGCGCAGCGAAGCTGGGGTTCCCTCCGGTCACCACCAGCCTACGAACACCGACCCTGACGCCGACTGGCCCCTCGGCAAGGCCCTCGCCCAGCTCCACGGCATCTACATCCTCGCCGAGAACGCCCACGGCCTGATCCTCGTCGACATGCACGCGGCGCACGAACGCATCGTCTACGAGCGCCTGAAATCGCAGATGGACGCCCAGGCCATCACCTCGCAGCCGCTGCTGATCCCGGCCACCTTCGCCGCCACCCCGGCCGAAGTGGCCACGGCCGAAGCCTGCCAGGCGACCCTGGAAGCCCTGGGCCTGCAGGTCACGCCCTTCAGCCCGAAGACGCTGGCCGTGCGCGCCGTGCCGGCCACCCTGGCGCAGGGCGATGCGGTCGAACTCGCCCGCAGCGTGCTGGCCGAACTCGCGCAGCACGACGCCAGCAGCGTGGTGGAACGCGCCCGCAACGAACTGCTGGCGACCATGGCCTGCCATGGCGCCGTGCGCGCGAACCGCAAGCTGACGCTCGAGGAAATGAACGCCCTGCTGCGCCAGATGGAGGCCACCGAGCGCTCCGACCAGTGCAACCACGGCCGGCCCACCTGGCGCCAGCTCACCCTGCGCGAGCTCGACGGCCTGTTCCTGCGCGGCCGGTAAACCGGCGGCAAACGGCTGAACTTCCGCGCCGGCCGCGACTCTGCAGGAGAGCCATGAAGCGCCGCCTCCTCCTCGCCGCCGTCGCCGCGGCCACCCTGCTGTCCGTGGGCTGCGCCACGCTCGACGAGCGCCAGCGCGAATGGATCTTCCAGCCCGGCGACCGCAGCTGGGGCGGCGCCGCGAGCTACGCGGACGGCATGGACGACGTCTGGATCGAGTTCGCCTCGCAGGTCACCGGCAAGCCCTCGCGGCTGCACGGCCTGTGGCTGCCTGCCGCGCAGGATCCCGCGGCGCGGCCCGTGATGCTGTACCTGCACGGCGCCCGCTGGAACGTGAGCGGCTCCGCCCCGCGCATCCGCCGCATGCAGGAACTGGGCTTCAACGTGCTGGCGATCGACTACCGCGGCTTCGGCAAGTCCACCCGCGAGCTGCCCTCGGAGGAAACCGCGTACGAGGACGCCCGCGCGGCCTGGGAGTGGCTCGCGCGCAGGTATCCGCGGCAACCGCGCTACGTCTTCGGCCATTCGCTGGGCGGCGCGGTCGCGATCGACCTGGCCGCCCACGTGGAGGACGAACAGGGCGTGATCGTGGAAGGCACCTTCACCTCCATCCCCGACCTGGCCAGTTCCATGAAGTGGGGCTGGCTGCCGATCGGGCCGCTGATCACGCAGCGCTTCGAGTCGATCCGCAAGGTGGCCGAAGTGCACTCGCCGCTGCTGGTGGTGCACGGCGCCAACGACTCGCTGATCGACGCCTCCCTGGGCCGGCGCCTGTACGAGGCGGCGCCGGGCCGCAAGCGCTTCCTGCTGGTGGAAGGCGGCTCGCACCACAGCACGATGGCCGTGGGCCAGGCGCAGTACCGCGAGGCGCTGGCGCAGTTCTTCAGCCTGAAGTAGGGCCCTGCATCGCGCCCTGCAGTACCGCCAGGGCGGCGCGCACTTCCTCGATCGCGATCTGCCCCGGCGCGGAAGCGGCCGCGCCCACCGCGAAGGTCAGGGCCGAGCCGAACACGCCGCCGCACAGCCGCGTGACGGCGCCCAGCCCGCCCATGGCCATGCTGATCACGGGGATGCCCAACGAGCGGCTGGCTTGCAGCGTGGCACCGAGGAGCCGGTGCACGTCTTCCACCGACTGCGGCATGACGGCAACCTTGGCGATGTCGGCCCCGAGCTGGCGTGCCTGCGCGAAGCGCGCCCGCAGGTCCGCATCGGGGGGCGTGCGCTGGAAATCGTGGAACGACAGCACCAGCGGCAAGCCGCGCCGGTGCGCCAGCGCGCGCACCTGCGCGACGTCCGCCGCGTCGTTGCCCATCTCGAAGTCCAGCAGGTCCACGCAGCCGCTGGCCGCCACCGCTTCGTACAGCGCCAGCACCTGCGGTTCGGCGAGGGCGATCGGCTGGCCGCCTTCGCGCTGGCAGCGGCGCGTGAACAGGATCGGAATGCCGCCGCTGGCAGCGCGCAGGTCGGCCGCCGCCGCGAGCACCTCGCGCGTGTCCGCGATGGGTCCGAAGAAGTCGACGCGCCACTCCAGCAGGTCGGGGCGCTTGGCGGCCACGGCCGCCGCTTCGGTGGCCAGGGCCGCGCGCGTGCGACCGACCAGCGGCGCGCACACGGCCGGCAGCCGCCCGCCGGCCAGGGGGCGGCCTTCGACTTGGATCGGGATCATCGAGGGATTCTAAGCAGCGGCGCCGTGGTGGCCGCTGCCCGGGGCTGCGACCTCAGTCGGCGTGTTCCGCCGCGGTGCTGCCGTCCGCCTGGGGATGCGAGGACCCTGCGTCACCCTGCTGCTGCGAGCCGCCGTCACGCACCGACGGCGAGCCGCCCTGGGCCGCCGCCTTGCGGAAGCCCAGCTTGTTCAATTCGCGTTCCAGCAATTCCTTGCGCACGGACATGGGCAGCGTCTCGGTCGCCCAGTTGCCGGCGTCGGCATCGTCCGGCCCGTTGCCTGACCTTGTTGCACTCATACCATGCATCCTAGGCAGCGCGGGGCGCAACCGTGTCGGACGCAACGGAGATTGCTGTCGGCAGGCACCGACAATGCCGTGCTGGCGCAGGCCGGGCCTCAGGGACCGGAGTTCTCCCGGTCCTCCAGGTCGTGGAACCACTGGATGAAGCCGCCGGTGTCGCTCTTGTCGAACACGGCGTCGGCGCCGAGGTCCAGGCAGTGCTGCTGCACCCCGGGGGTGGCGTAGCTGCTGAACACCACGATGCGGCCGCCCGCGGGGTCCGACTTGCAGCGCCGGATGACGTTCATCCCGGCCCCCTGTTCCAGCACGAGGTCGATCACCGCCACGTCCCAGCCGCCGGGGTGTTCGTCCAGCCACAGGTTCGCTTCGGCCTCGGTGCTGGCGTTGGCCACGACCGAGAAGCCTCCCATCGAATCGAACAGCTCGCCGAGCAGTCCGCGCATGCGCTGCAGGTCCTCGACGAGGAACACCCTCAGGTCCACGCCCCGATATCTCCCTTGGTACTCTGGTGTCCCCATTGTCCCCGCGAAGGGGCCCACCACGGGGCCAGTGCAACCATTTGCGTATCGCGCTGCGCGGCAGTCGCATCTGCTAACCTCGACCGGATGCCGCCCTGCGCCCTGCCCGCCACGGTGGCGCTCGCCGGGCCCACCGCCTCGGGCAAGAGCGCCGCAGCGCTCGTCCTGGCCGAACGGCTGGAGGCGGAGATCGTCAGCGTCGATTCCGCGCTGGTCTACCGCGGCATGGACATCGGCACCGCCAAGCCGACCGCGGCCGAGCGCGCGCGCGTGGTCCACCATCTCGTCGACATCCGCGAGCCCGCGCAGGCCTACAGCGCGGCGGAGTTCGCTGGCGACGCGCGCCGGCTGATGGGCGAGATCGCCGCGCGCGGCCGGCGCGTGGTGCTGGCCGGCGGCACCATGCTGTACTTCAAGGCCCTGTTCGAAGGGCTGGACGCCATGCCCCCCGCGGATGCGCAGGTGCGCGCGGCCCTCGAGGCGGAAGCAGCGCGCGACGGCTGGCCGGCGCTGCACGCGCAGCTCGCCACGGTCGATCCCGCCACGGCGGCCCGGCTGGCACCGAACGACGCGCAGCGCATCCAGCGGGCGCTGGAAGTGTTCCGCGTCAGCGGGCAGCCGCTGTCACGCTTTCACCGCAAGGGCGCGCGCGAGGCCTGGCCGCAGCCGGACCTGTTCCTGTCGCTCGAACCCACGGACCGTGCCTGGCTGCACGCCCGCATCGCCCAGCGCTTCGATGCGATGCTGGCGGCGGGCTTCGTCGACGAAGTGCGGCGCCTGCGCGCGCGCGGCGACCTGCATCCCGCGCTGGCCAGCATGCGCTGCGTGGGCTATCGCCAGGCGTGGGAAGCACTGGACGGCGCCTGGCCGCTGGACGAGCTGCGCGAACGCGGCATCGCGGCCACGCGGCAGCTCGCCAAACGCCAGCTCACGTGGCTGCGCGGCATGCCGCAGCGGCGCGTGATCGCCTGCGATGCGCCCGACGCGCTGGCGCAGGTGCTGCGCGCGGCGGGAGTGGAGGCCTGATGCTGCAAGTGCAGGGACTCGCCAAGCGCTACGGGGAGGTCGACGTGTTCCGCGACGTGACGCTGGCCGTGGCCGCGCGCGAGTTCGTGGCCATCGTGGGCGAGTCGGGCGTGGGCAAGTCCACCCTGCTCAATTGCATGGCGGGCCTGGACGTGTGGCAGGCCGGGCGCATCGAGGTCGACGGCGTGGACCTGGCGACGCTGGACGACGAGGGCCGCGCGCTGCTGCGGCGCGCGAAGCTCGGTTTCGTGTTCCAGGCCTTCCACGTGCTGCCGCACCTGGACGTGGCGCAGAACGTGGGGCTGCCGCTGCTGCTGCTCGGAAGGCCCGACGCCGCCCGGGTGGAGGCCATGCTGCACGCCGTGGGGCTGGAGGGCCTGGGCCACCGGCTGCCGCAGGAACTCAGCGGCGGCCAGCTGCAGCGCGTGGCGATCGCCCGCGCGGTGGTGCACGGCCCGAAGCTGCTGCTGGCCGACGAGCCCACCGGCAACCTCGATCCGAAGACCGCGGCGCGGGTGATGGAGGTGCTGCGCGCGCAGGCGCAGGAAAGCGGCGCGGCGCTGGTGCTGGTGACGCACTCGGCCGCCGCGGCGGCGCAGGCGGACCGGATGCTGCACCTGCGCAGCGACGGGATCGAGCGGTGATCAGCCGCCCGCGGGCGACCAGCCGAGTCTCTGCTGCAGCGTGACCGCCGGCACCGAGCCGTCGATCGTCACCAGGCCGCCGGTCTGCGCATGCTTGCCGACGATGGTGGGCACGCCGGTGAAGCCGAAGCTGGTGAACAGCGCGGTGTTCGCCTTGACGATCTCCTTCTGCGCGTCTTCGACGCCCATGGCGCCGATGCCGCCCTGCTGGGCGCGCACGGAGGCCTCGTTCTCCTCCATCTTGGTCACCGGGTCCGCGGCGCCGAGGATGCCCGCGCCTTGCGCGATGCTCTTCTCGCCGATCAGGCCCACCGGGATCCAGACGAAGCGCGCCTGCGACTTCAGCGGCTTCACGCTCTCCCACAGCACCGCGCAGTGCGGGCACTGCGGGTCGAAGAAGACGTAGACCACGCGCGTGGCCATCGTGGCGCCGACGTTGAAGCCCTTGGCCTTCTGCTCGATCGCCTCGATCGAGACCGGCTGCGGTGCAGGCTTGCCGCCGCTGCCGCCGGCGGCGGTGCGGCCGCCGGAAGAGGAGGATTCCTTGCCGCAGGCGGCCAGCAGGCAGGCCGCGGCGCAGGCCGTGAGGACGAGGCGGCGCCTCATGGTGCGGGCGCGGCCGTGAGGCCGCCGAGCTCGGAACAGTAGTCCATGAATTCCTGGGTCTGGGATTTGAGGAACACGGCGTCCGCGCCGAGCTTCAGGCAGTGGTTGCGGATGCCGTCGCTCGCGTAGTCGCTGAACACCACGATGTTACCGCCCTCGCCCCCCGCCGCCTCCCGGGCGCGGGGGACCACGGCCATCCCCGTCCCTTGATCCAGGACAAGGTCGATGACCGCCAGGTCCCAGGCGCCGGGATTTTCCTGCAGCCACAGCTTCGCTTCGGCCTCGGTGCGCGTGGCGCCCACCAGCCGGAAGTCACCGAGGCTCGCCAGCAGGTCGGCCAGGACGCCCTGCACCTGCTTCATGTCCTCGACCAGGAATACACGCACGCTCACGTCGGCTAGCCCCCGTTACTGCGACTGCCTTTCGATTCTAGCCCCGGGTCAGCCCGGCCATGCCCTCATGCACCGGCCTGCACCTGCTCGAGCAGCTCGGTGACCTGCTCCAGGTCCTCCGCGGCCTGCTGCACCTTGCGTTCGAGTTCCGCGTTCTGGCGGATCGCCCAGGCCACGTCGCTCTTCTGCTTGACCGTCTGCGGGACTTCGCGCTCGAGGGCGCCATGCGTCAAACCGAGTTCGGCGCTCGCGACCTCGAGTTCGCGCTGGACCTCCTCGGTCTTGGTCCGGGCCTGTTCGATATTGGGATGCGGCGGCTGGTTCATGGCGCTCCTTTTCGTTCCTGCAAAACTGCCTGAAGACTAAGGAAAGCACGAGCCTCGGCGGGTCCGACGATGACGCGCGCGCCCGCCGGATCAGCCCGCATCCGCAAAGGGCCCGCACCCGCATGTACGTCGGCCAGGCACAGCCACGGATGCCGCAGTTTTCCTACACGGGAGTGCATCGCCGCTCACCATCATGGCCGGACCTTTCGAAGGAGAACGATCCATGCCCAACGCCCGAGGCGAAAAAGACGCCTGCGACCTGCTCGACGCGGACCACCGCGCAGTCAAGAAGATGTTCAAGCAATACGAGGAACTCACCAACTCGCGCGGCCGCACCGTCGCGCAGAAGAAAATGGAGCTGGCGCGCCAGATCTGCCATGAACTGACGGTGCACGCGCAGATCGAGGAGGAGATCTTCTACCCCGCGCTGCGCGGCGTGCTCAAGGACACCGACATGATCGCCGAGGCCGAGGTCGAGCATCAGTCCGCCAAGGACCTGATCGCGCAGATCGAGGGCATGGACGAGGCCGACGAGATGTTCGATGCCAAGGTCACCGTGCTGGGCGAGTACATCGACCACCACGTCAAGGAAGAGCGCAACGAGATCTTCCCCAAGGCTCGCGCCGGCCGCAAGCTGGACCTGGTGGCGATGCGCGACGAGATGATGGCGCGCAAGGAAGAACTGATGGGAGAAATGGCGTAAGCCATCGCAGGCGGAGCGTGACCGGCACAATGGGCCGATGCTCGCGCTCCTGGCGACCTATTCCTGGCAGGAACTCAAGTCCCACGCCTGGCGCAGTGCGACCGCGATCTTCGCGGTCATGCTGGGCGTGGCGCTCGCCTTTTCCGTCCACCTGATCAACGCATCGGCGCTGGACGAATTCGCCAGCGCCGCCCGTTCCGCCGGCGGCGAGCCGGACCTGGAACTGCGGGCCGCGCAGGGCGCCCTGGACGAATCCCTCTACGGGCGCATCGCGACCGATGCTCGCGTCGCCTGGGCCAGCCCCGTGCTCGAACTGCAGACGCTGGCCTCCACCCGTGACGGCGGGCGCGCCCCGGTGCGCGTGCTGGGCATCGACGCCCTGGTGGTCGGCGCGACCGCGCCGCAACTCGTGCCCGTCCCCGGCGAAGGGGCCGACCGCCTCGCCGTGCTGGCGCCCGACACCGTCTTCCTCAATGCAGCCGCGCGCCAGCTGCTGGCCGCCGACAGCGTGCGGCTGCAGGCCGGCATGGCGCTGCGCGAGTTGCGCGTGGCCGGCACCACCGGCGCGGGGGGCGGGCCGCTGCTGGTGATGGACCTCGGCGCCGCGCAGGACCTGTTCGGCCGCCTGGGGCAGCTCACGCGCATCGACGTCCGGTTGAAGGCCGGCGTGAACCAGGGCGAGTGGTTGCGCACGCAGGCGCTGCCCCCCGGCGTGCAGGCCCTGGAACCGAAGGATGCCGGCCAGCGCGTGAGCCAGCTCTCGCGGGCCTATCGCGTCAACCTCACGGTGCTGGCGCTGGTGGCCCTGTTCACCGGGGCCTTCCTGGTGTTCTCGGTGCTCGCGCTGAGCGTCGCGCGCCGCGCGCAGCAGTTCGCGCTGCTGGGGGTGCTGGGACTCACGGCGCGCGAGCGCCTGCGGCTGGTGCTGGCCGAATCCGCCTTGCTGGGCCTCGTGGGCAGCGCCGCCGGCGTCGCGCTCGGCGCGGGGCTCGCGGCGGCGGCGCTGTCGCTGCTCTCCGGCGACCTGGGCGGCGGCTACTTTCCCGGCGTGAAGCCGCAACTGCAATGGGACGGCGTGGCGGCCGCGGGCTACGGCGTGCTCGGCGTGGTCGCGGCCATGGCCGGCGGCTGGCTGCCCGCGCGCAGCGCCGCGCGCCTGCCGCTGGCGCAGACGCTCAAGGGCCTGGGCACCGGGCTGCCGCGCGGGCGCCGCCACTGGCTCGGGTGGCTGGCGCTGGCAGCGGCCGTCCTGCTCGCCTTCGTGCCGCCGATCGCCGGCATCCCGCTGGCCGCCTATGTTTCCGTCGGCCTGCTGCTGGTGGGCGGCATCGCGGTGCTGCCCGCCGGCGTCGGCTGGTTCTACGACCGGCTGGCGCCCCTGGTGGCGCACCGGCTGCTGCCGCTGCTGGCCGTGGAACGCGCGCGCCGCGTGCGCGAGAGCGCCGCGGTCGCGGTGAGCGGCGTCGTGGCCGCGCTCAGCCTCGCGGTGGCGCTCACGGTGATGGTGGCGAGCTTCCGCCAGTCCGTCTCCGACTGGCTGCGGGTGCTGCTGCCGGCGGACCTGTACCTGCGCACCAGCTTGAGCACCGCCACCGGCGACACGGCCTACCTCACGCCGGAACTGGTGCGCGCCCTGCCGCAGGTGCCCGGCGTCGCGCGCGTGACGACGCAGCGCGTGCGCCTGCTGCTGCTGGATCCGGCGCGGCCGCAGGTGGCCCTGCTCGCGCGGCCGCTGGGCGATGCGCGCCGCAGCCTGCCGCTGGTGGGCGATCCCGTGACTGTGCCCGCCGGCGCGGTGCCCGTCTACGTGAGCGAGGCGATGGTGGACCTGTACGGCGCGCGCAAGGGCCAGCGCCTGGCGGTGCTGGAAGGCGCGCTGGGCCGCGGCCCTTTCGTGGTGGCGGGCGTGTGGCGCGACTACGTGCGGCAAAGCGGCGCGGTGGTCCTCGACCAGGCCGACTACCTGCGCCTGACCGGCGACACCCGCGTGAACGACGCGCAGCTCTGGCTGGCGCCCGACGCCTCCGCGCAGGACGTGCAGGCGCGCATCCGCGCCATCGTGGCGCGCGAGACCGGCAACCAGGACCTGGTCGATTTCGCATCGGCCTCCGAGGTGCGCAGCATCTCGCTGCGCATCTTCGACCGCAGCTTCGCCGTGACCTACTGGCTGCAGGCGGTGGCGATCGGCATCGGCCTGTTCGGCGTGGCGGCGAGCTTCAGCGCGCAGGTGCTCGCGCGCCGCAAGGAGTTCGGGCTGCTGGCGCACCTGGGGCTCACGCGCCGGCAGATCCTGGCCGTGGTCGCCGGCGAAGGCGCGGCATGGACCGTGATCGGTGCGCTGGCCGGGCTGGCGCTGGGGCTCGCCGTGGCCGTGGTCCTGGTGCACGTGGTGAATCCCCAGAGCTTCCACTGGACGATGGACCTGCTGCTGCCCTGGGCACGCCTGCTGGCGCTGTGCGCCGCCGTCGTCGTGGCCGGCACCGTCACCGCCTGGCTGGCCGGTCGCGCGGCGGCATCGCGCGATGCGGTGCTGGCCGTGAAGGAGGACTGGTGATGCGGCGCCGGCCCTTGCTCGCCGCCCTGCCCCTGCTGGCGCTGGCGCGGCACGCCTTCGCCTTGCCCGCGCGGCGCCTGGCCTTCCCCGCCGACCACGGCGCGCATCCCGGGTTCCGCACCGAATGGTGGTACGTCACGGGCTTCGCGCAGGCCGGCGAGCGCAGCTTCGGCTTCCAGGTGACCTTCTTCCGCTCGCGCGTGGAGGGCACCCAGCAGATGCAGTCGAAGTTCGCGGCCAAGCAGCTGCTGTTCGCGCATGCCGCCGTGACCGACGTGCAGTCCGGCCGCCTGCTGCACGACCAGCGCATCGCGCGCACCGGCTTCGGCATCGCCGAGGCGGCGCCGGACGACGGCCGGCTGCGCCTGCGCGACTGGTCGCTCGCGCGCGAGGCCGGCGCCTGGCATGCCGTGGTGCCCGCCGGCGACTTCGCGCTGGACCTGCGCTGCGCCCAGACGCAGCCGGTGCTGCTGCAGGGCGACCAGGGCCTGTCGCGCAAGGGGCCGCAGCCGGACCAGGCCAGCTACTACTACAGCGAGCCGCAACTCGCGGTGAGCGGCCGCCTCACCGTGCAGGGCCGCGCCTTCGAGGTCACCGGCCGCGCCTGGATGGACCACGAGATCAGCGACGAGTACCTGCACCCCGAGGCGGCGGGCTGGGACTGGATCGGCATGAACCTCGACGACGGCAGCGCGCTCATGTCCTTCCGCATCCGGCGCAAGGACGGCAGCACGGTGTGGGACGGGGGCACCTTCCGCAGCGCGCGCGGCGAGCGCTATGTGGCCAGCCCCGGCGAGACCGAGTTCCGGCCGCAGCGGCGCTGGACCAGCCCGCTGTCGAATGCGAGCTATCCGGTGGAATGGCTGGTGCGCACGCCGGCGGACATCTACACCGTGCGCGCGGTGCTCGACAACCAGGAGCTGGACAGCCGCGCGTCCACGGGCGCGATCTACTGGGAAGGCCTGTCGGAGCTGCTGGACAGCAACGGCAAGCGGGTGGGCCGCGGCTACCTGGAGATGACGGGGTATGCGGCAAAATTGAGGATGTAGCGGCAAGCTTCGTGCAAGCCTTCGCAGGCCTGATGCCGCCGGCGGCCACGCGCCGCCTTGCCGCTCCGATGCCATGAAAACAACCCCCCGCTCGCCCGCAGAACTCGCCGACGCCCTGATCGCCATCTTCCCCTCGCTGCCGCGCGACTTCGGTGCGTCCGGAGAATCGGTGTTCGTCGACGCCGGCCCGACCTACCATTCCGTGCTGCGCGAATTCGCCTACTTCCTGGCCAAGGACCTGCAGGAGTTCTCGGACCGCCAGCTGCGCCGCTTCGCCGAGCTGGTGGAGCGCTCGCAGCAGGGCGATGAAGACCTGGCCGATGCCATTCGCGCCTGCCTGCTGCCGCAGATGCGCCAGCCCCAGGTGCAGCAGCGGCTGGCGCCCTTCCTGGCGCTGGACGCCTGAGGCGAGGCTGGCGCGCCACGCGGCCAGCGCCAATCGCACGTCCCTTGGCCGTCGTCAAGACGCCGTGCGCCGCCCGGGCGCATTCTCGGGAGGAGTCCGCACCCTTCCATGTCCCGCATCCTCCTCGCCTATTCCACCGTCGACGGCCACACCCGCACGATCTGCGAACGCATGCAGCAGTCGCTGAATGCCGACGGCCATGCGGTGACGCTGGCGTCGCTGAGCGAGGCGCGGCCGCCGGAAGCCGCCGCCTTCGACAAGGTCGTGATCGGCGCCAGCATCCGCTACGGCAAGCACCGGCCGGAGGTCTTCGACTACATCCGGCGGCACCAGCCGGCGCTGGAAAGCCGGCCCAGCGCGTTCTTCACCGTCAACGCGGTCGCGCGCAAGCCGGGCAAGGACACGCCGGAGGGCAGCCCCTACATCCGCAGCTTTCGCAAGCTCACGCCGTGGCGGCCAGCGCTGGTGGGCGTGTTCGCGGGCAGGATCGACTACCGGAAGTACCAGTTCTTCGACCGCCAGATCATCCGCTTCATCATGTGGCTCACGCGCGGGCCGACGCATCCCGATGCGTGCGTGGAGTTCACCGACTGGGACAGCGTGGAGGCGTTCGCGCAGCGCGTGGCCTTGCTCTGAGGCGCTTCCCGGCGACCGGGGGCCCAGGTTCCGGCGCCCCGGGGCGCCCCTAAGCGGCCGTGGGCGCGACGCCCAGCGCGCGTTCCATCAGGCTGCGCGCCACCACCTTCAGCGCCAGCGTCTCCTCGGCGCCCTCGAAGATCGACAGCACGCGCGCGTCCACGAAGTAGCGGCTGACGGCCGACTCCTCCGCGTAGCCCATGCCGCCGTGCAGCTGCAGCGCCTCGCGCGTGACCATCTCGGCGGAGCGGCAGGCCAGCAGCTTGACGAGGCTGGCTTCCATCCGCCCTTCGCCGCGGTCCACCAGCGCCGCCACCGAGCCGGCGAGCTGCCGGCAGGTGGCCAGGCGCGCGCCCATGCGCGCGAGCTTGGCGCGCGTGAGCGGGAATTCGACCAGCGCCTGGCCGAACACCTTGCGGTCGTGGCAGTAGCGGATCGCGGCGCGCAGGGCGGCGCGCATCACGCCGCAGGCGCGCGCGGCCGTCTGCATGCGGCCGCCGACCATGCCGGCCATCGTGTAGTAGAAGCCCTTGCCGAGGCCCGCCTCGCCGCCGACGACGTTCGCGTCCGGCACGAAGAAGTCCTCGAACGACAGGTCGAAGGAATGCATGCCGCGGTAGCCGATCGTGGGGATCGCGCGGCCGCTGAGCGTGCCGCCCTCGGGCTGGCGGAACACGAAGTCGTGGCCTTCGAACGCCGGCTTTTCCACCAGCACGAGGCTCAGGCCCCTGTGGCCCAGCGCGCGGTCCGGGTCGGTGCGCACCACCACCATCAGCACGCCGGCCTTGCCCGCGAAGGTGCACCAGGTCTTGGCGCCGTTCAGGCGCCAGCCGCCCGCCACGCGCGTGCCGCGCAGCGCGAGCCCGGCGACGTCGGAGCCGTAGTCCGGCTCCGTGATCGCGATCGCGCACAGCGGATCGCCGGCGGCCAGCTTCGGCAGCCACCTGGCCTGCTGCTCGCGCGTGCCGCCCGCCAGCAGCGCGCGGGTGAGGATCTCGGGCCGGGTGATCAGGCTGCCGGCCGCCGCGAGCGAGCCCTCCGACAGGGCTTCGGTCACCAGCACCATCAGCAGCGAGTCCTCGCGCTCGTCGGGCGCGCTGCCGCCGTACTGCTCCGGCACCGACAGGCCGAAGACGCCCATCTCGCGCAGCGGCTGCAGCAGCGACTCGGGCACCGTGAGGTTGTCGCGGTGGATGGCCTCGGCCTGCGGCGCCACCACTTCGGCGGCGAAGCGGCGGAATGCATCCTGCGCCATCGCGTGCGGCTCGTCGAGCGCGAGCTGGCCGACTTCGCCGTCGGATGCGGCGACGGCCTCGCCGGCCGCCTCCAGCGCCTTCGAGCCGGCGGCGGACAGGCACAGCGCCTCCCAGCCTGCGTCGTCGCGCAGGCCACGCAGCGCATCGCGCGGCAGGCCCAGCTCCAGGTGCAGCGTGTCCAGGCGCCCCAGCACTGCGTTGCCCGCTTCCACGGCGAACAGGAGCGCCAGGCGCGCATCGAGTTCGCTGCCGCCGGAGCGCACGTTGGCGACGCCGGCCTCGGCGGCCAGCAGGTCCGCCGCCGCCCACGCCAGCTCGAAGGAGGCGACCTGCCGGGCATCGAGCTTGCGGCCACTGAGCTTGCCCTCGGTGCTGCAGCCTTGCGCCAGGGCGAGCGTGGCCGCGTCGAACGCCGTGCGCAGCCGCGCGAGGAAGCTGCGGGCGGTGGCGACGGGGTCCTGCGGGTTCTGCGGGTTCTGGGGCATGGTCTCCTCCGGGTGCAGCCGGCATCATGCACGAAGGGCTCGGGAGGGTTCTGCGCCCGCTCAAGCCGCCATTGGACAGAACACCTGCGCGGGGAGACTCACGGAAAGCAAGCCATGACCATCGACGACTTCATGCGCGGCTACCAGGCCGCCTGGCAGCAGCGCGACGACAAGCTCTTCACCGCGCTGTTCGCGGCCGACGGCCGCTACCACAACACGCCCTTCGCGGTGCAGCGCGGGCCCGCGGAGCTGGCCGCCTACTGGCAGCGGGTGAAGCTGCAGGAGGATGTGCGGGTGGACTACGAGATCCTCGCGCGCAGCGGCGACGGCGGCATCGCGCACTGGCACGTCACCTACCAGGTGGCGTCGGAGGAACTGTTCCAGGTCTGGGCGCGTTCGACGGGCACCAACCTGGTCGCCCGCCAGCCGGGCGATCCCCTGCCCCGCATGGTGCTCGATGGCATCCTGCAGGCGCGCTTCGCCGGCGGGCTGTGCCAGGAAGCGCGCATCTGGTGGCACAGCATGCCGCAGGCGTGAGGATGCGCACCGACGCCTGATCTTGCGACGCGCCGGGCGCGGTGCCACACTCGCCCCCACCCCGGCCCTCCCCCGGAGGGAGAGGGAGAGGGAGCAAGAGTCACCATGCCCGAGATCCTGTCCCTGGAAGGCGGCTGCGACTGCCGCCACGTGCGCTACCGCATGACGTCGCGGCCGCTGTTCGTGCACTGCTGCCATTGCCGCTGGTGCCAGCGCGAGACCGGCGCCTCCTTCGCGCTCAACGCGCTGATCGAGAGCGAGCGGGTGGAACTGCTGGCGGGCGAGGTGGTGCTGGTCGACACGCCCTCCGAAAGCGGCCAGGGCCAGCAGATCGCGCGCTGCCCCCGTTGCCACCTGGCCTTGTGGAGCCACTACGCGGGCGCCGGGCCGGTGGTGAAGTTCATCCGCGTGGGCACGCTCGACAACCCCGACGCGCTGCCGCCGGACATCCACATCTTCACCGCCTCGAAACAGCCCTGGGTGGTGCTGCCGCAAGGCACGCCGGCGGTGCCGGAGTTCTACGAGCGCACGGCGTACTGGCCGCCGGAGAGCCTGGAGCGGCGGCAGGCGCTGCTGCCTCGGATCGAAGCCTGGAAAGCCGCGCAGCGCCGGCCCTAGCCTGCTCCGGGAGACCCACCATGCGACCGCGCATCACCCTCATCACGCTGGCCGTCGACGACCTGCAAAGGGCGCTGGCCTTCTACCGCGACGGCCTCGGCTGGCCCACCGAAGGCATCGTCGGCCAGCAGTTCGAGCACGGCGCCGTGGCCTTCTTCGAACTCGAGTCCGGCCTGCGCCTGGCGCTGTGGCCGCGCGCGAGCCTCGCGCACGACAGCGGGCTGGCCCCGGGGCCGCGCAGCCCCACCACCTTCTGCCTGGCCCACAACGTGGGCTCGCGGCTGGAAGTGGACGAGGCGATGGCGCAGGCCGCGCGGGCCGGCGCGGTGGTCGCCAAGACAGCGCGCGAGACCTTCTGGGGCGGCTACGCCGGCTACTTCCAGGACCCCGATGGCCACCTGTGGGAGGTGGCCTGGAACCCGGACCTGCAGTTGCCCGAAGGCGCCGCGCCGTGACGCCGGCGGCCCGGCCGCCTACTCCAGCGTGAAGCCGACCTTGATCGTCACCTGCCAGTGGGCGACCTTGCCGTCCTGGATGTGGCCGCGCGTTTCCTCCACCGTGAACCACTGCATGTTGCGCACCGTCTCGGCGGCCTTGGCGATCGCGCCATTGACGGCGTCCTCGATGCCGATGGTGGACGAACCGGTGAGCTCGAGGGTCTTGTAGACGTGATTGGACATGCGGGCCTCCTGGGGTCGGCGCATCTTGCCAGCCCCGCCGGAGCTGCGCGGCGCCGTCCGGCGTGAAGGGGGTTTCCCCCATCTGGCAACGCGGCCGTGCCGCCTATTCTTCGAACTTTCGGCGCTGCACAGGGAGCAGCCGCCGGCGCAGCAGGACCATGAACCCGGAAGCACGCCCCACCGTGGCCCACCACTTCCTCGACGGCCTGGCGGAAGCGGGCCTCGAGTACCTGTTCTGCAACCTCGGCACCGACCACGTGTCGCTGATCGAGGCCATGGCGCAGTTCGCGCGCGAGGGCCGGCCGCAGCCGCAAGTGGTGCTGTGCCCGCACGAGAACGTGGCGATCCACATGGCGGGCGGGTACGCCGCGCTCACCGGGCGCGGCCAGGGCGTGCTCGTCCACGTCGATGCCGGCACGGCGAACGCCGCGATGGGCATGCACAACCTGTTCCGCTCGCGCTGGCCGGTGCTGCTGATGGCCGGCAAGGCGCCCTTCACGCTGCGCGGCGAACTCACCGGCTCGCGCGACAACTACGTGCACTTCGTGCAGGACCCCTTCGACATCGGCAGCCTGGTGCGGCCGTACGTGAAGTGGGAATACTCGCTCGCCAGCGGCGTGGTCGCCAAGGAGGTACTGCGGCGCGCGCACTCCGTCATGCACAGCGACCCGCCGGGCCCGGTGTTCCTGACGCTGCCGCGCGAGACGCTGGCCGAGTCCTGCGCGGCCGAGGTCGCCAGCTTCCCGGCCGAGCGCTACGGCCCCGTGCGCGCGCGCGGCATCCCCGCCGATGCGGCACGCGAGATCGCGCAGGCCTTGCTGCAGGCGACGAAGCCCGTGGTGCTCACCTCCTACCTCGGGCGCCGGCCCGAGGCAGTGGCGGCGCTGGAGGCGCTGGCCGCGGAATGCGGCATCCGCGTGCACGAGTTCATGCCGACCGCGATGAACGTGTCGCGCGACGCGCCCTGCTTCGGCGGTTTCGATCCGGCCCAGGCGCTCGCGGGCGCCGACCTGTGCCTGCTGCTGGACGTCGACGTGCCCTGGCTGCCGAAGTTCACGCGGCCCGACGCGGCCACGCGCTTCATCCACATCGACGTCGATCCGCTCAAGCAGGACTTCCCGATGTGGGGCTTCGCCAGCGACCTGCGCCTGCAGGCCGACTGCGCGGCGGCGCTGGGCGAGGTGCTGCAGGCCGTGCGCGCGCTGGCCGACGCGGACTTCCGCGCCCGCGTGGCGCAGCGCACCGCACCCTGGGCCCGCGCACGCGACGAGCGCCTGACCGCCATCGCTGCCGCGGCGGCGAACCCGGGCAGCCGCGGCGCGATCGCTCCGGCCTTCGTCTGTGCGGCCGTGAACCGGGCGATCTCGCAGGACGACATCGTCGTCAACGAGGCGATCCGCAACGCGCCCGCCGTGCTGACGCAGATCCAGCGCACCCGGCCGGGCACGCTGGTCGGCTGCGGCGGCGGCGGCCTCGGCTACAGCGGCGGCATGGCGCTGGGCGCGAAGCTCGCGCGGCCCGGCCGGCGCGTGGTGCAGGTGTGCGGCGACGGCGGCTTCCACTTCTCCACGCCGACCTCCGTCTATGCCGTGGCGCAGCGGTACCGGTTGCCGATCCTGACCGTCGTCCTCGACAACGGCGGCTGGCAGGCGGTGAAGGAAGCCGTGCTGCGCGTATACCCGGATGGCGAGGCGGCGAGGGCAAACGCGTTCCATGCGCGGCTGGGCGGCGAGGTGCGCCGCTTCGACCAGGTCGCCCAGGCCTTCGGCGCGCATGGCGAATACGTGGAAGAACCGGACGGGCTCGCGCTGGCCTTGCAGCGCTGCGTCGACGCCGTCGACGGCGGCCGCGCGGCCGTCCTGCACGTGAAGGTGGCAGCTCCATGAAGAGGATCCTGGTGGCGGGCGTGGGCGCGATCGGCGGCATCGTGGCGGCGAAGCTCGCTGTGCACGCGCAGGTGGTCGGCCTCGACAGCAACGTGGAACACGCACAGGCCATCAGCGAACACGGCCTGGCCGTGGAGGGCGCGACGCGCGTGCGGGCGCAGTTCCCGTGCGTGAGCGAGGCGAGCGAGCTGATCCCCGAGCCCTTCGACGCGATCGTGTTCCTGGTGAAGTCCAGTGCGACGCCAGCGGTGCTGCAGGACCTGGGCAGCCACCTCGCTTCGAAGCCCCTGCTGGTCACTCTGCAGAACGGGATGGGCAACGCCGAACTGCTGGCGGCCACCGGCGCGCCGGTGGCACGCGGGGCGACCATGTCCGCCGGCCGCTACATCGCGCCGGGCCAGGTGGAGCACCTGATCCGCGGCAGCACGTGGCTGGGGCCCTGGCAAGGCAGCATCGAGGACGTGCGCTGGTTCGGCGACCTGCTGGTCGCGAGCGGCCTGCCCTGCGAGGTGATCGAGGACCCGATGGACGCCGTGTGGTCCAAGTTCGTCTTCAACTGCGTGATGAACCCGGTGGGCGCGCTGGTGGCCGGCCACAACGCCGCGCGCTACGAGGTGCCCGAGGTGTGCGCGCTGGTGGACACGCTGGCCGAGGAGTGCCAGCAGGTGGTGCGCGCGCTGGGCGGCTCCTTCGCCTTCGACCCGATGGCCTTCGTGCACAAGGTGCGCTCCGGCGCGGTGCCGCTGCCGCGCCACGCCGGCTCGATGGCGCTGGACATCGCCCGCGCCGGCGAAACGGAGATCGACGCCCTCACCGGCTGGGTCGTCGCCCAGGCCGACCGCCTGGGCATCCCGGTGCCGGCCTGCCGCACCGTCACGGCCCTGGTCAAGGGCCTGGAATACGCGGCGCGCCAGCGCCATGCCACTGTCAAGGAGACCTCCGCATGAAGCGCAACACCCTGCTGCGATCCGCTGCCGCCACCCTGCTCGCGGCCTGTGTGCTTCCGGTGGCCGCGCAGCCGGCGCCGAACGCGGCGGCGGGCTTCCCCGCGCGGCCGATCCGCATCGTCGTCGGCTATGCACCGGGCGGCGCCAACGACATCCTCGCCCGCCTGCTGGCGCAGAAGATGCAGGAGGGCCTGGGCCGCGAGGTGGTGGTGGAGAACAAGCCCAGCACCGCTGCGATCGTCGGCAGCGTCGCGGTGGCCACGGCGGCACCGGACGGCTACACGCTGCTGATGGGGGCGAGCGGGCCGATCGTGTTCAACCCGGCGCTGTACGAGCGGCTGCCCTATTCGCCGACCAGGGACCTGGTGCCGGTGTCGCTGGTGGGGACCTTCCCGCTCGTGCTGTCGGTGGCCGCGAATGCACCGTACAAAAGCGTGGCGGAACTCGCCGCCTACACGAAGGCGAACCCGGAGAAATCGAACTACGGCTCCAGCGCGGCCTCGTTCCGGCTCGCCACCGAACTGCTGAAGAACCGCACCGGCATCCGCGCCGACCACATCCCCTACAAGGGCAGCATGGAATCGATCAACGGCGTGGCTTCCGGGCAGCTCACGCTGACGCTGGTGGACTCCGGGCCGGCCATGGGCCCGATCAAGGGCGGCCTGCTGAAGGGCCTGGCCGTGACATCGCCGCAACGCATCGCCGCCCTGCCCGACGTGCCGACGATGGCCGAGCAGGGCATCGACCTCACGATCCAGTTCTGGAGCGGCCTGCTGGCGCCGGCCGGCACGCCCCGCGCCATCGTCGACAAGCTGGCGGCGGAGGTGCAGCGCATCGTCAGGCTGCCCGACGTGCGCGAGCGCATGGCGGCGCTCGCGATCGACCCCGCCGGCAGCACGCCGGAGGAGTTCGCGCGGGTCATCGCCAGCGAAATTCCCTTGTGGGCCGGTGTGGCAAAGGCCAACAACATCCGGGCCGATTAGTATTTGCGGAAATGACCATCGAGGAGAGATCGACATGCGCAAGGTGATAGCGGCGGCATTCGCCACCGCCTTCCTGCTGGCGGGGGCGCCCGCGCTGGCCGGCGAGCCCGCCAAGGGCGAGGCCGTGAGTGCGGCGCTGGAGATCGGCAAGCTGCGGGTGGCGCTGCCCCCCGGCAAGTGGAACGTGGTGGCGGTGCACACCGGCAAGGCCGCCAGCGCCGACGGCATCCCGAACGGGGCGACGACCAAGAGCTTCTACCTGGTGCAGTTCGACGAGTCCAAGCGCTTCGTCGGCTCCTTCTACATCCGCGCCACGGAGGAAGCGGGCAAGCCCATCGAATGGCGCGACAAGGCCTGCCAGCGCGAGGACACGCTGTTCCGCACCGTGCTCGGGGGTCCGTCGCATTCGCAGGACTGCGTGATCATGAACCACGTGGTGCGCTACATGCAGACCAAGCCGCGGGACCACAACGACCGCGAGGCCTGGCAGTGGATGCAGGACAACGCGGTGCAGGTGCCCAAGACGGTGCTGCAGGTGCAGGAGCGCTTCTTCAAGCCCGGCGAGTACCTGTGGGTGGACTACATCGTCAACCCGGAGCTGGTCGACTTCGTGCCGTCCACCGTCGGGGACTGGCGCGAGAGCGAGTGGCACCCGAACTTCGTCAAGACCGACCCGGAGCGCAAGGAATACATCGAGCACCTGAAGGCCTGGGCGCTGGCCAATGCCAAGGTGCACCAGGCGGCCCTGCGCGACAACGACAAGAAGGGCCAGATCGGCCCCTATCCGCGCTAGGGTTTGCTAGTCTCGGGCTGACGGGAGAACGACCATGGCCCTGCCGCATGCGAAACACCTCGACGTGATCAACGTGGCGCCGCTGGGCAACCAGCTGCAAGGCACGGTGAGCACCAGCCTGATCAAGACGGACCGCATCCAGCTGCTGCACATGGTGCTGGCGGCGCACCAGGAGCAGCCGATGCACCACGTCGACGACGAGTGCACCATCCACTGCCTGGAAGGCGAAGTCGACGTGGTGATGGGCGGCGGGGTGCGCCAGCTGCGTCCGGGCAATGTCGTCGTCCTGCCGCCCAAGGAGCGGCACGCCCTCAAGGCCCGCGCCGAGTCGGCGGTGCTGGTCACCCTGCTGCTGCACGGCGGCGACGCCGGCGACCAGGGCGGCGGCGGCAACCGGCGCGATCCCGACAAGGCCTCGCCGACCAAGCCCTGACCGGGCGCGGCCCCAGGAAGCCATGGACGATCCGTTCGGGCTGCAACGCTTCGTCGCTGCGCAGGCCGACGCGATCGAGGACGTGCGCGACGAGTTGCGCGCCGGCCGCAAGCGCAGCCACTGGATGTGGTTCGTGTTCCCGCAGTGCAAGGGGTTGGGCTCCAGCAGCACGGCGCAGTTCTACGGGATCGCCTCGCTGGACGAGGCGCGGGCCTATCTCGCGCATCCGGTGCTGGGCCCGCGGCTGCGGGAATGCTGCGCGCTGATGCTGGCCGTGCCGGGCAAGAGCGCGCACGAGATCCTGGGCTCGCCCGACGACGTGAAGTTCCGCTCGTGCCTCACCTTGTTCTCGCTGGCGGCACCGGAGGAAGCCGTCTTCCGGCAGGGACTCGCGCGCTTCTACGGCGGCGAGCCCGATCCGCGCACCGTGGCGCTTTGCGGTTCGTAGGCTGGTGGTGAGCCGCGCCAGCGCGCGAACCCCAGCGATGCTGGTGGTGAGCCGCGCCAGCGCGCGAACCCCAGCGATGCTGGCGGTGAGCCGCGCCAGCGCGCGAACCCCAGCGGTGCTGGCGGTGAGCCGCGCCAGCGCGCGAACCCCAGCGATGCGCGCGGAACGCTGGGGTTCGCGCGCGCTCGCGCGCGGCTCACCACCAGCCTACGAGGCCCCGCGGCATCCACCTTCAGCCGCGCCACAGCACCCCCACCACCACCGCCGCATCCAGCAGGATCCACCCGATGCACGCCACCCAGATCGTGCGGTCGCGCTTGCCCAGCCCGTAGAAGAACCACAGCAGCGCCGCCACCAGGTATGCGCCCCAGGACAGCAGCGACACGCCCGCCGTCTGGGCGTCGACCCACACGGCCCACACCTGCGGCACCGTCATGGCCATGGTGAAGAGCGACAGCCCCGGCAGCGCCTTCTCGAGCCAGCCGCCGCCGGCAGGAGAGGGGGAGCCGCCGGCGCGATGGCCTTGCTGGTGAGCCTGGTGCATGGCGCGACTCTACGCCCGCGCGGGCGCCGCGCATGGCAGCATGGAGCCATGAAGCAGCAGCACCAGGCACCGGGCGCCCCCGAGCCCGCCCATGACGAAGCGAACGCAAGCTACGAACTGCGCCAGGACGGCCGCGTGGTCGCCCTCGCGCGCTACCACCGCGAGGACGACGCGGTGGTCTTCACGCACACCGAAGTGGACGCGGCCCTCGAAGGCCAGGGCCTCGGCTCGCGCCTGGCGGCCTATGCGCTCGACGACGTGCGCCGCCGCGGCCTGAAGGCGCTGCCCAAGTGCAGCTTCATCGCGGGCTATATCGCCCGTCATGAGAAGGAGTACGGCCCGCTCGTGAAGCGGTGAGCGCGGCGTCGGCCTTGTCGCCGCCCTCGCTCGCGCCGCGCACCAGTTGCTGCAGCCGGTGCAGGTCGGTCACCAGCAGCGCGCGGCCCGTCTTCTGCAGCAGCCCCTGGCGCGCAAGCGCCGACAGCTCGCGCGTGACCTGCTCGCGCGTGGTGCCCACCTGCGCGGCCAGGTCCGCGTGGCGCGGCGCCGGCTCCAGCCTGGCGAAGTCGCTGTCCGGCTCCGTGGCCGCCTGCGCCTGCCGCAGCACCTCGGCGCGGATGCGGTTCTGCACGGCCAGCGTGCTCAGCTCGATCACGCGGTCGGTCAGCATGCGCACCAGCCCCACCAGGTAGCGCACGTAGCGTTCCTCCACCCGCGGCTCCTCGCGCAGCAGCTGCTTGAAGTCCGCGCCGGACAGCGATGCGCTCAGCACGCGCGTGCTGGCGTGCGCGTCCGTCGTGCGCAGGCCGCCGTCGACGGCCGCGAAGTCGCCGACGATCGAGCCTTCCTGCACCTGCGTGAACAGCACCTCGCGGCCGTCGGCCGCATAGACGTGGATGCGCACGCGGCCATCGACGATCAGGTGCACGTCGCCGCCGGTGGTGTCGCGCGAGACGATCGGCTGCCCCGGCTCGAAGCGGCGCCAGGTGCACTGCGCGGCGAGCGCATCGAGGCGCTGCTGCGGCAGGTCCGCCAGCAGCGGCAGGCGCGCGAGGCCGAGGGAAGACATCGGGATCATGGAAGGCATCGGGTCACTCTCCAGGCTGTCGCGGGATGCGGCGCGACACCACAAATGTCACGCCGCGCGGGGAAGGCGCCCGCGGCGCGTGCGAATCCGTACATCGCGCGAACGCCGCTGCTCCCACCATTTCCCCACCCGGTCCCGACCGGGCTTCCCGTTCCAAGGAGAACCGCCATGCATCGTTGCCCCACGCCCTGTGCGCCTGCGCTGCCTCGTGGGCCGGCGAACTGCCGGGGCAGTTGCGGGAACCATGATAGTCCGCCGCCCCCCGTCCGCCCCATCGTCCCTATGACCGACCCGGAAGGAAGCAAGCCATGACACCCCTCGTCCTGAAGTTCGAATCCCCCCGGCGGGACGCCGCCGCCCGCCGCGCCCAGCCGATCCGCGACGCCATCGCGCTGCTGTGGGAGCGTCCCGCGCTGGACCACATCCGGGATCCCGGCGGGCTGGAGCATCCGATGGCCCAGCGCAGCAAGCGGCTGATGCGCAATGCGCGCGTGTGCGGGGGGTGATCGATTCCTGAGTGCAGGAGGGCCTGCAAGAGGAGGAGTGGTGGAGTGCCCCACCCCGGCCCTCCCCCGGAGGGGAGGGAGCAAGAACCCTTTCCACCCCCTGGAGGGCCTTGCTCCCTCTCTCCTTCGGGAGAGGGCCGGGGTGAGGGGCACATCCCCAGCCTCGCGACGAAAAAAAAGCCCGGCCATGCCGGGCTTTTCCGTTGCAGGGCGCGAACTCAGACGTTCATCACGGCGACGGAGCGCGAGTTCAGGTACGCCTCCAGCGCCTCC
>NZ_JBBKTQ010000020.1:0-110028 GCF_037890035.1 Ramlibacter sp. AN1133
CTGCAGCGGGTACCAGCCGGCGCCCTTCGCCTCGATCGCGGCGATGTCGCCTTCGACCGGCGTGGCGGGCGCCTTGACGGTGAAGGTCGCGACGCGGCGGGAGCGGTCGATCTCCACCGTGACGTGCGAATAGCGCAGCGCGTCGGCTTCGATGGTGCGCTGCAGGGGGGTGAGCGTCACGCCCTTCGCGCCGGCGGGGCGGTCGCTCGCGGCGGCGAGTTCCAACGCGCGCTCCTGCACGCGGGCGGCGAACTGCTGCGGCTTGACGGCTTCGTCCACCAGCCGCCAGTCGACGGCCTTCTGGCCGCGCACGCCTTCGGCGGTGGTGCAGAAGATGTCGGCCAGGTCATGGCGCACGTGGCGCTTGTCGGTCACGCGCGTGAGGCCGCCGGTGCCGGGCAGCACGCCCAGCAGCGGCACTTCCGGCAGGCTCACCGCGCTGTTGCGGTCGTCGACCAGGATGATCTCGTCGCAGGCCAGGGCCAGCTCGTAGCCGCCGCCGGCGCAGGCGCCGTTCACGGCGGCCAGGAACTTCAGGCCGCTGTACTTCGAGGAGTCTTCCAGGCCGTTGCGCGTCTCGTTGGTGAACTTGCAGAAGTTCACCTTCCAGGCGTGGCTGGACACGCCCAGCATGAAGATGTTGGCGCCGGAGCAGAACACCTTGTCCTTCGCGCTGGTGACGATCACGGTGCGGACCTCGGGGTGCTCGAAGCGGATGCGGTTGATCGCGTCGTTCAGCTCGATGTCGACGCCCAGATCGTAGCTATTGAGCTTGAGCTTGTACCCCGGGCGCAGCCCCGCGTTCTCGTCGAAGTCGGCCACGAGCTTCGCGATCGAACCTTCGAAGCTCAGCTTCCAGTGACGGTACTGGCTGGGGTGGGTCTGGTAATCGACCGGCGTGGCGGGCGAGGGGGTCGTGGCGGACTGGTTCAAGGGGCTCTCCGGTTGATGCACTATGCTGCGTTTGCGCTGCGTCAATGAACGGCATCATAGTGCATGTCACGGAGAACAATCAAGCACTTTTCTGCCTAGGGTTTTCCCTCGATCGGGAGTGCCTTGCGGACCATCCCGCGCAAGGCCAGGTAAGTCTCGTCGAGCGCGCCGATGCTGGTGTCCACGTGCATTTCCGCCTTGGCGTAGAAGGGCGTACGGTGCGCCAGGATCTCCTTGAGGTCGTCCATCGCCTCCTTGTTTCCCGCCATCGGCCGCAGGTCGCCCTGGGCGGCCACGCGGTTCATGTGGTCCTCGGGGTGCGCCTTGAGCCACACGGTGGTGCAGTGGGACAGCAGCAGGTTGAAGGTGGCGGGTTCGGCCACCAGCCCGCCCGGTACGGCGATGACGGCCTCGGGATAGATCTGGATCGTCTCCTCCACCGCTCGGCGTTCGTAGCGGCGGTACGCGTTCTGCCCATAGAGCGACTGGATCTCGCTGATCGTGCAGCCGGCGAAGCTCTCGATCTGGCGGCTCAGCTCCACGAAGGGGAAACCCAGGTCCTCCGCCAGCATCTGGCCCAGCGTGCTCTTGCCCGCGCCCCGCAGGCCGATCAGGGCCACCCGCGACGGGCGCGGCCCGGCCGACGCGCTGGCGCCGTCGACGATGGGCACGATCGCCTCGCGCACGCGCCGCAAGGTCGTCTCGTCCTGGTGGGCCAGCAGCTCGCGGATCATCAGCAGCTCCGGCGAGGTGGGCTCCACGCTCAGCAGCTCCGACGGCCTGCATTTGAGCGCCTGCGCCACCTGCAGCAGGATCAGGACGGAGGCGTTGCCCACGCCCAGCTCGAGGCTGCCGAGATGGCGTTCCGAAACGCCGGCGGCGGCGGCGAGTTCCCTGCGCGTCATGCCGCCGCGGCTGCGCAGCGCGCGCACCCGTTCGCCGACCTGCACCAGGAACGGGTGCTTGCCGCCTGCGTCGGCACGGCCTTCGGCGCCGGCCGTGTCCGTTTCGAGCGCGGCAGGGTCGCGCGGCTCTCGGTTAGGTGTTAACCCGTGCATGTGCAATATCGTGCTTGACACTTGTTCTCGAGGCCTTCTAAAGTGCATGCAGGCACGATAGTGCATCCAGACCGCCATGGCAAGCCAGCACGCGACACGTTTCGCCTTCGCCCGCGACCACGCGGGGTCCGCTGCGCGCCTTGAACTTCTGTCACCGGCTCTCGGCCGTCCAGGCCGCCGCCGCCGTCCTGTCCCACCTTCGCTGAGGTGCCCATGCCCCCGACCACCGTCCCGCCGCCCCCGGAAGTCTTCAACTTCGCCCAGCACCTGCTCGCCGCCAACCTCGCCCGCCAGGCCAAGGCGGCGTTCGTCGACGACCAGGGCGTGCTCACGTACGGCGCGCTCGACGAACGCGTGAGGCGGCTTGCCGCCGGCCTGCGCGCGCTCGGCATCCGGCGCGAGGAGCGCGTGCTGCTGCTGATGCAGGACTGCACCGACTGGCCGGTCGCCTTCCTCGGCGCGATCTACGCCGGCATCGTGCCGGTGGCCGTCAACACGCTGCTCACCGCCGACGACTACGCCTACATGCTGGAGCACTCGCGCGCCCAGGCCGTGCTGGTCTCCGGCGCGCTGCTGCCCGCGGTGAACGCCGCGCTGACGCGCAGCGACCACGAAGTGCTGAAAGTCATCGTGTCGCGCCCCGTCGCGCCGCTGCACCCCGCCGAAGTGGAATTCGAGGCCTTCGTCCAGGCAGCGACGCCCCTCGCGCGGCCGGCCCGCACCGGCGCCGACGATCCGGCCTTCTGGCTCTATTCGTCCGGTTCCACCGGCCGGCCCAAGGGCACGGTGCATTCGCAGGCCAACCCCTACTGGACCTGCGAGCTGTACGGCAAGGGCACGCTGCAACTGCGCAGCGACGACACCTGCTTTTCCGCCGCCAAGCTGTTCTTCGCCTACGGCCTGGGCAATGCGCTGACCTTCCCGATGTCCGTCGGCGCGACCACGCTGCTGATGGCGGAGCGGGCGACACCGGACGCGACCTTCCACCGCCTCACCGGTGGCGTCGGCGGCCTGCGTCCCACCGTCTACTACGGCGCGCCGACCGGTTTCGCCGGCCTGCTCGCCTCGCCGAACCTGCCCGCGCGCGGGCAGGTGGCGCTGCGCCTCGTGTCCTCGGCCGGCGAGGCCTTGCCCGCCGAACTGGGCGAGCGCTTCAAGGCGCACTTCGGCGTGGACATCGTCGACGGCATCGGCTCCACCGAGATGCTGCACGTCTACATCTCCAACCGGCCCGACCGCGTGCGCTACGGCACCACCGGCTGGCCCGTGGCCGGCTACGAGATCGAGCTGCGCGGCGACGACGGCGAGCCGGTGCCGGACGGCGAGCCGGGCGACCTGTACGTGCAGGGCCCGAGCGCCGCCATGATGTACTGGGGCAACCGCGAGAAGACGCGCGAGACCTTCCGCGGCGGCTGGACGAAGAGCGGCGACAAGTACGTGCGCAACGCGGACGGCAGCTACACCTACGGCGGCCGCAGCGACGACATGCTCAAGGTCAGCGGCATCTACGTGAGCCCGTTCGAGGTCGAGGCGACGCTGGTGCAGCACCCCGCGGTGCTGGAGGCGGCGGTGATCGGCAAGGAAGACGCCGAGGGGCTGGTCAAGACCAAGGCCTTCGTCGTGCTGAAGACCGGCGCCAGCGCCACCGAGGAGGAACTCAAGGCCTTCGTGAAGGATCGGCTGGCGCCGTACAAGTACCCGCGCTTCGTCGAATTCATCGAGGACCTGCCCAAGACCGCCACCGGGAAGATCCAGCGCTTCCGGTTGCGCGAGCGGGAGCGCGCCGCCGCGGCGGCCTGAGGCGGCGCTTCAGGGGGCCGCCACCTCCGGGTGCAGCTTCTCGTAGGCTGCGGCGAGCTGCGGGTCGCGGCGCCGCACCTCCGCGTGGTCGACGCGGCCGGTGCGCGTCATGTAGCTGTACGCGAACTCCACTGGCGTGAGGGTGCCCACCAGCGCGTCCATCCGCTCGTACCAGCGGATGCTCACGTTCGCCGCGTCCCAGATCTTCTTCATCGGCGGCAGCCGCGTTTCCTGGTAGCGGGCAAGCGCCGCCTTCAGGTCCGACGTGCCGCACTCCCGGAAGGCCTTGAACAGGGCGAGCGCGTCTTCCATCGCGAGGCGCGTTCCGGAGCCGATCGAGAAATGCGCGGTGCGCAGCGCATCGCCGACCAGCACCACGTTGTCGAAGCTCCAGCGCTCGTTCCACACGGCCGGGAAATTGCGCCAGTACGAGTTGTTGGAGAGGATCGTGTGGCCCTCCAGGTCCTTGGCGAAGACCCGCTCGCAATACCGGATCGTGTCCCCGGGCGCCATCGCGTCGAAGCCTGCGCGCTTCCACGTGCCCTCTTCCACCTCCACCAGGAAGGTGCTCCTGTCTGGCTTGTAGCGGTAGTGGTGGGCACAGAACACGCCCACGTCGGTTGCGCGGAAGGTCAGGGTGAGGCTGTCGAACGCCTTCGTCGTGCCGTACCAGATGAACCGGTTGGGGCGCCAGTCGGTCGTGGTGCCGAACTTCGCTTCGTTCTGCGTGCGGATCCAGGAGAACGCACCGTTGGCGCCGACGATCAGGTCGGCTTCGCCGAGGGCGTCCAGGCTGTTCACCTCGCTGCCGAAGAGGATCTTCACCCCGAGCTTCTCGACGTAGGCGTACAGCAGCGTCAGCAGCTCCAGCCGCCCGATCGACGAGAAACCATTGCCTGCGATCGGGATGCGCGTGTCGTTGTGCACGATCGTGATCTCCGGCCAGGTCTCCAGGTGCGGCGTGAGGTACCGGTACAACGCCTCGTCGTCGGCACGCAGGAATTCCAGCGCGCGGTCCGAGAACACGACGCCGAAGCCCCAGGTGGCGTCGCGCGGGTTGCGCTCGTGGATGGTGATCTCGTGCGAAGGGTCGTGCCGCTTCATCAGCGCGGCGAAGTAGAGTCCCGCCGGACCGGCGCCGACGATCCTGATCCGCATGCTGGCTACTCCTGGCTTGCCTCAGCGGGCGCGGGCGCGGGCGGCAGCGCCTGCCGCCGCGCGGCGGCGAACTCCGCGAGCGCCCGGCGGAACTCCGCCTGCCCTTCCTCGCTCATGGGCGTGCCGCATTCGTAGCAGCTGCCCTTCATCCGGTCGAACCAGCGGCAGCCGCAGGCGTCGCACGCCAGTTCGGGCGCACCGGCGGGGTTGCGGAAGATCACCGGCAGGCTCCCATGAAGGCGAATCCGAGTTCCGTCAGCACCTCCTCGAAACCCCGCTCCTCCAGGTGGCAGCGGCGCCGCAGGATGTAGCAGACGATGTGGCCCGAACGGATGCCGGAACGCAGCACCTCGAACAGGCTGGCGGCCGAAGCCGCGGCGATCGCCGCCAGCGCCTCGTCGTCGGCGGACAGCGCGATGTCGGCGCGGCTGCTGGCAAAGCCGGCGAAGGGCTCGATGCGGGCCGCGGTACCGCCTTGCTCCACCTGCCACAGCAGCATGGACTGCGGGTCCTTGCGCGCCACCAGCGCCAGCCGTGCGCCAGGGTCCAGGGGACCGAACAGGTCTTCCCGGCCCGCCGCCGCGGCCTGCCAGAAGGCGAGCGGCGGCAGCGCATCCACGGCCACCGGAGAGGCGAGCTCGCTCACAGCCGCACGCCCAGACGGAAACCTTCCTGGATCGCCTGCTCCAGGCCGCGCGGGATGACGGCATCGCCCACGCCGTGCAGCTCGTCCACCATCCACTCGAATTCGCCGAACAGCGCATGCGCCGGCGCCATTTCGGCCGCGAGGATCACGCTGTCGGCGGGGATCAGCACGCGCTCACCCTTGGCATCGACGATCGTGGCGCCTTCGGCATCGACCTTCACCAGATGGCTGGACGTGCGGCAGGGAATGCCCAGTTCCTCGACCCACGAGGCATGCCGCCACTTGAAGGAAGGCTTGACGTCGCCGGCGATGCGCTTCTCGGCCTCGACGACCGTGACTTCGGCCTGCTGGTGCTTGCGCAGCGACTCCGCGAGCGTGAGGCCGATCTTGCCCCCGCCGATCACCACCACGCGCTTGCCTGCCTGCACCCGCCCGTGCGCGACGTCGAGAGCGTCGAGCATGCGCTCGGCACCCTCGACATGGGCGAAGCGCCGGCGGTCGATCTTCGCGCCTGCCGCCACCACGCACACGTCGTACTGGTGCAGCACGCTGCGCATGAACTTCGCGTGCACCTCGGTGTTCAGGCGCACCTCGATGCCCAGCTTCTTCGCCACCACTTCGTAGTGCCGGATCACCGAGAGCAGGTCGTCGGGCCGCGCCAGGTCGTTGGACGCATAGGCGTACAGGTTGCCGCCGATGCGATCCGCCTTCTCGAACACGGTGACGTCGTGCCCTCGCTTGCGCGCCGAGATCGCGCACTCCATCCCTGCCGGGCCGGCGCCGATCACCATGATCTTCTTCTTCACGGTGGCCGGCGTGACCTGGTATTCCGGTTCCACCTCGTGGCCCAGTGCCGGGTTCATCGTGCAGGTGTAAGGCAGGTCGCGGAACAGGCGCGACAGGCAGTTGAGCGAGCCGATGCAGCGGCGCACCTCGTCGAGCCGGTCCTCCGCCGCCTTGTGAATGAGCTCGGGGTCGGCGAGCAGCGGCCGGCAGACCTCCCAGAAATCGAACATGCCGTCGCGCAGGCACTCGTCGGCCATGCGCGGATCCGGCAGCCGGTTGCCGAAGGTGATGAGCGTGCCCGGGAACATCTTCTTCGCGCGCTCAGCGAGATAGTTCCAGTACCCCGGCGGGATGTCGCGGCCGATGGAAGACTCGGGCGCCTCCTGCCAGCCGACCGTGACGCTGATCATGTCCACGCCCGCGTCCACCGCCTGCTGCATCAGCTCGAAGCATTCGTCCTCGGTGTTGCCGCCCCACTGGTCCATCAGCTCGGCGCCGTTGAGGCGCACGATCAGCGGGTTGTCCGGCGTGGCCTGCTTGATGCCGTCGATCAGCTCGCGCATGAAGCGCCCGCGGTTCGCGATCGAGCCGCCGTATTCGTCGCTGCGCTGGTTGGTGAAGCGCGAATTGAAGTTGGCCAGCAGGTAGCCCATGAAGCTGGTGATCTCCGTGCCGTCGAAGCCGGCGCGGATGGCGCGGTCGGCGGCCTCGGCGTGCTGCCGGATGCATTCGCGGATCTCCTCCTTGGTCATCACCTTGGGCGGGCGGAAGTGCGGCAGGGTCTGCGGCACGTCCGAGGGCTGGATGCAGTAGCCCAGGTCGATGCCGCCGTAGCGCCCCGCATGCAGGATCTGCTGGATGGCGACGGCGCCGTTGGCCTTGATGTCCTGCGCGATGCGCTCGAACTGCGGCAGGAACCTGTCGTCGAAGATCGCGACCTGCCGGAAGTACGCCTTGCCTTCGCCCAGCGGATCGGGGTAGGCGCCCTGGTTGGTGATGATGCCGCAGCCGGTGCGGGCGATCACCCGCATGCGGGCGATCTCGCGCTCGGTGATGAAGCCGTCGCGCGTGTTGTAGTTGGACACGCAGCAGGCGCCGTACTTGATGCGGTTGCGCGTTTCGAAACGGCCCAGGCGGGCCGGCTCGAAGAGGTGCGGCAGCTTGGCTTCACCGGGTTTCATCTCGTCTCCTCTTTCGTCTTCATGGGTTCGCGGCCATGCGCTGGAGGACCAGCTCGCGCAGCTCGCGCTTCAGGATCTTCCCCACCGGGCTGACCGGGAATGCCGGCATCACTTCCAGCCGTTCCGGCAGCTTGAAGGTGGCGATGCCCTGGCGCTTCAGGTGCGCCACCAGTTCCTCGAAGGTGAGTTGCATCCCCGGGTGCAGCACCACGCAGGCGCAGGCCTTCTCGCCGAACACCGCATCGGGCATGGCCACCAGGCTCACCTGCCGCACCTGCGGCAGCCCGAACACCAGGTTCTCCACCTCTTCGCAGCTGATCTTCTCGCCGCCGCGGTTGATCAGGTCCTTGCGGCGGCCCTCGGTGTAGACATGGCGCCCGCGCTTGCGCACGATGTCGCCCATGCGGTAGAAGCCGTCTTCGGTGAAGGCCTTCGCGTTGATGTCGGGGGCGTTGTAGTAGCCGCGGATCGTGTAGGGGCCGCGCGTGACCAGTTCGCCGGATTCGCCATCGGGCAGCTCGCGGCCGGCGTCGTCGAGAACACGGATCTCGTCGAGCTCGCTGACCGGCGCGCCTGAGCTTTCCAGCAGCAGGTCCTCGGGGTCGTCGAGCCGCGTCATGTTGATCAGGCCTTCGGCGGTGCCGTAGATCTCCTGCGCAATGCAGCCCAGCTCCTTGCGCACGCGCGCGCGCAGCTCGGGCGCGAGGCGGGAGCCGCCGTTCTGGATCACTTTCAGCGAAGAAAGGTCGAACCGCCGGCCGACGTCTTCGGCCAGCCAGCGCGTGATCAGGGGAACGACGGCGGCGACCACCGTGACGCGCTCGCGCTGGATGGTGGAAAACACCTCCTGGACGTCGGCGCTCTTCGCGATGACCAGCGTGCCGCCGCGGTAGAAGGCGCCGAGCATTCCCGGCGAGGCGAGGTTGTAGTTGTGGCCCAGCGGAAGGATGGCCAGGAACACCGTCGCCTCGTCGAAGCCCGCGGCTTGGGAGCACAGGCGGGCGTTGAGCACGTAGTCGTCGTGGGTGCGCGGGATCAGCTTCGACAGCGAGGTCGTGCCACCGGACAGCAGCATGGTGGAGACCTCGTCCGCACCAGGCGTGGCCGCCTGCAACGCCGCTTCGTCGGGTTCGGTGTTCAGCATCTTCCACGCCAGTTGTCCGCGCGCGGGCTCGCCCGTGACGATCACGTGGCGCAGCAGCGCAGCCTCCGGGGCAAGCTCCAGCGCAAGCTGGCGGAAGTCGAAGCTGCCGGCGCTCTCCGCGATGAACCACGCCCGAGCGCCCGATGCGCCCAGGAAGTGACGGACCTCGGCCCGCCGGTGCGCCGCCAGCGCCATCACGGGGATCACGCCGATCGCGTTCAGGGCCAGGTAGGTGACGACGAACTCGATGCCGTTCGGCAGTTGCAGGAGCACCCGGTCGCGCGGGGCGAGCCCGAGGCGCAGCAGCCCGGTGGCACAGGAACGCACGCGCGCCAGCAGTTCGCCGTAGGTGATGCGGGTCGTGCCGTGGACGACCGCACTCTTGCCGGGGTGGCGGGCGGCAGTGCGCTCCACCATCTGCGTGACGGTGAGGCCTTCCCAGACGCCCGCCGCGCGGTACGCGCGCGCGGCCTCGTCCGGCCACGGGACGCAGCCTTCGAGCATGTCTCCTCTCCTTCCGGTCTGCCAATAGAGCGCATCGCGCCGCCGATTTCCTTGATCCACGGCAAGGCAGCCGCGGCATGGTGCGCCTCCCCGGCGCATTCGCCAATGGAATGCGCTGAATAGACAATATTCACCTTGGGAATCTCAAGGAAACCCCGTGGACCTCGAGAAGATCGACCTGAACCTGCTGGTGGTGTTCAAGCACCTGCTCGCCGAGCGGAATGTCTCGCGCGCCGCGCAGGCGCTGGACCTCTCGCAGCCCGCGGTGAGCAACGCGCTCGCGCGCCTGCGCAAGCTGCTCGGCGACGAGCTGTTCCTGCGCACGCCCGGCGGCATGGTGCCGACCCCTTTCGCCGAGCAGATGGCGGACTCGGTGACGCAGGCGCTCGGGCTGATCCATGCGGCGCTGAACCAGCGCGCCGCGTTCGACCCGGGGCACAGCGACCGCACCTTCGCCATCAGCATGACGGACATCGGCGAGATCTACTTCCTGCCGGCGCTGATGGACCTGCTGCGCCAGCAGGCGCCGGGGGTGGGCATCACCACGCACAGGAGCACAGGCAACCTGCGCGACGACATGGAAGCGGGCAAGGTGGACCTGGCCATCGGCCTCATCCCCGGATTGAAGGGCGGCTTCTTCCAGCGGCGCCTGTTCGCGCAGCGCTATGTCTGCCTGATGCGCAAGGGGCACAGGCTCGACAAGAAGAAGATCTCGCTGGCGGAGTTCAGCGACGCCGAGCACCTCGTCGTCGTGTCCGCCGGCACGGGGCACGGGAAGGTGGACGAGATCATGAAGCGCAAGAGCGTCGCCCGCCGCATCGCACTGACGGTGCCGCACTTCGTGGCCGTGGGGCACATCCTGCAGGCCACGGACCTGGTGTCGACGGTGCCCCAGCGCTTTGCCGAACGGATGCTCGAGCCCTTCGACCTGGTGGCGGTGCCGCATCCGGTGGAGCTGCCGCAGGTGGCGATCAACGTGTTCTGGCACGCGAGGAACCACCGGGAGCCGGGCAACCAGTGGTTGCGGGGGCTGGTGTTCGAACGCTTTTCGGGCTGAAGCCCGTCAATGGCTTCGCCCGCCCGCGGCATTACGATGCCGTCCATGGATCCCTGGCAACCCTCCTCGTGGCGCGATCGGCCCGCCCTGCAGCTTCCCGCGTATCCCGACGCGCAGTCGCTCGCGGCCGCCGAACGCCGGCTGGCCGCCCTGCCCTCCCTCATCTTCCCCGGCGAGATCTCGCAGCTGCGCCAGCGCCTGGCGGCCGTGGGGCGCGGCGAGGCCTTCCTGCTGCAGGGCGGCGATTGCGCGGAGAGCTTCGACGAACTCGGCGAGCAGCCGGTCGAATCCACGTTCCGCGTGATCCTCCAGATGGCGGTGGTGCTCACCTACGCGGCGGCCTGCCCGGTGGTGAAGGTGGGACGCATCGCCGGCCAGTTCGCCAAGCCGCGCTCCTCCGACACGGAGACGGCCGGCGGCATCACGCTGCCTTCCTACCGCGGCGACATCGTCAACGGCAGCGAATTCAGCGCCGCCGCCCGCCAGCCGGACCCGGCCCGCCTGCTGACGGCCTATTCGCACTCGGCAGCCACGCTGAACCTGCTGCGCGCGCTCGCGCAAGGCGGCTTCGCCGACCTGCACGAGGTGCATCGCTGGACGGCCGACTTCGTGCGCTCGAGCCCGCAGGGCGAGCGTTTCGAGGAACTCGCCGACCGCATCACGCAGTCGCTCGCCTTCATGCAGGCCTGCGGCTTCGACGCCGCCCGCGCGCCCCAGCTCCATGCGGTGGAGTTCTACACCTCGCACGAGGCCTTGCACCTGCACTACGAGCAGGCGCTGACGCGCCTGGACGCGCGCGAACAGCGCTGGTACGGCGGCTCGGCACACCTGCTGTGGCTGGGCGAGCGCACGCGCGCCGTGGAAGGCGCGCACGTCGAATACCTGCGGGGTGTGCGCAACCCCGTGGGCGTGAAGCTCGGCCCCACCGCCCGGCCCGACGACGTGCTGCGGCTGCTCGAGATCCTCGATCCGCTGCAGGAGCCCGGACGCATCGTGCTGATCGCGCGCATGGGCAGCGACAAGGTGGCGCAGGCGCTGCCGCCCCTGTTGCGCGCCGTGCGCGATGCGGGCCGCGCGCCGGTGTGGTGCTGCGACCCGATGCACGGCAACACCGTGACCTCGTCCAACGGCTACAAGACGCGCGACTTCGAGCGCATCCTGCAGGAGGTGCGCGGCTTCTTCGCCGCGCACGCGCAGGAGGGCACCTATCCGGGGGGCCTGCATTTCGAGATGACCGGCCAGGACGTGACCGAGTGCCGCGGCGGCGCCCAGGCCGTCAGCGATGCGACCCTGGGCGAGCGGTATCGCAGCGCCTGCGACCCGCGGCTGAACGGCTCGCAGAGCCTGGAACTCGCCTTCCTGATCGCGGACGTGCTGAAGGCGGCGCGGCGGGCGCCGCGCTAGCGTGCCGCGCCGGCTTCAGGAAATCGTGTGGACCTGGCGCGCCTTCTCATAGGCCTTGCCGAACCGGTTCGCCAGGAAATCCGGCAGGCGCACGCGCTCCTGCGGGATGAAGCCTGAGGTGGGCAGTTTCCCCTCGCGCAACAGGTCCACCGCCGCGCAGATGCCGGCGGCGGTCGTGATCTGGATCGCGGAGAGCTGGCGATCGCCGGAGCGCTCGGCGAAGATCTTGCGCGCGAACACCTCCTGCAGGAACGATCCCTTCTTCATGCCCGAGACGGTGACGAACACGAGCACCACGTCCTGCATCGTGGCCGGCATCGAGCGGCGCAGCATGTCCTTGAGCGTCTCCTGGTCCGAATGCAGCTGCAGCTCGCGCAGCAGGAACTGCATGAGGTTGCGGTGGCCGGGGTAGCGCACCGTCTTGTAGTCGAGGTTGCGCACGCGCCCTTCCAGCGTTTCGCACAGCGTGCCGAGCCCGCCGGAGGTGTTGAACGCCTCGTACTCGATGCCGTCCACCGAGAAATGCTCCAGCCCCTCGAGCGGCAGGACCTCGATGGCCTTGCCGTCGCGAATCGCCTCGCAGGGATGGCAGTACTCGTTGATCAGGCCGTCCACGCTCCACGTGAGGTTGTACTTCAGTGCGTTGGTGGGGAACTCGGGCAAGGCACCGACGCGCATCTTCACTTCCTGCAGGGTGTCGAAGGACTGGGTCAGATGGTGGGCCACGATCCCGATGAAGCCTGGCGCCAGGCCGCACTGCGGCATGAACACCGTGCGCGCGTCCGCGGCCATGTGCTTGATCTCCTTGGTCGCGGCGACGTCTTCGGTCAGGTCGAAGTAATGGCAGCCGGCCTGCAGCGCCATGCGCGCCGCGGAAATCGCGAGGTGGTAGGGCAGCGCGTTGACCACGATCTGCTGGCCTGCCAGGGACAGCGCGATCGCCTCGATCGATTCGCCCACCGCTTGCGTGTCCATGCCCTCGGCTGCCAGCTCCGCCAGCGCGCGGGCGTTCTGGTCGAAGACGGTGACCTGGTAGTCGCCGCTCGCGTGCAGCAGGCGGGCGATGCGCTGGCCGATGTGGCCGGCGCCCAGCAGTGCGACCTTCATGGGTGTACTCTCTTGGTCAAGGGCGGGCCGTCGGTGCATCCGACGTCGAACCGCCGCCGCCGGTTTCCTCTTCGCCTCCGCAAGCGCCCCCGATTTCGGCTCCGGAGGTCCCGATCATCTCCTGAACCTCGCCGCGGCGAGCGGGCCGCGGTTCCCGGACGCGGAAAAGCAAAAAGCCTTGATTGCTCAAGGCTTCTTGCTGTTGGAGAGGACTCTGTGGACCTCTCTGGACTTGCGTCCTGGCGGAGCAGGAGGGATTCGAACCCTCGATACGGTGAAACCGTATACCGGATTTCGAGTCCGGCGCATTCGACCACTCTGCCACCGCTCCTGGATTTCGGTTCGCGTGGTGCGAAGCCGGCGATTTTAGCACCAGCGCGCGAACCGCCCCGCCGTGCCTACATCCGCGGTTCGCCGCGCTCGTTGACGATGATCGTGTTGCCCGCGGGCGGTGCGCTCATCTGCACGGTGTGCGGCGTGCCGCGGTAGTTGTAGGTCACCTCGTAGTACGCGGGCGCGCCCTGCACGGTCTCGCAACGCTGGACATCCTGGGTCGCATAACCCGGCGCGGCGTTGCGCCCCGCCACGTTGCTCCCCACCACGGCGCCCGCCACGGCGCCGACGCCCGTCGCCGCATCCCGGCCGCTGCCGGCGCCGACCTGGTGGCCCAGGATGCCGCCCACGACCGCGCCGAGCACCGCACCACCCACGTTGGCGTTGGCATTGGCGTTCACGTTGGCGGCGGGGACGGCCTGCCGCTCCACCCAGCAGCGCTGGTTGGCCGCGCCCATGATCGCGCGCACGTCGCGGATCGGCACCTCCTGGACGCGCTCGCTGGCGCGCCGGCGATAGGCATAGTCGCCGCCGGCGGCGGCCTGCGGTTCGAACTCGTAGCGGCGGCCTTCGCGGGCCGGCCGGATCGACGCGATGTTCCACTGCAGCCCGGTGCCGCGCAGGTCGGGGTAGTTGCCCCGGCGCAGCACCGCGCAGCGGCCCTGGAAGCGCGGCTGCTCGCACACTTCCCAGCGGCCACGCTCGACCACCACCGAGGCAGCGGTGTCGCCCAGCGCGCGCCGCTCGACGTTGCGCACCTCGCCATTGACCACCACGGAGTGGCCGCGGAACCCTTCGCGCTCGTAGAGGACGATCTGGGCCATCGCCTGCGAGGCGAGGACCAGGGCGGAAGCGGCGAATGCCGCCTTGAAGAAGAACTTGGCCATGTGCGGGCTCCTTGTCATACAGCTGCGCGGGTCGATGCGCCCGCGAGCCTGCATGGTGTTCAAGGGCCGCCTACCGACGTGTAGGCGCCTGCCGTTGAGCCTTGTCGGCTGACGGCCTTGCGCGGTGTTGCGCGCGCAAAGTCAGGCAACAAGACGTTCCAGGCCGCCCAGGTACGGGCGCAGCGCCTGCGGCACCGTCACGCTGCCATCCGCGTTCTGGTAGTTCTCAAGGACGGCGACCAGCGTGCGCCCCACCGCCAGGCCCGATCCGTTGAGGGTGTGCACCAGCTCGTTCTTGCCCTGCGCGTTCCTGAACCGGGCCTGCAGCCGGCGCGCCTGGAAGGCCTCGCAGTTCGAGACCGAGCTGATCTCGCGGTAGGTGTCCTGCGCCGGCAGCCAGACCTCGAGGTCGTACGTCTTGGCGGCGCCGAAGCCCATGTCGCCCGAGCACAGCAGCACCACGCGGTACGGCAGGTCCAGCTTCTGCAGGATAGCCTCGGCGTTGCCGGTCATCTCCTCGAGCGCTTCGTAGCTCTTCTCGGGGTGCACCACCTGCACCATCTCCACCTTGTCGAACTGGTGCTGCCGGATCATGCCGCGGGTGTCGCGCCCGGCGCTGCCCGCTTCGGAGCGGAAGCACGGCGTGTGCGCCGTGAGCTTCACGGGCAGCTGCGCCTCGGCGAGGATCTCGTCGCGCACGAAGTTCGTCAGCGTCACCTCGCTGGTCGGGATCAGGTACAGCGCCTGCTGCTCCTCGTCGCCCAGGCCATCCTGGCCGCCCTTGCTCACCGCGAACAGGTCGGCCTCGAACTTGGGCAGCTGGCCCGTGCCGCGCAGCGTCGCCTCGTTGGCGATGTAGGGCGTGTAGCACTCGGTGTAGCCGTGCTCCTGCGTCTGCGTATCGAGCATGAACTGCGCGAGCGCACGATGCAGGCGGGCGATCTGCCCCTTCATCACGGTGAAGCGCGCGCCGGCGAGCTTCACGCCCGTGGCGAAGTCCAGGCCCAGCGGCTCGCCGAGGTCGACGTGGTCCTTGACCTTGAAATCGAACTGGCGCGGGGTGCCCCAGCGGCGCACTTCGACGTTGCCGGCCTCGTCGGCGCCCACCGGCACGCTCTCGTGCGGCAGGTTGGGCACGGCCAGCAGCAGCGCCTGCATCTCGGGCTGGATCTGGTCCAGCCGGGCCGCGGACTGGTCCAGCTCCACCTTGAGCTGCGCCACCTCGGCCATCACGGCATCGGCGGACTGGCCCTTGGACTTGAGCTGGCCGATCTGCTTGGACAGCTGGTTGCGCCGGGCCTGCAGCTCCTCGGTGCGCGTCTGGATGGTCTTGCGCTCGGCCTCGAGCTTCTGGAAGGCTTCGACATCGAGGAAGGGCTGCGGGGACTTGCGCGCTTGCAGGCGCGCGATCACCGTGTTCAGGTCTTTGCGGAGCAGGTTGACGTCGAGCATCGGGGCATTTTATTCGGCTGCCTGCGTACCATCGGACGAACTCCCGGGAGAAGCCACCATGCGGATCGAACCCTACCTGTCCTTCGGCGGCCGCTGCGAGGAAGCGCTGTCCTTCTATGGCCGCTGCCTCGGCGGGCGCATCGTCGCGCTGAACCGCTACGCGGGCTCGCCGCTCGACACCCCCAAGCTGCCGCCGGAATGGAAGGACAAGGTGCTGCACGCCGAACTGGAAGCGGACGGCACGCGCATCCTCGCGAGCGACGGCCTGCCGGGCGCCGCGAAGCCCGCGTTCAGCGGCATCACGCTGTCGCTGGACCTCGGGGAGGACAAGCAGCGGGCGGAGCGCATCTTCGACGCGCTGGCCGCAGGCGGGCAGGTGCGCATGCCGCTCGCGCCGAAGTTCTGGGGGGCGGCGATGGGGATGCTGCAGGATCGGTTCGGGGTGGGGTGGATGGTGAGTTGCGCGCCTTGACTTGGGCATTGCACGTAGGCTGGCGCTGAGCCGCGTCAGCGCGCGAAGCCCAGCGAGGCGCGAGCGCAGCGAAGCGCTGGGCTTCCGGCGCTGGCGCGCGTCAGCGCCAGCCTACCGGCCCCAGCGCGCACATCAGGAGAGCGTCCCCGGATCCAGGTTCGCGCCGCAGAGAATCAGCGCCACCGTCTCCCCCCTGCGCGGCACATGCGCCCGCGTCTGCAACGCCGCCAAACCCAGCGCCGCCGCCGGTTCCACCGCCAGCTTGAACTCCTTCCACAGTGCAAGCTGCGCCGCCCGGATCGCTTCATCCCGCAGCAACAGCGCATCGGCCACATGCCGCGCCGCGATGTCCCACGCGATCGCGCCGACACGCCGCGCGCCCAGCGAATCGGCCGCGATGCCGCTCACGGCCACGTCCTCGGGTTCTCCAGCGGCCCGGGCGCGGTACAGCGTGGGCGCGAGCTCGGGCTCCAGCGCGATCACGCGGCTGCGCTGCGCGAACCAGGCGGCGATGCCGGCGATGAGGCCGCCGCCGCCCACGCTCACCAGCACGGCGTCCGGCGTGCGGCCGCCCTGCTCCTCGATCTCCATCGCGATCGTGCCCGCGCCCGCCACCACCTCCGGCTGGTCGTAGGCATGCGTGAGCAGGGCGCCCGTCTCGCGCTGCCGCGCCAGGCAGGCCTCCAGCGCTTCCGCATACACGGCGCCCGTGACGACGACCTGCGCGCCCAGCTCGCGCAACTTCTGCTGCTTGGCCGCGCTGCTGACGGTGGGCACGAACACCTCGCACTTCACGCCGAGGGCTCGCGCCGCCGCGGCCGTGGCGATGCCGGCGTTGCCGCCCGATGCGACGATCACGCCGGCGGCCGGAATGGGGTTGGCGAGCAGGCGGTTGTACATGCCGCGCGCCTTGAAACTGCCGGAGACCTGCAGCTGTTCGAGCTTGAGCCAGACCTCGGCGCAGTCGACGCCGAGCGCGGCCCCGGGAAGCTGCCACAGGGGCGTGCGGCGGATGAAATTGCGGCCGTCGGCGCGAAAACGCGCGGCGGCCGCTGCGATGACGTGCCGGTCCATGGGCGGCACTGTAGCGGCGTTTACTGCTTCAGGCCCTTGGGCAGCGGGAACTTCACGGTCTCGACGATGCCGTCCATCTTGCGCACCGCCACCGCGCCCATCTCCTTGATGCGCGCGATGACCTGCTCCACCAGCACCTCCGGCGCCGAGGCGCCGGCCGTGAGGCCCACCCGCGTCTTGCCCTGCAGCCACTCGGCCTTCAGCTCGCTCGGATGGTCCACCATGTAGCTGGGCACGCCCAGCTTGCGCGCCAGCTCCGCCAGGCGGTTGCTGTTGGAGCTGGTCGGGCTGCCCACCACGATCACCACGTCCACGCTCCGCGAGAGCATCTTCACGGCGTCCTGCCGGTTCTGCGTGGCGTAGCAGATGTCCTGCTGCTTGGGCTGCCGGATGGTGGGGAAGCGCTCCTTCACGGCCGCCATGATCTCCGCCGCGTCGTCCACCGACAGCGTGGTCTGCGTGACCACGGCCAGGCGCTCGGCCTGCGCCGGCTGCACCTTCGCCACGTCGGCCACGCCCTCCACCAGGTGGATGCCGTGATCGAGCTGGCCCATGGTGCCTTCCACCTCGGGATGGCCCTTGTGGCCGATCATGATGAACTCGTAGCCCTCCTTGGCGAGCTTGGCCACCTCGATGTGGACCTTGCTCACGAGCGGGCAGGTGGCGTCGAAGACGTGGAAGCCGCGCGCCGCCGCCTCGGCCTGCACCGCCTTGCTCACGCCGTGGGCGGAGAAGACCAGCGTGGCGCCCGGCGGGACTTCGTCGAGGTCCTCGATGAAGATCGCGCCCTTGGACTTCAGGTCGTTGACGACGAAGGTGTTGTGCACGATCTCGTGGCGCACGTAGATCGGCGCGCCGAAGCGGGCCAGCGCCCGTTCGACGATCTCGATGGCGCGGTCGACGCCGGCGCAGAAGCCGCGCGGTTCGGCCAGCAGGATTTCCTGGGGGGCGGCCACGTCAGATCACCCCGATCAGCTGCACTTCGAAGGTGACCGGCTCACCCGCCAGCGGATGGTTGAAATCCAGCAGGACCTCGTCGGGGTGGCCATCGCCGTCCGCGTCGGCGCCGAGCTCTTTCACCGCGCCCGCATACCGGCCGGCGCCGTCCGGGGTGGGAAATTTCACCACGTCGCCCACGGAATATTTGGCATGCGGGTCGCCTACTTGCACCAGCAGTTTGCGTGGAATCCAGCGCACCATTTCCGGGTTGCGCTCGCCGAAGGCCTCGCCGGCGGGGATCTCGAACTGCGTGCGGGTCCCCTCTTCCAGGTCCAGCAGGCGCTGCTCGATGGCGGGGGAAAGCTCGCTGTTGCCCAGTGTCAGCGTCGAGGGCTTGCCGTCGAAGGTGTTGATGATGTCGCCCGAGGGGCCCGCGAGCCGGTAGTGCAGCGTGAGGAAGGAGCCCGGATGCACCCGGGGCGTGGAGGAGGCCATGGAAGTCCCGATAAACTGGCCCTCCATTCTAGGAAGTCGGGACCAGGGGCACGAAGATGGCGCTCAAAGACCTCCCGGCGGACGCCCGCCCGCGCGAAAAGCTGCTGGCCCGCGGGGCGGCCGCGCTGAGCGATACCGAGCTGCTGGCCCTGCTGCTGCGCACCGGCACCGCCGGCCGCGGCGTGCTGCACATGGCGGAAGACGTGCTGCTGCGCTTCGGCGGCCTCGCCGGCCTGCTGCACGCCGGCAGCGAGGAATTGCGCAAGGTCCATGGCCTGGGCGGCCCGGCCAAGCGCTCGGAGCTGATCGCCGTGCTGGAACTGGCGCGCCGCGCCGTTTCCGAGCAACTGCGCGCCCGCGAGGTGTTCGGTTCGCCGGACGCCGTGAAGAATTACCTGCAGCTGCACCTGGCGCGGCGGGCCCACGAAGTGTTCGCCGCCTTGTTCCTCGACGCGCAGAATCGCCTGATCGCGATGGAAGAACTCTTCCGCGGCACGCTGACTCAGACCAGCGTGTACCCGCGCGAAGTCGTGCTGAAATCGCTGCAGCACCACGCCGCGGCGATCGTGCTGGCGCACAACCATCCGAGCGGGACGGTGCAGCCCTCGCGCGCGGACGAGGCGCTCACGCAGACGCTGAAGGCGGCGCTGGCGCTGGTGGACGTGCGGGTGCTGGACCACGTCATCGTCGCGCCGGGGCAGGCGTTGTCGATGGCGGAGAAGGGATTGATATGAGCGTCGCCGGGCCGCCCCAGGACGCGAAGGCCCCCTCGGGGGGCAGCGCAGTACACGAAGTGACCAGCGTGGGGGCTCCATTTTGAAATCGAAGTCGTTGCAGGACCTGCACGGAATCAAGCAGAAGATCGCGGAGCGGGAGCGCATCGCGCGGGAGGAGGCCGCCGTGCGGGCCGAAGCGCAGAAGCGCACCGATGCGGACAAGAGCCTGTTCCAGCGCGCCGCCGGCCCGGTGCAGAAGTTGCGCACGCATGGCCGCGTGCATCACCCGCCGGAGCCCGTCGCGCCGATTCCGGCGCAGCGCCAGCTCGATGACCAGCGGGTGCTGAAGGAGGCGATCAGCGACGAATTCGACGCCTCCACGCTGCTGGAGGTGGACGACGCCCTGAGCTTCCGCCGCCCCGGCATCGGCATCGACGTCGCCCGCAAGCTGCGTCGCGGCGAGTGGAGCATCCAGTCCGAGATCGACCTGCACGGGTTCCGCACCGAGGACGCCCGCGAGGCGCTGGCGGGCTTCCTGCGCGAGGCCATGCGCCAGGGGCTGCGCTGCGTGCGCGTGGTGCACGGCAAGGGCCTGGGCTCACCGGGCAAGACGCCCGTGCTCAAAGGCAAGGTGCACAGCTGGCTGGTGCAGAAGAACGAGGTGCTGGCGTTCGTGCAGGCGCGGGGGGACGAGGGTGGGGCGGGGGCGGTGGTGGTGTTGTTGAAACCGGGGGCGTAGGCGCGCAATGTAGGCTGGTGGTGGAGGCGCGAAGCGCCGGAACCCCAGCTTCGCTGCGCCGGAACCCAGCTTCGAAGCGCTCGCTGATCGCTGGGGTTCGCAAGGCTCACCGCCAGCCTACGTCCCCGGCTGTCAGCCCGGCGTGTTCCGCATCCAGTCTGCCGTCTGGAAGAAGGCCTGCCGCAGTCGCGCCCGCAGCGCCTCGTCGACCCCCACGTCGCCCATCGCTTCGTCCATGCACGCCAGCCACTGATCGCGCTCCACCACCCCGATCTTGAACGGCATGTGCCGCATCCGCAGGCGCGGATGGCCGAAGCGGTCCGTGTAGTGCGGCGGGCCGCCGAGCCAGCCGCACAGGTACCAGAACAGGTTCTGCCGCGCCCGCTCCAGCTCGGTGCCGTGCGCGGCACGCAATTCGGCGTACTTCGGCTCCAGGTCCATCAGGTCGTAGAAGCGGTCGACGAGGGCCTGCACCTTCTCCTCGCCGCCGATCCACGCGAAGGGGGTGTCGTGCGGCGGCTTGTCTTGGGTCTCCATCGCGGCGATTGTCCCAAGAACGCTATTCGGCCGCCTTGCGCAAGGTTTCCACGACGGGGCGGCTCAGCACGCCGCGCAAACCCCACCAGCCCGCCGCCAGCGCCAGCACCGCGCCCGCGGCCGCGCCGACCAGCGGCACGAAGGGCGAAGCCGTCCACGTGAAGTCGAACGCGTACTTCGCCAGCGCCCAGCCGACGATGGAGGCGACCACGCTGGCGAGGAAGCCCGCCAGCAGGCCGATCCCCACCAGCTCCGCGCGCTGCACCTGCCTCAGCAGCGAGCCGCGCGCGCCCACCGCCCGCATGATCGCGAACTCGCGCGCCCGCTCCTCGCGCGTGGCCGTGACGGCGGCGAACAGCACCACCACGCCCGCCGCCAGCGTGAACCCGAACAGGAACTCCACCGCGCGGATCACCTTGTCGAGGACGTCCTGCACCTGGTTCAGCGTGGCCGTCATGTCCACGTCGGTGATGTTGGGGAATTCGCGCACCAGCGCGTTGTCGAAGCCCTTGCGTTCAGGCGCGCGGAAGGCGCCCATGTAGGTGACCGGCACGCCGGGCAGCGCGCTCACGGGGTACATGACGAAGAAGTTCGCGCGCATGGAGGACCAGTCCACCTTGCGCAGCGAGGTGATGCGCGCCTCGCTCATGGTGCCCGCGATGTCGAAGCGCAGCGTGTCCCCGAGCCGCAGGCCCAGCGTGGTGGCCAGCCCCTCTTCCACGCTCACCGTGCCCTGCTCCTCCGGCACCCACCGGCCCGCGACCAGCTGGTTGTGCGCCGGCTGCTGCGCGGCGAACGACAGGTTGAACTCGCGATCGAGGAGCCTGCGCGCGCGATCCTCGGGGTAGCGATCCGGCGAGATCGCGCTGCCGTTCACGGCCACCAGCCGGCCGCGGAACATGGGGTACCAGTCCAGCCGCTGCACGCCCGCGCCGCGCAGGCGCGCGAGGAAGGCCTCGCCCTGCTCGGGCATCACGTTGATCACGAAGCGGTTCGGCGCGTCCGCCGGCGTGGCCTGGCGCCAGCTCGCGATCAGGTCGGTGCGCAGCAGCACCAGCAGCACCAGGGCGAGCAGGCCCACGGCCAGCGCGCTGCTCTGCACGACCGCATAGGCCGGACGCGCGCCGATCTGCCGCGTGGCCAGCACGAGCCAGCGCGGGGCCGTCGCCTCGCTGACCACGCGCTTGAGCAGTTTCACCGCCACCCAGCTCAGGCCCGCGAACACCAGCACCGCGCCCGCAAAACCACCCACGGCGATGCCCCCCAGCTTCACGTCGCTGCTCGCGGCCAACAGCAGCGCGGCGAAGCCGGCCACGCCGATGCCCAGCACCAGCAGCGATGCGGGCTTCAGGTTGCCGACGTCGCGGCGGATCACGCGCAGCGCCGGCACCTGCGCCAGTTGCAGCACCGGCGGCAGCCCGAAGGCGAACAGCAGCGTGAGCCCCATGCCGAGCCCGAACAGCACCGGCCATATGCCGGGGGCCGGCAGCCGGCCTTCCACCAGGCCGCCCAGCATCGCGACGAACACGAAGTGCACCGCGAAGCCGATCGCCACGCCCAGCAGGCTGGCGAACACGCCCACGAGGGTGAATTCGAAGGCATAGCTGCCGGCGATGGTGCGCTGGCTCTGGCCCAGCACGCGCAGCATCGCGCAGTCGTCCAGGTGCCGGCTGGCGAAGCCGCGCGCGGCCAGCGCCACCGCCACCGCGCTCAGGAGCGCGGCCAGCAGCGCCACGAGGTTCAGGAATTTCTCCGCGCGATCGAGCGTCTGGCGCATCTCGGGCCGTCCGCCTTCGAGCGATTCGACGCGCACGCCGCGCACTTCGGGGCGACGCGCTTCCGCCACCGCCCAGTCGGAAAAGCGCGCCACCGCGCGCGGGTCCTCACCCGCGACGGCGAAGCGCCAGCCGACACGGCTGGCCGGCTGCACCAGGCGCGTGGCGGGCAGGTCGTCGACGTGGATCATCACGCGCGGTGCGAAGCTCAGGAAGCCCGCCCCGCGGTCCGGCTCCAGCGTGATCACGCGCGTGATGCGCAGCTGCGAGTCGCCCAGCAGCAGCGGGTCCCCGACGGCGAGGCCCAGGGCCTCCAGCAGCGCCGGATCGACCCACGCTTCGCCGCGCCTGGGCACCTCGGAGGTGGGGCTGCCGGGGCCTTCGGCGTCCTGCGCGACCTGCAGCCGGCCCCGCAGCGGATAACCGGTCGGCACCGCCTTCAGCGCGACGAGGCGGCTGCCACCGCCCTGCGCATCCGGCGCGCGCGCCATCGAGGGGAACACCAGCGTCGTGACGCTGCGCAGGCCCAGGCTGCGCGCCTGCCGGTCGAACTGCGCGGGCGTGGGCTGATCGCTCACCACCACCGCGTCGCCGCCCAGGAGCTGGCGCGCATCGCGCTCGAGCCCCGTCTTCAGGCGGTCGGCGAAGAAGCCCACGGCGGTGAGCGCCGCCACCGCGAGGGTCACGGCCACGATCAGCAGGCGCAGCTCGCCGCCGCGCAGGTCGCGCCACAGGGTGCGCCAGCCGAGCGACCAGGCGGAATGGAATGCCACTAGGTAAGTCCTGGAGGTTGTCGCGTCACGGACGCGGTGTCGGCGCGGTCGCGGCCAGGCGCGACTCCAGCGCCTGCAGCAACGGCTTGATGCCCTCGCCCACGCTGATCTGCGGGTTGGAGAAGCCATCGGGCTTGCCGGCCTCTTCCTCGCGCTGCCGGATCAGCGGCACGGCGGCGGCGAAGGCCTGCTCGAAGGAGTAGGTGCGCCGCAGCTGCTCGTCGAACACCGCGCGGCCGAAATAGGTGAGGTCCGAGGCCCGCCCGCAGCCATAGGAGGTGTGGTCGCCGTCCGCCGCCGTCATGACGAGCGTGGTGTGGCCCGCCAGCGGGCCCACCCAGCCGCCCGAATAACAGGCGGAAATCACGATCACGCGGTTGCGGATGCCCGCCTCGTCGAGCGCCACGCGCAGCTCGCCAGGGCTGATCGCGTCGACGCTCAGCGGCGGGTGCGCGGCGGCCAGCTGGAAGTCGCGCGCGCCATGCGAGGTCAGGTAGATCACAAGGAGGTCGTGCTCGCGGTCCATGCGCCGGGCCAGCGCGTCGATGGCGCGCTTGAGGTTCAGCGGGGTGGCCCAGGGCAGGGACTCCACCGTGTCGACGTGGTTCACGAGCTGCAGCACGCGGCCCCTGGCGTCGAAGCGCTGCGCGAGCACGTCGGCCACCAAGGCGCTTTCCTTCAGGAACACGTCCTCGGCGGCGAAGGGCGCGAACACGAGCCCGTAGACGTCGGTCACGCCCGGCCGCTCGGGAGCCAGCGATTCGACGGCGCGTTCGAACACGGTCTGCTGCAGCTCGAAGCTTTCCTGCGTCAGCACCAGCTTGGGCGACTCGTCGACGGCCACGGACTGCGGCGCCTCCCACGGCCGCTCGGGAAACTGCGCGGCGGTGATCGCGAAGATCAGGAACAGGCCGGCAACCAGGGCCGCCAGCCGCCGGCGGCGCAGGCCGAAGCTGCGCCCCAGCACCACCACGATCGCCATCGACCAGGCCCAGAGCAACGCATAGCTGCCCCACGCGAACAAGGCCGATGCGTCCAGCACCTGCGGCAGCATTCCATGCGCATGGGCGATGCCCAGCAACTGCGAGACCGTGCCCGGCACCAGCGCCGCCACCAGCCACAGCGCCAGCCAGCTGGCCGCGCCGGGGCGCGGCAGCTCGCCCTCTTCCGCGCGGCCGGCCAGCAGCGGCCAGAGCAGCGCGAGGATGGCCGTGACCGACCAGAAGGGCGCGAGCCAGGCCCGCAGGTTGAAGTCGGCCGGACCGTCGATTTCCATCCGGCCGAGGGCGATCTCCACACCGACCGAGAGCAGCGCCAGCAGCAGCAGCTCGCGCGGGCGCACGTGCGCGCCGCCGAGGCGCGGGCTGCGCAGGAACGCTGCGCGCACGCCTTCGCGCAGCCAGTGGCGCAGGCCGGAGCTTCCGCCAGCGTTGTCGTTCATGGGTCCATCATGCCAAACGGCCGGCGCAGGCTCACGGCGCCGCGCGCAGGCGGGCGCCGGCGAGCTCCGGCTGCAGCACGAGGCGCCCGGGGGCCGTGTAGCAGAGGAAGCGCCGGTTGGTGGCGCGCCCGATCGCGCACAGCCCGATGCGCTCGGCGATCTCGTATCCCATCTGCGTGATGCCGCTGCGCGAGACGACGATCGCCACCCGCATCTGCGCCGACTTGATCACCATCTCGCTGGTCAGCCGCCCGGTGGTGTAGAACACCAGGGGCTCCTCGGGCGTGGGCGCGATCGCCGCCTCCTGCTCGCGCAGCCACATCCAGCCGGCGATGGTGTCGATGGCGTTGTGGCGGCCGACGTCCTCCACGAACAGCAGCATCTCCTCGCCGCGGAACAGCGCGCAGCCGTGCACCGAGCCGGCGGACTTGTACGTGCTTTCCTGCAGCCGGATCGCGTTCACGATGCCGTACAGCTGCGCCTGGGTGAGGCGCGCCTGCGGCAGCGGTGCGCTGTCGATCTCCTCCATCATGTGGCCGAACACGCTGCCCTGCCCGCAGCCGGTGGTGACGACGCGGTGGGCGGTGCGTTCCTCGATGCGCTCGATGCCGTCGCGGGTCTTGACGGCGGCGGCGTTGACCTCCCAGTCCACCGTCACCGATTCGATCGCGGCGGGCGAGTCGACCAGGCGCTGGTTGCGCAGGTAACCCAGCACCAGCCATTCGGGGTGCGCGCCGAGCGTCATCAGCGTGACCAGCTCGCGCTTGTCGACGTACAGGGTCAGGTCGCGTTCGGCCGGGATCGAGATCTCCTCCGACTCGCCGAATTCGTTGACGGTCCGCACGCTGCGGGTGAGCGGCGCGCGGGCATCGGTGAGCACGGGGCGGGTCATGCCGGCAAGGCTACCGCAAATGCAAAGGCCAGCCCGATGGGCTGGCCTTGGCGCGAGGCGGGAGCCCCTACTTCTTGGGCGTGCCGCCGGTCTTGCCGGAGGTCATGCTGCCCGATTCCGCCCGCACGCTCGGCGGGCTGGCCGCGGTGGCCGCAGGCGAGTGGGCGCCGGAGGCCTCCAGCGGCTTCTGCTCTGCCGGCAAAGCGGCAACGGCGGTGAAGGGACCCGGGTCGACACAGGGTGGCGTGGTGACCGCGTTGGGCGCGGCCACGGTACCGACGGGGGTGCTGCCGCCCTGGGAAGCGCTGGCCGTCGTCGGCGCCGTCGCCTTGGCGGCAGGGGCGGCCGCTGCCGTGGGCGTCGGCGCAGGGGCCGTCGGCGCCGCAGCGACCGGCGTGGCCGCGGGCGTGCCGGGGGCCGCCGCCGCAGGCGCCTTGGCGACCGGATGGCTGGACTTGTACTTCGCCGCGATGCGGTCCTGCACCTGGCACAGCTTGTAGTTGGCGACCTTGCCCTGCCAGGCCGTCCTGGCCGCCGCTTCCGCGGCCTTCGCCTTGGCGGCCTCGTCGAGCTGTGGCGCCGGCAGCTTGGCCACGGCGGCCCCGGCCATGGCCAGGGCGATGGCGGTCATCGTCAGACGGATCATGTTCTTCTCGCTCCTCAGACTGTGCGCACGCCCTGCGTGTCGTCGACGACGACCAGCGGCTTGCTGCGCTGCACCGGGACCTTGCCGGCCTTGATGTCCTCGTACCAGTAGGCGTGGTGTTCCTGCGCCCAGGCGTCGTTGACGTAGCCGTGGCGCATCGCCGTGTAGGCGCCCTTGAAGCCCACGGTGCCCACGTAGATGTGCACGAACAGCACCACCAGCATCAGCGCGGCGGCCGAGGCGTGGATCATGTTGGTCACCTGCATGGTCTGGCGGTCGTAGGCCAGGCTCGGGATCAGCTTGTCCATCACCAGGCCGGAACCGACCACGATGATGCCCAGCAGCAGCGTGCCCAGCCAGAACACCACCTTCTCCATCGCGTTGAAGCGGTGCGAGGGCAGCTCGTTGCCGCTCATCAGCCCGCCCATCCGCAGCAGCCAGCGCAGGTCGCCCTTCTGCGGGAAGTTGTCGCGGATGAAGGTCACGATGATGACCGCCAGCGAGACGGCGAACAGCGGGCCGAAGAAGTTGTGCAGGTTCTTCAGCAGGTAGGTGAAGTAGCCGAACAGCGTCAACCCCATCACCGGCAGCAGGAAGAACTTGCCGAAGGCCATCACGATGCCCGAGAGGCCCAGCACCACGAAGGCGATCGCGTTGAGCCAGTGGGCCGCCCGCTCGAAGGGCGTGAAACGCTCGATGCGCAGCGGTCCGCTGTCGACCGTGGAATGTCCCAGCGGGCCCTTGGCGAAGTAGAAGATCCCCAGCGCCACCAGCACGATCAGCAGCAGCGAGCCGCCGTACGGGATGATCCAGTTGTTGCGCGTCTCGCGCCAGGCCTGGCCGGCGGTGGTCATGCGCGAACCGGGGTACTGCACCTGCTCCTGGATCAGGACGCCGGCTTCCGGCGCCTGCGACCTGGGCAGGCTGCTGTAGCCCTCGCGGCCCTGCTGCACGCCGCGCCACATCGGCGCGTTGTTGCCCGGCTGCACCGCGTTGCGCTGGCCGTTGTTCTGCTGCATGTAGCCCGGATCGGAGGAAGCGTCGCGCTTGACCTCGGGCTTCACGTCGAAGATGTTCTGGCCCTGGATGCCGGGGACACCCGCGCCCTGGCCCGGCGGGATGTCGTCCGGCACGACCTTGCCCGTGGCCGCCGCACCCGCGGACGGCGCGGCGGTGAAACCGCCGCCGGCCGGGGTGGAGCCCTGGGACTGCGCCAGCGCCCCGCCGGCCAGCGCCAGCGTCAAGGCGCCCGCGGCGAGGACCTCAAGGAACCTTGACATAGTCGTTCTGCCCATTGACGGTGCGGACCTTCAGCTGCTGTTCCCAGTTGGCGCGGTCGCCCGGCTTCCAGCCGGCTGCCGTGAAGGGCGGCTGCTTGTTGGTGCCGTTGAAAGGCGCGGCATCGCTCTTGATGCCGCCGGCGGTCTGTTCGCGCTCGGCGCAGCCGGCGAAGGCCAGCGCCGCGAGCGACACGGCAAGGACGGTTCTGATCACGACTTGGCACCTCCCGGTTGGCCGGCCTGCTTGGAGCCGTAGGCGGTGCCCCAGCCCCACACTTCGGCACCCTTGCCGCGCTTGAGCACGCGGTTGCGGAAGATGTCCGCCACCACGTCGCCGTCGCCGGCCAGCAGCGCCTTGGTCGAGCACATCTCGGCGCAGGCGGGCAGCTTGCCTTCGGCCAGCCGGTTGCGGCCGTACTTCTCGAACTCCGCCTGCGAGCCGTTGGCCTCGGGGCCGCCGGCGCAGAAGGTGCACTTGTCCATCTTGCCGCGCACGCCAAAGGTGCCGGCGGCGGGGAACTGCGGCGCGCCGAACGGGCAGGCGTAGCTGCAGTAGCCGCAGCCGATGCAGGTGTCCTTGTCGTGCAGCACCACGCCTTCCTCGGAGCGGTAGAAGCAGTTGACCGGGCACACCGCCATGCAGGGCGCGTCGGAGCAGTGCATGCACGCCACCGAGATCGAGCGCTCGCCCGGCACGCCGTCGTTCAAGGTGACCACGCGGCGGCGGTTCACGCCCCAGGGCACCTCGTGCTCGTTCTTGCAGGCCGTGACGCAGCTGTTGCATTCGATGCAACGCTCGGAGTCACAGATGAATTTCATTCTTGCCATCGTGGTCTCCTATGAGCGCAGCGCAGGGCCGCCCCAAGCAAGCTCCGCCCCCTCGGGGGGCAGCGAATTACACGTAGTGAAAAGCGTGGGGGCCATGTTTACGCCCGCTCGATGTTGCAGATGGTCGTCTTGGTCTCTTGCATCATGGTGACGCTGTCGTAGCCGTAGGTCGTGGCGGTGTTCACCGCCTCGCCGCGGACCACCGGTGCGGCCCCGTTCGGGTAGTACGCCAGCATGTCGTTGCCCTGCCAGCGGCCCGAGAAGTGGAACGGCATCCAGACGGTGTCCGGCCCGACGCGCTCCGTCACCAGCGCCTGCACGTTCAGCTGCGCGCCGGTGGGCGTGCGCAGCCAGACGCGATCGCCCTGCTTGATGCCCTTGGCGGTGGCCGTCTGCGGGTTGATCTCGACGAAGGCTTCCTGCTGCAGCTCGGCCAGCCAGGGGTTGGACCGGGTTTCCTCGCCGCCGCCTTCGTATTCCGTCAGGCGGCCCGATGTCAGGATCAGCGGGAACTTCTCATAGAGCTTGTCCTGCATGTTCTTCTGCTGCAGCGTCTTGTACAGCGTGGGCAGGCGCCAGAAGGCCTTCTTGTCGTCGTGCGACGGGTACTTGGCGACCAGGTCGGGCCGCGTGCTGTAGATCGCCTCGCGGTGCTGCGGGATCGGGTCCGGGAAGTTCCAGACCAGCGCGCGCGCCTTCGCGTTGCCGAAGGGGTGGACGCCGTGGTTCTTCATCGCCACGCGGATCAGGCCGCCGGACGGGTCGGTCTTCCAGTTCTTGCCCTCGGCCGCCGCGCGCTCGGTCGGCGTGAGCTCGTCCCACCAGCCCAGCTTCTTGACGAACACGTGGTCGATCTCGGGATAGCCGGTCTGGATCTCGCAGCCCACCGGGGCGGAGCCGTCCTCGGCCAGCAGGTTCACGCCGTCCTTCTCGACGCCGAAGTTGGCGCGGAAGCAGCCGCCGCCATCCATCACGTGCTTGGTCGTGTCGTACAGGTTCGGCGAACCCGGATGCTTGAGTTCGGGCGTGCCGTAGCAGGGCCACGGCAGGCCGTAGTAGTCGCCCGTGAGGTCGTAGCCGGTTTCCTTGTCCTTGACCGTGCCCTTGCACTTGAGCGACTTGACGTCGAAGGCGGCCATGTTCCTCATGTGCGCCTTCAGGCGCTCGGGACTCTGGCCGGTGTAGCCGATGGTCCAGACCGACCGGTTCATCTCGCGCAGGATGTCCTCGGGCACGGGCTCGTCCATGCCCTTGACCTTCTGCATCTTGAAGTTCTTGACCAGTTCCTGGCCGAAGCCGAGCTTGAGCGCCAGCTGGTACATGATCATGTGGTCCGTGCGGCTTTCCCACAGCGGCTCGATCACCTTCTCGCGCCACTGCAGCGAACGGTTGGAGGCCGTCACCGAGCCGCTGGTCTCGAACTGCGTCGCCGCCGGCAACAGGTAGACCGCGCGGTTGACGTTCTGGTCCTTCGGGTCGCCGGGCATGGCCGCCATGGCGGCGGTGGCGGACGGATACGGGTCGACGACGACCAGCAGGTCCAGCTTGTCCATCGCGCGCTTCATCTCCAGGCCGCGCGACTGCGAGTTGGGCGCATGGCCCCAGTAGAAGACGCCGCGCAGGTTCGGATCCTGGTCGAGGTTCTCGTTCTTCTCCAGCACGCCGTCGATCCAGCGCGACACGGTCATGCCGGGCTTGGTCATCATCGTCGCGTTCTGGAAGCGGTTCTTGATCCAGTCGAAATCGACGCCCCAGACGTTGGCGAAGTGCTTCCAGGAGCCTTCGGCGATGCCGTAGTAGCCGGGCAGCGAGTCGGGGTTGGGACCGACGTCGGTGGCGCCCTGCACGTTGTCGTGGCCGCGGAAGATGTTGGCGCCGCCGCCGGACACGCCGACGTTGCCCAGCGCCAGCTGCAGGATGCAGGAGGCGCGCACCATGGCGTTGCCGATCGAGTGCTGCGTCTGGCCCATGCACCACACGATGGTGGAGGGCCGGTTCATCGCCATCGTCTGCGCCGCCTTGAACACCTCGGCTTCGGGCACGCCGCAGGCTTCCTGCACCTTGTCGGGGGTCCACTTGGCCAGCACGTCCTCGCGCACCTTGTCCATGCCGTAGACGCGGTCGTTGAGGTATTTCTTGTCTTCCCAGCCGTTCTTGAACACGTGGTACAGCACGCCGAACAGGAACGGGATGTCGGAGCCGGAGCGGATGCGGATGTACTGGTCGGACTTGGCGGCCGTGCGGGTGAATCGCGGGTCGACGACGATCATCTTGGTGCCGCTCTCCTTGGCATGCAGCATGTGCAGCATGGAGACCGGGTGCGCTTCGGCGGCGTTGGAGCCGATGTACAACGCAGCCTTGCTGTTCTGCATGTCGTTGTACGAGTTCGTCATCGCGCCGTAGCCCCAGGTGTTGGCGACGCCGGCGACCGTGGTCGAGTGGCAGATGCGCGCCTGGTGGTCGCAGTTGTTGCTGCCCCACAGGCTCACGAACTTGCGCATCAGGTAGGACTGCTCGTTCGAGTGCTTGGACGAGCCGATCCAGAAGATCGACTCGGGGCCGCTGGCCTTGCGCAGGTCCTGCACCTTGGCCGCGATCTCGTCGAGCGCCTGGTCCCAGGAGATGCGCTGGTACTTGCCGTTGACCAGCTTCATCGGGTAGCGCAGGCGGAATTCGCCGTGGCCGTGCTCGCGGATGGCGGAACCCTTGGCGCAGTGCGCGCCCAGGTTGATCGGCGAGTCGAAGACCGGCTCCTGGCGGACCCACAGGCCGTTCTCCACCACCGCGTCGATCGCGCAGCCCACCGAGCAGTGCGTGCAGACGGTGCGCTTGACCTCGACCCGGCCGTCACCGACCGCGGGGCCCTTGCCATCCGCGGCCTTGGCCTTCTTCACCAGCGTCAGCGAGGAGGCAGCGATGCCCACGCCGACGCCGAGTCCGGAGCGGCGCAGGAACGCGCGGCGGTCCATCGTCGGAAGCGCCGCGGCGAGCCCGCGCTGCAGGCTGTGCACGAACGGCGAGCGCGGGGCAGCCTGGGTGCCACCCGTCTTCTTGGTCAGCAACATGGAACTCTCCAGCGATTTAGACGAGCGTGCTCTTGTAGTAACGCTTGACGTGTTCGGTCACGCGATAACCGCCGCCGGCCTCTGGCTTGGGTGGCTCCGCCTCGGCGACGGGAGCCTCCGCAACGGGGGACCTGGGGATGGTGACCACCGCCGCGGTGGCAGCGCCGGCGACGGCGGCTCCCAGCATGAATCCCCGGCGGGACGGTTTGTTGGCCTGCGAGTCGGACATGGATGTCTCCTTCAAGCTCTCTTATGAACTTCTCCACATAACTGTAGTGGAGCGACATGTTCACGGCAATTGCAAAACGATTCGTACGCTCAGGGAAAACGCGAAGCACGCGCGCAATGACAGGAGCCCGACAGGAATCAACGCGCGCACGACACGCGCGGCACGGTGCCGTGCCGACGAGTGGATGGAATAAACATCGCCAGCAGGGAAACTGCTTAAGACGAGAGGGCTACGCCAGCATGTCGAAGCCTTGCGCTTCGACGTTCATGAAAGCGCGCGTGAATTCCGCGAGCGCTGCATAGAAATGCGCCCTGGGATGCGCCGTGATCGCACTGCACAAATCGTTCACCCAGGGATGCAGGTGTTCGGTGAAGAACTCGCGCTGCTTCGTGAGGTTGGCCACCGCCACGTCGTCGCCGGCGATCAGGTAGCGCATCACCTCGAGCTCGTAGGCGATGTGGTCCTCGGTTTCCAGGATGGCTTCATCGCGCCCGAGACCCAGTTGCGCCAGCATGTCGCGCAGGCGCACGAGCGGCTTGTCGTTGAGGAAGCCGCTGATGTAGTGCGAGCCGAACAGGTAGACGTCCGGCTTGCCCACGCCGCCGAACAGCGCGTCGTATTCCTGCGCGATCGCCGCCTCCTCGCACGAGCGCGCGGCGCCCACCAGCGCGCGCCAGGGCTCCTCGAGGAAGGCGCCCTGCGCCGGCGCCTCGGTCGGCGCCAGGCGCAGCGCCTGCAGCAGCTGCGCTGTCGGCGGCGCGTAGTACAGCTGCGAAAGCAGGCCGTAGATCTCGGCGCGCGCGGTTTCCTCGTCCAGCGCGCTGGTGGTGGGCAGGGGCTCGCTGGTCATTGGTCGCCGATGCGGGCTTCGTCGGTGGAAGAATAGATGTCGATGACGCGGCAGTCGCCGCACATCTTCAGGCGTTGCAGGGCCTCGCCCTGGAACATGGAGTGGCCTGCCAGCTTGCCGATCATGGCTTCGATGCCGCGCAGCGTGCCGAACGGCTTGCCGCAGCGGATGCAGCCATAGGGCTGGGCCTCGTTGAGCACGCGCGACTGCTTGCGCTCGGGCGAGAGCAGCAGCCGCGGCTGCAGCGTGATGGCCTTTTCCGGGCAGGTCTTCGCGCACAGTCCGCACTGCACGCAATTGCCCTCGACCATGCGCAGCTGCGGCGCCTGCTGGTTGTCCTGCAGGGCGCTCGAAGGGCAGGCGCCCACGCAGCTGAGGCACAGCGTGCACTTGTCCTTGTCGACGACGATGCTGCCGAAGGGCGCGCCCGCGGGCAGCGCGATCGACTCCGGCTTCGCCGCCGCGTGTTCGACGAGGTGGTCCAGCGCGAGGTCGAGCGTGGTGCGCTTCTCGCCGGAGACGGCGAAGCGGGCGCGCGCGGGAGGCGTCGCGCCGCGGCGCTGGGCCACCAGCTGCAGTTCCTGGTCGAGATCCGTCGCGCTGCGCCCGCGCAGCAGGCTGAAGTGCCGGCCCTGGTAGCCGAGACCCTCGAGGATCGCCTGGGCGACCTGCATCTGCTGTTCGAGCGCTTCGAGGTACTGCGGCGCCTCCTCGTTGGTGGCGAGCAGCGCGACATGCGCGGCGCCCTGGGCGACCGCCGTCAGCCACAGGTCGATGCCGGTGCTGGCGACATGCCACACCGCCAGCGGGATGACGTTCGCGGGCACGCCCGCGGCGGCGCCCACGCGGGCCGCGCGACCGAGCTCCTCCACCAGCGCCTGGCCGCGTTCCTGGCTGTGCAGCAGCAGCACCGGGGCGGCGCCGCCGGCGCGCTCGTAGGTGGCCAGCAGCGTGCGGATCTTCGTGCCCTGTTCGCCGGCGCGCGGATAGGCGTACGTGAGGGCGCCGGTGGGGCACACCGTGGTGCAGGCACCGCAACCCACGCACAGGCTGGCGTTGACCTTGACCTGCTGGCGCGACTTCTCGCTGGAGATGGCCTCGGCGGAGCAGATGTCGATGCAGGCGTTGCAGCCGACCTGCTCGTTGCGGCTGTGGGCGCACAGCTTCTGCTTGTACGCGATGAACTTCGGCTTCTCGAACTCACCCACCAGCTCGCGCAGCTTGAGCACCACGCCGAGCGCCTTCGGGCCGTTCGCCTCGCCGGGGGGCAGGTGGAAGTAGCCTTGCGGCGGCGCGTGCTGCAGGAAGGAGGGCTGGCGCCGCAGGTCCAGCACGAGGTCGTACGCATCCTCGTGGGCGACCGGCGCGCGCGCGAAGTCGATGGCGCCGGCCACGTCGCAGGCCTTCACGCAGGCGCGGTGGCTCTTGCAGGCGTCGAGGTCCACCTGGTAGTCGAGGCCGATCGCCTGCTCCGGGCAGGCGGCGACGCAGGCATTGCAGCGGGTGCACAGGTCCAGGTCGATCGGGTTGTCCTGCGACCACGCGAGCCGGAACGCGCCCAGCCAGCCGGTGAGCTTCTCGACGCGGCCGCTGACCACGGGGAAGCGCCGCTCCTGCGCGCCGCTGCCGCCGCGCGAGAAGATGGTGACGTCCAGCGCGTCGCCCACGACCGAGGCGAAGCGCTCGGCGTCCTCCAGCGGGCCGATCACGAGCAGGCGGCCTTCGCTCTTGTAGGTGACGGTGGCGACCGGCTCCGGCTCGGGCAGCCTGGCCGCGGCGAGCAGCGCCGCGATCTTGGGCATCGCGCCCTTCGCATCGCGGCTCCAGCCGCCGGTTTCGCGGATGTTGACGAAGCGGATCGGGGAGACGGCGCCTTCGGTCTGCTGGCCCAGTTCGCCGAACAGGCGCCTTTCCTGGGTGCAGGCCACCACGACGTCGGCGCCGGACTTCACGGCCTGCTGGAACGCGCCCGCCTCGCGGCGGCACAGCGTGGAATGCAGCGTCAGGTCTTCATCGAGCGCGCGCCCCAGGGCCTTCGGGTCCAGGGGCATCGTCTTGTTGCAGTCGCAGATCAGGGTCGGCATGGTCTTTCGCCGGCGGTAATGCTGGCTCCGTCGGTGTGCCCGACTGTGCCACGATTTCGGCGGGGGGTTGATCCGCGACTTCCCTCGGTTCCGCGGCGGGTGCTTCGGCTTCTTCCTTCTTTTCTTCCTCGTCGTCGAAGAGCTTCAGGAACTTCGCGCTGGCGAGGTTGCGCAGCATCTCGGGCGGGATGGGGTCGGGCTTGCCGTAGTCGTCGATGTAGACATCGAGCCCGTCCATCACGTTGAAGTGCGGGTCGGCGAAGAGCTTCTTGAAGGCGGCGGTGCGGACTTCGGGGGCGACGTCGGGTTTGGTGAAGCGGGTGAAGTCGGAGTCCTTGGTGAGGGACTGGGCTTGTTCCAGCGTCGGTGCGGGGTCGAGCTCCGGAGTGCCCCCACCCCCGCCCTCCCCCGGAGGGGGAGGGAGTATCTTGCCTTCACTCCCTCCCCCTCCGGGGGAGGGTTGGGGTGGGGGCACTCCGGTCTTCGCCTCCGCGCGGCGTTCGGGTTCAGGAGGAATCTCCTCCCCCTTGCGCACCGCCTCCTTGCGCTTCGACCACCGCCCCAGGAACCCGTCCGCCACCTCAGTCCTCCCCGCCGTACTTCTTGAGCGTGCTCACCGACGCCGGCTGGCCGAAGCGGTCTTCCAGGCGGCGGAAGCTCTCGGGGCGCTTGCGCTTCTTGGGCTCCGGAACGTAGTGCTCCTCGGCGAAGACACGCACCCACTCGATCACGTCGGGCGGCGCTGGCACCTGCTCCACCGTCTCCTGCGCATCGAGCCAGCGGCCCGCGTCGTGGTAGCTCAGGCTCACGATCAGCGGCCGCGGGATGGGCTCGTCGGCCACGCTCGCCTCCTCCTCCATGCGCCACAGCACGAAGAAGCAGGGCGCCGGCGAGGACAGGTTCAGGTAATAGCCCTCGGCGTCGTCCCGGAACAGCTCCACGCGCAAGGCCGGGTGCAGCCAGCGCTCGCCGTTCGCGTCGCGGTGCAGCAGGCGCGGCTCGGTGCCGAAGGCCTCCTCGTTCTCCACCACGTCCTCCAGCTCCCACCGCCATTCCTGCCAGCGGCTGGCCGTGCGCACCTTGCGCATGATCACGGCGACGTCGGCGGCGGGGCGCTGGATCACGGCCGGGACCTCAGGTGTTCTTCGAGACCGTGATGGTCGGGAACTTCGAGGAGAAGTCCTTGGCCCGCGAGGCGATCTTGATCGCCACCTGGCGCGCCACGCTGCGGTAGATGCCGGCGGCCTCGCTGTCCGGATCCGCCACCACGGTCGGCTTGCCGCTGTCGGCCTGCTCGCGGATCTGCATCGCCAGCGGCAGCGCGCCGAGGTAGTCGATGCCCTTTTCCTGCGCGTAGCGCTTGCCGCCGCCCTCGCCGAAGATGTGCTCGGCGTGGCCGCAGTTGCTGCACACGTGCACGGCCATGTTCTCCACCACGCCCAGGATCGGCACGCCGACCTTCTCGAACATGGTCACGGCCTTGCGGGCGTCGATGAGAGCGATGTCCTGCGGCGTGGTGACGATCACCGCGCCGGTCATGGGCACCCGCTGCGACAGCGTGAGCTGGATGTCGCCGGTGCCCGGGGGCATGTCGACGATCAGGTAGTCCAGGTCCTTCCAGTTGGTCTGGCGCAGCAGCTGCTCCAGCGCCTGGGTGGCCATCGGGCCGCGCCAGATCATCGCCTCGTCCTGGTTGACGAGGAAGCCGATCGACATCACCTGGATGCCGTGGTTCTCCAGCGGCTCCATGGTCTGGCCGTCGTCGCTTTCGGGGCGGCGCGAGATGCCCAGCATCATCGGCTGGCTGGGGCCGTAGATGTCGGCGTCCAGCACGCCCACCGTCGCGCCCTCGGCGGCGAGCGCCAGCGCGAGGTTGGCCGCGGTGGTGCTCTTGCCCACGCCGCCCTTGCCGGAGGCGATGGCGATGATGTTCTTGACGTTGGGCATCAGCTGCACGCCGCGCTGCACCGAGTGCGCGATGACCTTGGTCGTGATGTTCACCGAGACGTTGCTCACGCCCGGCGCCGACTTCGCCGCCGCGACCAGCGCGCGGCGAAGTTCGGGCACCTGGCTCCTGGCCGGGTAGCCCAGTTCGACCTCGAAGGAGACGTCGCCGCCTTCGATGTGCACGTTCTTCAACGCCTTGGTACTGACGAAATCCTTGCCCGTGTTCGGGTCCTTGACGCCCGCGAGGGCCGCGAGCAGCTGTTCCTGGGTGGCCATAGAGGTTGGTGTTCCGGTAATGCCGGCAGTGTACGGGACCGCCGCCGAATAGAATTCCCGGTTCCCCAGGAAAACCCTCATGCCCCAGCGCAAGCTCTTCGTCACGACCGCCCTGCCCTACGCGAACGGCAAGTTCCACATCGGCCACATCATGGAGTACATCCAGGCCGACATCTGGGTGCGGCACCAGCGCATGCAGGGCAACATGGTGCAGTTCGTCGGGGCCGACGACGCGCACGGCGCGCCGATCATGATCGCCGCCGAGAAGGCGGGCAAGACGCCGCAGGGCTTCGTGGCGGAGATCGCCGCGGGCCGCAAGCAGTACCTCGACGGCTTCCACATCCGCTTCGACAACTGGCATTCGACGGAAAGCACCGAAAACACCGAGCTGGCCCAGGGCATCTACCAGCGCCTGAAGGCCAACGGCCTGATCACCACGCGCACGATCGAGCAGTTCTACGACCCGGTCAAGGGCATGTTCCTGCCGGACCGCTACATCAAGGGCGAGTGCCCGGTGTGCCATGCGAAGGACCAGTACGGCGACTCCTGCGAGGTCTGCAGCAGCGTCTACACGCCCACGCAGCTGATCGAGCCCTACTCCACCCTCACCGGCGCGCGGCCCGAGCTGCGCAGCTCCGAGCACTACTTCTTCCAGCTCTCCAAGCCCGAGGTCGTGGCGTTCCTCAAGGCCTGGACGCAGGACGGCAAGCTGCAGCCCGAGGTGGCGAAGAAAGCCGGCGAGTGGTTCGAGGCCGGCATGGCCGACTGGGACATCAGCCGCGACGCGCCCTACTTCGGCATCGAGATCCCCGACGCGCCGGGCAAGTACTTCTACGTCTGGCTCGACGCGCCGATCGGCTACCTCGCCAGCCTGAAGAACCACTTCGACCGCGGCCAGGCGAAGAACCACTGGCACGCGGCCTCGCGCACGGACGCGACCTTCGAGCAGTACATCTCCGACCCGGCCGTGGAGCAGGTGCACTTCATCGGCAAGGACATCGTGTACTTCCACACCCTGTTCTGGCCGGCGATGCTGAAGTTCAGCGACCGCAAGACGCCCGACCAGGTGAACGTGCACGGCTTCATCACCGTGAGCGGCGAGAAGATGTCCAAGAGCCGCGGCACCGGCATCGACCCGCTGAAGTACCTGTCGCTGGGCATGAACCCCGAGTGGCTGCGCTACTACATCGCGGCCAAGCTCAATGGCCGGGTGGAGGACGTGGACTTCAACCCGGACGATTTCGTGGCCCGCGTGAACGCCGACCTGATCGGCAAGTACGTCAACATCGCCAGCCGCGCCGTGAAGTTCGTGCCGGGCGGCAAGCTGGTGGGCAGCGACCTCGCGGCGCTGGGCGCGGGCGAGCTGGTGGACTCGGTCAGGCAGCTGTACGAGAACCGCGAATACGGCAAGGCGCTGCGCGAGGTGATGGCCTTCGCCGACCAGGTCAACACGCGCTTCGACACGGCGGCGCCGTGGAAGCTGGTGAAGGAAGGCAAGGGCGAGGAAGCGGCGAAGGTCTGCTCGGAATGCCTGGAGGCGTTCAAGGTGATGACGGCCTGCCTGAAGCCGGTGCTGCCGGAGCTGGCGGGGGAGGCGGAGAAGTTCCTGGGGTGCGGGTCGCTGGAGTGGGGCAATGCGGTGAAGCCCATGGGGGCGGGGCACCAGGTCGGGGAATACAAGCATCTGATGCAACGGGTGGACATGAAGCAGGTGGATGCGTTGTTCGAGCCGCCGGCGGAAGCGGGCACCGGAGTGCCCCCACCTCTGCCCTCCCCCGGAGGGGGAGGGAGTGAACAGCCGGGCGGGGAAGAAATTGCGCCCGAGATCACGATCGACGACTTCACCAAGGTCGATCTGCGCATCGCGAAGATCGTGAATTGCGAGTCGGTGGAGGGCGCGAAGAAGCTGCTGCGCCTGACGCTCGACATCGGCGAGGGCAAGACCCGCAACGTGTTCGCGGGCATCGCCTCGGCCTACCAGCCTGAGGAGCTGGTGGGCAAGCTGACGGTGATGGTCGCCAACCTCGCGCCGCGCAAGATGAAGTTCGGCGTGAGCGAGGGCATGGTGCTGGCCGCGAGCCACGCCGAGGACAAGGCCGGCGGGATCTACGTGCTCAACCCCTGGCCCGGCGCGCAGCCGGGGATGCGGGTGCGGTAATTCGGCGCGCACGCGTTGCGGCGGCAGCGCGCTGCCCATGTAAAGCAAGGCGACGGCCGAGGCTGCTCGGGTAAGCTCGTGCGCATGCAGTACCTTCTCCGCGCTGCCCTCGCGGGCCTGGCCGCCGCCGTCCTGTCCGGCTGCACCGTCATCACCGTCGCCGGCGCGGCCGCCGGGCTGGCGGTCACGGCCGGCTCGCTGGCGGTGGATGCCGCGGTGGGCACCGCCAAGGTCGCCGGCAAGGTGGTCGGTGCGGCCGCCGGCGCCGTGCTGCCCGGTGGCGGCGACGAGGACAAGTAGGCCTTACCGGCGCCGCCGCACGGCGGCCAGGATGCCTCGCATGATCTCCAGCGGCGGCGGCGGGCAACCGGGCACCGTCACATCCACGGGCACCACGTTCGCGACCGCACCGCAGCTCGCGTAGCTCTGCCCGAAGATCCCCCCGTTGCAGGCGCAGTCGCCCAGGGCGACCACCAGCCGCGGCTCAGGCGTCGCTTCCCAGGTCCGCCGCAGCGCCGTTTCCATGTTGCGCGTCACCGGCCCGGTCACCAGCAGCATGTCCGCATGGCGCGGGCTCGCCACGAACTTGATGCCCAGCCCCTCCAGGTTGTAGTAGGGGTTGGTCAGCGCATTGATCTCCATCTCGCAGGCGTTGCAGGAGCCGGCATCCACCTGCCGGATCGCGAGCGCCTGGCCCAGGATGTCGAGGAGTTCCTCGCGGATGCGGACGATGGCCCCGTCCTCGCCGGCCTCCGTGGCGAACGGCGCCGGCTCCGACGGGATGCCGGCCCGGGCGATCTGGCGCAGGATCTTCCACATCAGAGGTCGTGTCCCGAATAACTGAGGTTGAAGGACTTGTTGATCAGCGGGAAGTCGGGAACGATGTTGCCGATCACCGCGTGTTCCAGCACCGGCCAGTTCTGCCACGAGGGATCGTGGCAGTGGCAGCGCCGCACCGCGCCGCCGGGGCCCAGCTCCAGCGCCACCAGCACCTCGCCGCGCCAGCCCTCCACCCAGCCGGCGCCGACGCCCTCGCCCGTGGGCGCCGCAAGCGGCACGCGCACCGGCCCGTCCGGCAGGCTGTCGCACAGCAGGCGCAGGAGGCGCAGCGATTCGAGCGTTTCCTGGAAGCGCACCGCCACGCGTGCGGCGACGTCGCCGTTGCGATGGCCCGCGCGCTGCACCTGCAGGCCCTCGTAGGGCACCCAGGGCTGGTCGCAGCGCAGGTCCATGGCCTGGCCGCTGGCGCGTGCCGCGAGGCCCGTCAGGCCGAGCTGGAGGGCGAGGTCGTGGCTGACGATGCCCGTGGTGGCGAAGCGGTCCTGCAGGCCGGCGTGCGATTCGTAGATGCCTTCCAGCGTGCGCACTTGCGCCTCGATCGCGTCGCACTGGCGCCGCAGCCGCTCGCGCAATGCGTCGTCGAGGTCGACGGCCACGCCACCGGGCACCACGCGGTCCATCATCATCCGGTGGCCGAACGCTTCGTTCGACAGCCGCAGCCAGTCCTCGCGCAGGCGCGAGAACTGCGCCAGGCCGAAGCCGAGCGCCGCATCGTTGCCGAGGAAACCGAGGTCGTTGAGGTGGTTGGAGACTCGCTCGCGCTCCAGCAGCAGCGCGCGCAGCCAGGCGGCGCGCGAGGGCACCACGCAGCCGAGCGCCGACTCCAGCGCCATGCAGTAGGCCCAGGCGAAGGCGACCGTGGAATCCCCCGACACGCGCCCGGCGAGCCGGTGCCCTTCGAGGGCCGGCAGGTCGAGGAAGCGCCGCTCGATGCCCTTGTGGGTGTAGCCCAGGCGCTCCTCCAGCCGCAGCACCTTCTCGCCCACGACCGAGAAGCGGAAGTGGCCCGGCTCGATGATGCCGGCGTGCACCGGGCCCACCGGGATCTCGTGCACGCCGTCGCCTTCCACGCGCACGAAGGGGTAGTCCTGCAGCGGCTGCGGCGCGACCGCGCCGGCATCCTTGCGCAGTGGGTGGTACTCCGCCGGCCAGGCGCCGTGGTTCAGCCAGGGCCGGCGATCCTGCGCGCCCTCGGCCGCGATCCCCAGCAGGTCGAAGGTCGCGCGCTGCATGCGACTCGCGCAGGGAAACAGGTGCGCGATGTCGGGATAGTGCGGCGCCTGCGGCTCCAGGGCGAGGTCGACCCAGTACAGGCCCGTTTCGGCGGCGTACGCGGCGCAGACGGCGAGCGCCTCGCCGCGGTCCGCGCCCCACAGGGCCACGAGCCGCCCGCCCGACTGCGCGACGCTGCCCGCCGCGGCCAGCCACTGGTCGCGCTCGACGCGGATGCGCCAGACCGGCAGCGGCGCCGGCAGCCGCGCGAAGGGGAGGTTCAGGCGCGTGATGCCCATGTCACGGCCCCAGCATGCGCGCCGCCTGCCGGTACCACGCATCCAGGTACGGCGGGATGTAGAGGCCCAGCATGAGGCCCAGCCCCAGGTGCAGGAACACCGGCACCAGCGCCGGCGGGTGCGGCAGGCGCTGCACCGTGGTCTCGCCGAACACCATCGGCTGCACGCGGCTGAACACGGTGGCGAAGGCGACGCCCAGCGCCACCAGCAGGAAGGGCGTGGCCCAGGGATGCTCGCGCATCGCCGTCGTCACGATCAGGAATTCGCTCGCGAACACGCCGAACGGCGGCATGCCCAGGATCGCCAGCGAGCCGAGCATCAGCCCCCAGCCCACCGTGGGACTCACCTTGATCAGCCCGCGGATGTCCTCCATCACCTGCGTGCCCGCCTTCTGCGCCGCGTGGCCGACGGCGAAGAAGATCGCCGACTTCACCAGCGAGTGCACCGTCATGTGCAGCAGGCCGGCGAAACTGGCGACCGGCCCGCCCATGCCGAAGGCGAAGGTGATCAGGCCCATGTGCTCGATCGACGAGTAGGCGAACATGCGCTTGACGTCCTTCTGCCGCAGCAGCAGGAAGGCCGAGGCGACCACCGACACCAGGCCGAACCCCATCATCAGGTTCCCGGCCAGGTGGCTTTGCAGGGCGCCGTCCGCCAGCATCTTGCAGCGCAGCACCGCGTAGAGGGCCACGTTCAGCAGCAGCCCCGAGAGCACCGCCGAGACGGGCGTGGGCCCCTCGGCGTGCGCGTCGGGCAGCCAGTTGTGCAGCGGCACGAGGCCCACCTTGGTGCCGTAACCCACCAGCAGGAAGGCGAAGGCGAGCGTCATCACGTTGGCGTCGAGCAGGGACTTCACGCCGTCCAGGTGCGTCCACAGCAGCGCCCCGCCTTCGGAGCCCAGCACCTTCTCGGCCGCCATGTACAGCAGCACCGTGCCGAACAGCGCCTGAGCGATGCCCACGCCGCACAGGATGAAGTACTTCCACGCGGCCTCCAGGCTGGCGGCGGTGCGGTACACGCTCACCAGCAGCACGGTGGTGAGCGTGGCCGCTTCCATCGCCACCCACAGCATGCCCATGCTGTTGGTGGTCAGCGCCAGCAGCATGGTGAACCCGAACAGCTGGTACATGCTGTGGTACAGGCGCAGCCGGTTGGGCGTCATCTTGCCGTGGTCGCGCTCGACCCGCATGTAGGGACGCGAGAAGATCGCCGTGGTCAGGCCGACGAAGGCCGTCAGCGTGACCAGGAACACGTTGAGCGGGTCGATGAAGAACTCCTCGCCCCACGCGAACAGCGGCCCTTCGGAGATCACGCGCGCCGTCAGGCCGCAGGCGGCCAGGAAGGCGCCGAAGCTGAAGGCCACGTTGATCTCCGGCGCCTCGTCGCGGTGGCCCACGAAGGCCAGCACCACCCCGCCCGCGAGCGGGATGGCCAGGAGCAGGAAGAGCACGTCGACGTCCACTACTGGTCCTTCAGTTTCTCGAGGTGGCGGATGTCCAGGCTGTCGAACTGCTCGCGGATCTGGAACATGAACACGCCCAGGATCAGCACGCCGATCAGCACGTCCAGCGCGATGCCCAGCTCCACCACCATCGGCATCCCGTGCGTGGCCGAAGTGGCGGCGAAGAACAGGCCATTCTCCATCGCCAGGAAGCCGATCACCTGCGGCACCGCCTTGGCCCGCGTGATCATCATCAGGAAGGACAGCAGCACGCAGGCCAGCGCGATGCCCAGCGTGCCGCGCGCCAGCGAGGTGGAGACCATCGCGATCGGCGTGGCCAGGTTGAACGCGAAGATCACCACCAGGATGCCGATCAGCATCGTGGTGGGGATGTTGATCAGCGTCTCCACGTCCCAGCGGATCTTCAGCCGGTCGACGATGCGGTGCAGCAGGATCGGGATCAGCACCACCTTGAGCACGAAGGTGAGCGCGGCCGACAGGTACAGGTGGTGCTGCTCGGTCGCGTAGCCGACCACCACGGTGGAAACCACCAGCGCCAGGCCCTGCAGCGTGAACAGGTTGATCAGCGACAGGATGCGGCGCTGCGAGATCATCGCGAACGCCAGCATCAGCAGCAGCGCTCCCAGCAGATTGATCGCCTGCGAAAGGATTTCGGTCATGGTGCCCCCACGCTTGTCACTTCGTGTACTGCGCCGCCCCCCGAGGGGGCCTTCGCGTCTTGGGGCGGCACGGCGAAGCTCATGCCGGATTCGCCGCGAGCAGCAGGTGCACCAGGATGCCGAGCACCGCCAGCAGGAAGGCCGAGGCCAGGAACTCCGGCACGCGGAAGATCCGCATCTTGGCGGCCAGCGTCTCCAGCAGCGCCAGGCCGATGCCGCCGGCGGCGAGCTTGAGCACCAGCACCGGCAGCGACAGCAGCAGCGCCAGCGGCGCCTGCGCCTCCGCGATGCCCCAGGGCATGAACAGGGCGATGCCGATGCAGGAATAGGCGAACAGCTTCAGGCTCGCGGCCCACTCGATCAGCGCCAGGTGGCGGCCGGAATACTCCAGGATCAGCGCCTCGTGGATCATGGTCAGTTCCAGGTGCGTCGCCGGGTTGTCGACCGGCACGCGGGCGTTCTCGGCCAGCGCCACCATGATGAAGGCCACCAGCGCGAAGGCCAGCGCCGGATAGATCGCCAGCTCGCGGTGCGCGAGCGTCTCCACCACAGTCGTCAGGGACGTCGAGCGCGAGATCAGCGAGGCCGAGAACAGCACCATCAGCAGCGCCGGCTCGGCCAGGAAGCCGATCAGCATCTCCCGCCGCGCACCGAGCGAGCCGAACGAGGTGCCCACGTCCATCGCCGCCAGCGAGATGAACACGCGCGCCAGCGCGAACAGGCCGACCAGGGCGATGGCGTCGGCGGCGGGCGCGAGCGGCAGGTCGGTCGAGAGCGTCGGCACGATGGAGGCGGCCAGCGCCATGCAGCCGAACACGACGTAGGGCACGCCGCGGAACAGCGGCGACGCGTGCTCGGCCACCACCGAGTCCTTGTGGAACAGCTTGTGCAGCAGGCGATAAGGCTGCAGCAAGCCGGGCGCGGACTTGTTCTGCAGGCGCGAGCGCCACTGGTTCACCCAGCCTGTCAGCAGCGGCGCGAGCGCGAGCGCCACCAGGATCTCCAGGGCCTGCGCGAGGATGCCAGAGAAATTCATCGCCGCACCACCAGCAGCAGCATGAGCACCAGCGTCACGAAGCTGTAGAGAAGGTAGACCGAGATGCGCCCCTGCTGCAGCAGGCTGGCCAGCCGGGCGAGCCGCGTGGCCAGCGCCACCAGCGGCAGGTAGATCCAGCCCCAGAAGTGGTCCTCCACCACCACCCGGTAGCGCGGTTGCGCGTCGAACGGCGTCGGCAGTTCGCGCCGCATCACGAAGAAGGGTTCGAAGATCTGCCGGATCGGCTGGCCGAAGCCTTCGGCCGTGTCCTGCATGCGCGCCGTCTGCCACGGATACCCGCAGTCCCAAGCGGGCGCGCGGCGGATGCGGCCGTGATAGAGCTTGCGCACCAGCAGGAAAGCGAGCGCGAAACTGGCCGCCACGCCGATCAGGAAGATCACCGGCCCGTAGCTGGCGCGCTCCACGCTGATCGGCGCCAGCAGCCAGCCGCCGCCGGAGGCGAGCCGCTGCCCCAGCCCCGCGCCCACGAGCTGCTGCGTGACGGGGTCGATGAACTGGATGAACTGCACCGGCAGCAGCCCCAGCGCGATGCAGCCCAGCGCCAGCCACAGCATGCCCACGCGCTCCCACGCGCCGGCGTCGTGCGCCTGCGCCAGCTTCTCCTCGCGCGGCTGGCCGAGGAAGATCACGCCGAAGAACTTCACCATGGTGTAGCCGGCCAGGGCGGCCACCAGGGCGATCAGCGCCGCCACCACCGGGATCAGCATGTTCAGCATCGAATCGGGCAGGCCCGGCGTGAACAGGAAGCTTTGCAGCAGCAGCCACTCGGAGACGAAGCCGCCCAGGGGCGGCAGGCCGGCGCTGGTCAGCACGCCCACCAGCGTGACCCAGGCCACGAAGGGCATGTAGCGGATCAGGCCCCCCAGCTTGCCGAGGCTGCGTTCGGCGGTGGCGTGCAGCACGCAACCGGTGCTCAGGAACAGCAGGCTCTTGAAGACCGCGTGGCTCGCCACGTGGTACAGCGTCGCCGTGAGCGCCAGCGCGGCCAGCGCCTTCATCCCGTAGGCGGAGAAGATCAGCGCCAGGCCCATGCCCGCGAACACCATGCCGATGTTCTCGATGGAGGAATAGGCGAGCAGCCGCTTCATGTCCACCTGCACCGCGGCGAAGACCACGCCGAACAGCGCCGTGGCCAGGCCCAGCGCCAGCAGCAGCCCGCCCCACCACCAGAAATGCGTATGCAGCAGGTCGAAGGCCACGCGCATCACGCCGTACACCGCGGTCTTGAGCATGACGGCGCTCATGAGGGCGGACACCGGCGACGGCGCCGCCGGATGCGCCTCCGGCAGCCAGACGTGCACCGGCAGCAGGCCGGCCTTGGCGCCGAACCCGAGCAGCGCCAGCAGGAAGGCGACCGACGCCCAGAACGGCGACAGGTTCTGCGCGCGCATGTTCGCGAACGTGTAGTCGCCGGTGTTGGCCTGCAGCACGCCGAAGCACAGGAGGATGGCCACCGCGCCGATGTGCGCCATCACGATGTACAGGTAGCCGGCCCGGCGCACCTCCGCCACGCGGTGGTTGGCCGTGACGAGGAAGTACGAGGACAGCGCCATCGTCTCCCACATCACCATGAAGCAGTAGGCGTCGTCGGCCAGCACCACCAGCGTCATGGCGGCCAGGAACAGGTGGTACTCCAGGCACAGGAGCCCGGGCGGCGTGCCCTCAGCCCGCCGGAAGTAGCCGGCCGCGAACACCGACACGCCCGCCGACACGGCGCCGATCACCATCAGGAAGAAGGCAGCGAGGGCGTCGAGGCGCAGGTGGAAGGGCAGCGTGGGCAGGCCGACCGGCAGCACCGCCGTCTGCGGGGCCGCGAACACCGAGGGCAGCGCCAGCACCAGCAGCGCGAGGCCCAGTGCTCCGCCGAGGGGGAACAGGACGCGGGCGACGAAGGTGAAACGGCGCAGCGCGAGCACGCCCGCCAGCCCGATCAGCAGCCAGGCGGCGACGAGCAGCAGCATCCAGTCCAGCCGCATCAGCCGGCCCGCCTGGAGCCATCCGGGGAAATCGCTCATGCCTTCGTCCCTGCCCGAGCACGCTGCACGCGGCCGCGGGCCGCTTCGCCCCGCCCGGCGCGTGCCGGGAACGCCGAAGCCACCGCGTTTTCAGCGAGCAGGAGTCCCCATGGCATCCGGGGCATTCTTGCACCCGTCCCTTACAGAAGCGAGCGCGGTGTGGGATGCAGGCAACGTGAAGCTAGTGTCCTGCGGCAACGAGGCGCTGGCGCACGTCGCGCCAGAAGGGGCGCACCGCCAGCAGGCACAGTCCGACGGCGAGCGGCACGGTGGTGCCGAAGCCGACGAACTTGAAGCCGAGCGCGCCGGCGCAGCCGCCCACCAGGAAGCAGGCCACCAGCAGCGAGTGGATGCGCAGCTTCTGCCGGTTCGCCAGCACCGGGTCCGCTTCGTCGGCGGGGTTGATGTAGATCAGTTTTCCGAGCTCGATGCCGATGTCGGTGACCAGGCCGGTGACGTGGGTGGTGCGGATCTCGGCGCGCGAGATCTTGGTGATCACCGCGTTCTGCAGCCCCATGATGAAGCACAGGAGCACCACGGTCATGGGCACGAACAGCGGCGCGAACACCGCGATGGAGGCGCCCGAGACACCGAACACCAGCAGGGCCGCCGACTCCAGCAGCAACGGCAGCCCGTAGGCGCTGTACAGGCGCCGTCGCAGGCCCCAGTTCACCAGCACCGCCGTCGTCATGGCGCCGCCCATGAAGGCCAGCACCGCGCCGGCGGCCGCCACCACCAGCGTCACGTTGCCCAGGATCAGGTTGTCGGCGATCGACGACAGCAGGCCCGTCATGTGCGACGTGTACTGGCCCACCGCGAGGAAGCCGCCGGCATTGGTCGCGCCGGCCACGAAGGCGAGGAAGGCACCGAGCCGGACGTTCGCCTGCGTGGTGCGGTCGACGTCTGCCCAGCCCCGGATGAAGGCGAACATCTCTGGAAGGAAAGCTTCGGTGCGCAAGGACGCCGGGCGCGGCAAGGGCCCTTCGGCCCTGGCGGATCGGCTGCTGCAGGGGGCGAGCTTAGCGCAGCTCGGAAGGCACGGCCGGGCAAAGGCCTAAAATCCCCCCATGGCCAGCCTTTTCCTCCGCATCTTCCGCCGCCCGGACTACAGCTCCGACGTCACCCAGTTCATCGAGCAGCTCAAGACCGACAAGCCCGACCTGGAGGCGCAGCAGCGCGCCGGCCGGTCGATCTGGTGGGACAAGCACATCGACCGCGACATGGTCGCCGAGTGGAAGAAGGCGCGCGTGCCGGCCAAGCCCTACGCCTACGGCGACGACCCGCGCCAGCGCCGCTGACGGCGCCCCGATGGACAGCCGCGACACCACCCTGCCGGACCGCGCGGGCCAGCCCCCCGCCGCCGACGCGTCCGGCCTGCCGGAGGTGGTCGACCAGGTCGCGCTCGCGCGCCTGTACGGCGAGCCGCTGTTCGCGCTGCCGCAGGACCTGTACATCCCGCCGGACGCGCTGGAGATCTTCCTGGAGGCCTTCGAGGGGCCGCTGGACCTGCTGCTGTACCTGATCCGCAAGCAGAACTTCAACATCCTCGACATCCCGATGGCGGCGGTGACCCGCCAGTACCTGACGTACGTCGACGAGATCCGCACGCGCAACCTCGAACTCGCGGCCGAATACCTGCTGATGGCGGCCATGCTGATCGAGATCAAGTCGCGCATGCTGCTGCCGCCCAAGAAGACGGCCGAAGGCGAGGAGGCCGAGGACCCGCGCGCCGAACTCGTGCGCCGGCTGCTGGAATACGAGCAGATGAAGGCCGCCGCCTTCCGCCTCAACGAGCTGCCGCAGCTGGGGCGCGACGTGCTGCGCGCGCAGGTGTACATCGAGCAGTCGCTGCAGCCGCGCTTTCCCGACGTGCACATCGACGACCTGCAGGAAGCCTGGCGCGACATCCTGCGGCGCGCCAAGCTGGTGCAGCACCACAAGATCACGCGCGAGGAACTGTCGGTGCGCGAGCACATGAGCCTCGTGCTGCGCAAGCTGCAGGGCCGCAAGTTCGTGGAGTTCGAGCAGCTGTTCGACCCGGCGCGCGGCGTGCCGGTGCTGATCGTGACCTTCATCGCCACGCTGGAACTGGCCAAGGAAACGCTGATCGAGCTGACGCAGGCCGAAGCCTACGCGCCGATCTACGTGCGCCTGGCCTACCAGCCTGCCTGAGTACAAAGACAACGACTCTCCGGGAGACACCGTGAGCCAAGCCATTCCTCGCGATTTCGACGTCCTCATCGTGGGCAGCGGCCTGGCCGGCCTCTCCGCGGCCCTGCACCTGGCGCCCACGCACCGCGTGGCGATCCTCACCAAGCGGGCGATGACCGACGGCTCCAGCGGCTGGGCGCAGGGCGGCATCGCGGCCGTGATGGACCGCAACGACAGCTTCGACAGCCACGTGGACGACACGCTGGTGGCCGGCGCCGGCCTGTCCGACCCCGCCGCCACCCGCTTCGTGGTGGAGCACGCGCCCGAGAGCGTGGACTGGCTGCGCTCGCTGGGCGTGCCGTTCTCCGAGGAAGACGGCCACCTGCACCTCACCCGCGAGGGCGGCCACAGCGCGCGGCGCATCGTGCACGTCACCGACGCCACCGGCGCCGCGGTGCAGCGCACGCTGATCGAGCGCGTGCGGCGCACCCCGAACATCACGGTGCTGGAACAGCACATGCTGGTGGACCTGATCTACGCCGCCAAGCTGGGCCAGCAGCCGAACCGCTGCCTGGGCCTGTATGCGCTGGACGAACGCACCGACGAAGTGGTGACCTTCCGCGCGCCGCACACCATCCTGGCCACGGGCGGCGCGGGCAAGGTGTACCTGTACACCACCAATCCGGACACGGCCACCGGCGACGGCATCGCGGCGGCCTGGCGCGCCGGCTGCCGGGTGACGAACATGGAGTTCATCCAGTTCCACCCGACCTGCCTGTACCACCCGCACGTCAAGAACTTCCTGATCTCCGAGGCCGTGCGCGGCGAGGGCGGCCGCCTGATGCTGCCGGACGGCACGCGCTTCATGCCGAACCACGATCCGCGGCTGGAACTCGCGCCGCGCGACGTCGTGGCGCGCGCGATCGACTTCGAGATGAAGAAGCACGGCCTCGACTGCGTGCTGCTGGACATCTCCCACCAGCCGCCGGAGTTCGTGAAGGAGCACTTCCCGAACATCTACGCCCGCTGCCTGGAGCTGGGCATCGACATCACGAAGCAGCCGATCCCGGTCGTGCCCGCCGCGCACTACACCTGCGGCGGCGTGCACACCGATCTTTCCGGCCGCACCGACCTCGCCGGCCTGCACGCGATCGGCGAGACGGCCTACACCGGCCTGCACGGCGCCAACCGCCTGGCCAGCAACTCGCTGGTGGAGTGCATGGTGTTCGCCCGCTCGGCGTCCAACGACATCCTCGCCACGCCCATGCCCCCGGTGCCGCCGGTGCCGCAGTGGGACGACAGCCGCGTGACCGACGCCGACGAGGCGGTGGTGATCTCGCACAACTGGGACGAGCTGCGCCGCTTCATGTGGGACTACGTCGGCATCGTCCGCACCAACAAGCGCCTGGACCGAGCGGCCCACCGCATCGAGCTGCTGCAAGGCGAGATCGACGAGTTCTACGGCGCCTTCCACGTCACGCGCGACCTGCTGGAGCTGCGCAACCTGGTCACGGTGGCCGACCTGATCGTGCGCTCGGCGAAGTCGCGGCACGAAAGCCGGGGGCTGCATTTCAGCCGCGACTACCCGCAGCTGGCGCCGGTGGCGGTGCCGACCATCCTGACGCCGATCCACGAGCGGCCGGTGGCCTGAAAGCCGCAGGGCTGCGGCACATTGCCACAGCCCTCTGGTGCGCGAGGCGAGCGCTTGCTATAACGGCGCCACCATGCCGTACCAGCGCCTGATCGCCCTCGCCGCCTGCGCCCTCGCCTTCGTCGCGCCGGCGGCGAAGGCCATGGACTTCCACCGGGTCGGCGACGTGCTCGTGCTGTCCGGCCCGGTCACGGGCAACGAGCTGGTGCAGCTGCGCAACCACCTGGCCGGCGATCCGGTGCGGCTGGTGCTGCTGCACGAAAGCCCCGGCGGCGACCTCTGGAACGGCTACCAGGTGGGCAACCGGATCCGCTCGGAAGGCCTGCCGACGGCCGTTTCGGGCAAGTGCGAATCCGCCTGCGGCCTGATCTTCCTGGGCGGCACCGAGCGCTCCTTCTCCGACGGCCGCCCGCTCGCGCTGACGATGGTGGGCCTGCACGGCGCCCACACCACGGACACGCAGCAGCCGCTGTCGGAGCTGGCGCCGCGCATGGCCTGGGTGATCCGCAGCCTCACGGGAAACAAGTACCCGCCCGACCTGCTGCAACGCACCGTCTACACCCGCAACGCGCAGGACATCGTCTACTCCTTCCACCCGAGCCGCTTCCGCCCGGACGGCACGCGCAAGGGCGTGATCGAGTGCCTCAAGCAGGACATCAGCTTCAAGTGCGCCATGCTCGACGGGCTGGACGCCATGGCGATCGGCGTGATCACGCGGCGGGAGGTGCTGGCCCTGCCCGAAGCCGTGAAGCAGTTGCTGCAGACGCTGCCACTGGCGCCGGAGGGCAACTGAAATGCAGGCGCGGCGCCACCGGGTCCTGGCGGGCGCGCTGGCGGTCGCGGTCGGGGCGGGGGTGATGCTCGCCGTGTTCTTCGCGCCGCGCGGCCTGCGCGCGCCCGCGTGGGTGGTGTATGCCGCCGGCGGCGCCTTCGTGCTGGCCGGCGCGACGCTGGTGGCGCAGGGCACGGGCCAGCGCCTGCTGGCGCGCTGGCTGCCCTCGCTCGTGATCGCCTGCCTGGTCGCGCCCGCCGCCTGGGTGGCCTTCGGCACCGGCCCGCGCCGCTGCATGGTGAGCGCCTGGGGCTTCGGCAGCCGCCTGCTCGGCCGGCATTCGGACCTCCTGTGCCGGCTGGCGTTCGGCGCCGGGGCGTTGGTCGGCCTGCTGCTGCTGCTGCTGGCGGTGCGCGAGGCGCTGCGCGCCGACCCCGAGCCCTGAGGCGATCCCCCCCGTTTGCGCCTACCATGGCGGCTTGGAGCCTGGGGGCAGGCAGGGAGGCCACGTGTACGGATTGATTTCCAAGCTGAAGGCGGCGTCCGGCCAGCGCGACGCCTTGATCCACGTCCTGCTGCAGGGGAGCCGGGCGATGCCCGGCTGCATCCACTACATCATCGCCAAGGACATCCACGACGAACACACGCTCTGGGTCGTCGAGACCTGGGACAGCGTGCAGGCCCACAAGTCCTCGCTGTCGCTGCCCGAAGTGGTGGAGGCGATGGCGCGCGGCAAGCCGCTGATCGCGTCGATCGAGCGGCGCATCGAGACGGTGCCGATGGAAACCACCAGCTGCAGCTAGGCCCCCCTAGGCCGCGCCGATGTTGGGCACCAGCGCGCCGGCCGGCTGCCCCGCCTTCAGTGCCGCCGTGAACGCCAGCATGCGGTCGATCGGCACGCGGGCGCGGTCGATGATCGCCGGGTCCACGAAGACTTCGTTGGTGCCGGTCTCCAGCACGTGGGCCAGGCCCACCAGCCCGTTCATGGCCATCCAGGGGCAGTGCGCGCAGCTCTTGCACGTGGCGCTGTTGCCCGCCGTCGGCGCCTCGATGAACACCTTGCCGGGGTTGAGCGTGCGCAGCTTGTGCATCATGCCGTTGTCGGTGGCCACGATGAACTCGCGCGCATCCAGCTCGCGCGCCGCCTTCAGGATGGCGGAGGTGGAGCCCACCGCATCGGCCAGCGCCACCACGTCGGCCGGCGACTCCGGGTGCACCAGCACCTTGGCGTTCGGGTACTGCTTCTTCAGGTCCTCCAGCTCGAAGGCCTTGAACTCGTCGTGCACGATGCACGAACCGTTCCAGAACACCATGTCGGCGCCGGTCTCGCGCTGGATGTAGCCGCCCAGGTGCTTGTCGGGGGCCCACAGGATCTTGTGGCCCTTGTCCTTGAGCGCACGGGCGATGTCGAGCGCGCAGCTGGAAGTGACGAGCCAGTCCGAGCGCGCCTTCACCGCGGCACTGGTGTTCGCGTAGACGACCACGGTGCGGTCCGGATGCTGGTTGCAGAAGGCGTCGAATTCGTCGATCGGGCAACCGAGGTCCAGCGAGCAGGTGGCGTCCAGGTCGGGCATCAGCACGCGCTTTTCCGGCGACAGGATCTTGGACGTCTCGCCCATGAACTTCACGCCCGAGACGACCAGCGTCTGCGCCGGGTGCTCGCGGCCGAAGCGCGCCATCTCCAGCGAGTCGCTCACGATGCCGCCGGTTTCCTCCGCCAGGTCCTGCAGGTCCGGGTGCACGTAGTAGTGCGACACCATGACCGCGTTGCGCTCCTTGAGCAGGCGCCTGACCTTGTCCTTCAGCGCGGCGCGTTCGGCGGGGGTGGGCTCCGGCGGCACGCGCGCCCAGGCGTGCTTGGTGTCGCAGGTGTTCCCCGGCAGGGGATGCTCGTACTCGACTTCCTTGATCGGAATGACGACAGCGCTCATTGGATTTCTTTCAGCCGCATGGAGAAGTCCGTGGCCTTGATGTCCTTGGTCAGGGTCCCGATGGAGATGCGGTCGACGCCCGTTTCGGCCAGTTCGCGCAGGGTCGCGAGCGTCACGCCGCCGGAAATCTCCAGCACGGCGCGGCCGGCGTTGATGCGCACCGCCTCGCGCAGGGTGGGCAGGTCCATGTTGTCCAGCAGGACCATCTTCGCGCCGGCGTCCAGCGCCTCCTGCAGCTGCGCCAGCGTCTCCACCTCGATCTCGATGAAGCTCGCGTGCGCGGCGACGCGGTGCGCCGCCTGCAGCACGGGCACGATGCCCCCGGCGGCGGCGATGTGGTTTTCCTTGATCAGCACCGCGTCGTACAGGCCGATGCGGTGGTTGACGCCGCCGCCCATCTTCACGGCGTACTTCTGCGCCAGCCGCAGGCCCGGCAGGGTCTTGCGCGTGTCGACGATGCGCGCGCGCGTGCCGCGCACCGCCTCGACATAGGTCGCCGTCTTGGTGGCCACGGCGCTGAGCAGCTGCAGGAAGTTCAGCGCGGTGCGCTCCGCGGTGAGCAGCCCGCGCGCGGAGCCTTCGATCTCGAGCACCACCTGGTCGGCGCTGCAGCGCTCCCCCTCGCCCACCAGCCAGCGCACCTGCGCGGCGGGGTCGACCTGCCGCAGCGCGGCTTCGGCCCAGGGCGCACCGCAGATCACGGCGCTTTCGCGCGCCAGCACGCGGGCGCGGGCGCGCCGGCCTTCGGGCACCAGGGCCGCGGTCAGGTCGCCGGCACCCACGTCTTCGGCGAGCGCGCGCGCGGCGTCGCTGCGCGCCAGTTCCGCCAGCGCGGAGAGGGAAAAGTCGAACACGGCACTCATGCGCAAAGCATAACCGCCGCGGCATGCCCCCGCTGGCGCGAGGCACGTTGCGCCGCTACAGTCGCAGCGCATGAACCTCGCCGCGATCCAGCAGCTGCTCGAACCGCTCTTCCCCGGCCTGATGGGCGTGACGCTCACCGAGGCGACACCGGAACGCGTGGTGGCCACCCTGCGCGTGCAGCCGCAGCTGTGCACCGCCGGCGGCATCCTCCACGGTGGCGCCCACATGGCCTTCGCGGACACGCTGGGCGCCGTGGGCACGCTGCTGAACCTGCCGCACGGCAAGCGCACGACCACCACCGACTCCAGCACCAAGTTCATCGGCGGCGCGGCCGTGAACACGACCGTGACGGGCGAGAGCGTGGCGCTGCACCGCGGCCGCACCACCATGGTCTGGCAGACCAGCATCCGCAACGAGCAGGGCAAGCTCTGCTCGGTGGTCACGCAGACGCAGCTGGTGCTGGATTAGGAGTCTGCGCGGCGGGGAAACGGGCCTGCGCTCGTCTGCCGCGGAATCTCGGCGCCTGCGTTCCGACAGGGGCTGGCGCGAGGCGCTGACGGCGCGACGCGCGCGTCGGCCCGACAATGGCCGCATGGACTCGACCTATTCCCCCACGGAGCCGCCCCGCGCCCAGGTGGATGCGTATCCCGGCGCCACGGTGCTCGATTTCGGCACCAACTGGTGCGGCTGGTGCCGCAATGCGCAGCCGCTGATCGCGCAGGCGCTGGACGCGCAGCCCCAGGTGCGCCACCTCAAGGTGGAAGACGGCCCCGGCCGGCCGCTGGGACGCAGCTACCGCGTCAAGCTGTGGCCGACGCTGATCTTCCTGAAGGACGGCCAGGAGGTGGCGCGCGTCGTGCGCCCGTCGAAGGCCGACGAACTGCGCGACGCGCTGGCGAAGATCACCGACGACGTGAAGGCCTGATCAAGCCAGAGCGTGCAGGCTGGTGGGAAGCGCCGGCAGGCCGAACCCCAGCGCTGGGGTTCGCGCGCTGACGCGGCTCACCGCCAGCCTACCGGTGCGCACCGCGAGGCAGTACGGCCTCCCTCAATTCGCGGCGAGGCAGTACAGCCTCCGTCAGTTCGCGGCGAGGCAGTACAGGCTCCCTCAGTTCGCGGCGAAGCAGTACAGCCGGCCGTCTCCGCCGGTGCCCTTGAGGGCCTCCAGGCCGCAGCCGCGGCTGCCGTGCGAGGAGTTCCAGGACTTCGCCGGCGGCTCCTCGTTGAGGCCCATGCGGTCATGGTGGCCCACGATCGCGGAGCCTTCCCCGCTCTTGGTCCAGTTGCCGCAGGTGGTGTCGCCGCTGGCGGTGGACGCGCGGCCATCCGGCGTCGAGCCGGTCAGCACGTCGTGCATGTTGACCGCGTCGCCGCGGCCCATCACCATCTCGCCCCGCTCGGTCAGCGCGGTCTGCTTGGTCAGGCGATTGGCGCCGTGCAGCTCGTCGACGCTGTTGGCGATCACCTCGCCCTTGGCATTCATCCAGGGGCCGCGGCCGATGCGGTCGCGCGCGTTCGCGCCGCCCGCGCCCGTGGTGCTCAGGTAGGCACGCCAGGTCTTGCCCCCGGCGCCGGCGGCCGACGCCAGCGACTGGCAATACCGGTCGGCGCCGGCGAGGCCGCCGAAATCCGCCCCGCGGCCGGGATTGGCGCTGGTGACGAAGAAACTCATCTTGTTGTCATGGGCTGACCCGAAGGGCCCCATGCCGGCACACGCCGCGACGACGGCGGCGGAACCTGCAAGGACCAGGACGAGGGCAGTACGGCGCATGGAGGGAACTCCGTGGTGGTGGGGACCCGCAGTCTGGTGCAGCGGCGCGCCCCGCGGTTGCGGGAAGCTCCCTAGGTAACCGACGGAATAAAACGCGGCGCCTCAACCGCGCTCGGCAGCAGGATCGCGTCCCATCAGCGCCGCCACCGCCTCGACTGGCGACACGCGGCCATCGAGCAGGTCCACCACGCCCTCGGCGATGGGCATTTCCACGCCCAGGCGGCGCGCCCGCTCCACCACGGTGCGCGCGCTGTACACGCCTTCGGCGACGTGGCCGAGCGAGTCCACCGCCTGCTGCAGCGTGCGCCCCTGCGCCAGCAACAGGCCCACGCGGCGGTTGCGGCTGAGGTCGCCGGTGGCCGTGAGCACCAGGTCGCCGAGGCCGGACAGCCCCATGAAGGTCTCGGCGCGCGCGCCGAGGGCCACGCCCAGGCGCGTCATTTCCGCCAGGCCGCGCGTGATGAGGGCGGCGCGCGCGTTCAGGCCCAGCGCCAGGCCGTCGCACAGGCCGGTGGCGATGGCCAGCACGTTCTTGACCGCCCCGCCGACCTCGACGCCGGGCAGGTCGTCGTTGACGTACACGCGCATGCTGGGGCTGTGGAAGGCGGCGACCAGCGCCTCGCGCACGCAGGCCGCGTCGCTCGCGGCCACCAGCGCTGTCGGCTGGCCCCTGGCCACCTCCTGCGCGAAGCTCGGGCCGCTGAGCGCACCGCCGGCCAGCTGCGGCGCGACTTCCGCGCGCACCTCGTGTCCGAGCAGGCCGTAGGGCTGCGAAACGGGCGCCTCGAAGCCCTTGCAAAGCCAGGCCACGGGGCGCGTGCAGGCGGCCACCTCCGTGAGCATCTGCCGCAGGCCCGCCATCGGCGTGGCGATGATCACCACGTCGTGCCGCTGCGTGAGCGCGCTCGGCTCACCCTCGGCATGCGAGGCGACACGCACGCCGGCGGGCAGCCGGTGGCCGGGAAGGTAGGGGAGGTTTTCGCCCCGGGCCGCGATCGCGGCGGCCTGCGCCGCATCGCGCGCCCAGAGCGTCACCCGGTGGCGCTGCCCGGCGCTGACGGCCAGGGCCGTGCCCCAGGCGCCGGCCCCGAGCACGAGGATGTCCATGGACCGGGCGCCGAAAGCCGCTTCAGGCGGAGGTGATGATGGTGGACGTCTGGCCGCCCTGTTGCGCCTGCTGGGCCTGCTGCTGCTCGTACATGGCCTGGAAGTTGATTTCGGCCAGGTGCACGGGCGGGAAGCCGGCGCGCGTGATCAGGTCGGCGACGTTGCCGCGCAGGTACGGATACACGATCTGCGGGCAGGCGGCGCCCATGATGGCCTGCATCTGTTCGGCGGGAACGTTGCGGATCTCGAAGATGCCGGCCTGCTTGACCTCCACCAGGAACACGGTGCGGTCCTTCAGCTTGGTGGTGACCGTGGCCGACACCGCCACCTCGTACACGCCGTCCGCGGCCTGCTGCGCCTCGACCCCGAGCTGGATGTCGACGGTGGGCTGTTCCTGCTCCAGCAGGATGGCCGGGCTGTTGGGCTGCTCCAGCGAAGCCTCCTTCATGTAGACGCGCTGGATCTGGAACACGGGTTCGTTGTTGTCGGCCATCTCGGGTTGCCTCGGTTGCGAATGAAAAAGCCCGCCGGGACGCTCCCGGCGGGCGCAGTTTGCGTCAGCCGGCCATTATCTCAGGCCGGCGGCATCCGGAATCCCGTCAGGCGGCAGCGCCGTTCAGCAGCGGCAGGAGGCCGCCACGGCCATCGAGCGCGATGAGGTCGTCGCAGCCGCCCACGTGGGTTTCGCCGATGAAGATCTGCGGCACCGTGCGGCGGCCGGTCATTTCCATCATCTTCATGCGTTCCTCGGGCTGCATGTCGACGCGGATTTCCTCGATCTCCGCGACCCCCCTGGACTTGAGGATCTGCTTGGCGCGGATGCAGTAAGGGCATACGGCCGTGGTGTACATCTTGACGGGCTGCATTGACATTAGATGGGGTCGTTTCAGGCTTTTTCCAGCGGGAGGTTAGCGTCCCTCCAGGCTTTCAGCCCGCCCGCCAGCACAACGGCCTTGTCGTAGCCCAGGCCTTTCGCGACGCCCAGTGCACGCCGGGCCCTGGCTCCGCTGGCACACACCAGGATCAGCGGCACGGTCTTGTTCTTGGCCACGTCGGGCAGGCGGGTCTGCAGGTCGCCGACGGGGACGTTGCGCGCCCCGCGGATGTGGCCGCTGGCGAATTCGTCGGCTTCGCACACGTCCACCACGATCGCCTTCTCGCGGTTGATCAGTTGCACCGCGCCGTCCGGCGTGAGGCCTCCGGCGGTGCCGGCGGCAATGCCGGGCCACAGCAGCAGGCCGCCCGAGACGGCGGCGATGAGCACCAGGGCCCAGTTGTGGGTGAGAAACGGCAGGACGTCCATACAGCTCTTTCCTTTGTTCTGCGCCGGGTCAGGTTCCGGCCAACCCTCGATTCTAGAATGGCGGGTTTCCCCTGGCTTCCTTCCAACTTCCCACCCCCATGCACAAGCTCGTCCTGATCCGCCATGGCGAATCCACCTGGAACCTGGAAAACCGTTTCACCGGCTGGACGGACGTCGACCTGACGCCGCTGGGCCTGGAGCAGGCCGTGCAGTCCGGCCGCCTGCTCAAACAGGAGGGCTACGACTTCGACCTGTGCTACACCAGCGTCCTCAAGCGCGCCACCCGCACCCTGTGGCACGTGCTGGACGAAATGGACCGCACCTGGCTGCCCGTGGTGCATTCCTGGCGCCTGAACGAGCGCCACTACGGCGCCCTGCAGGGCCTGAACAAGGCGGAGACGGCGAAGAAGTTCGGCGACGAGCAGGTGCTGGTCTGGCGTCGCAGCTACGACACGCCGCCGCCGGCGCTGGAGGACAGCGACCCCCGGTGGGAACGCTCCGACCGGCGGTACGAGAAGGTGAAGCCAGCGGAATTCCCCCGCACCGAGTGCCTGAAGGACACGGTGGCCCGCGTGCTGCCGTTCTGGAACGAGTCCATGGCGCCGGCGATCAAGGCCGGCAAGCGGGTGCTGGTCGCCGCCCACGGCAATTCCATGCGCGCCCTGGTCAAGTACCTGGACGACATTTCGGATGCCGACATCGTGGGCCTGAACATTCCCAACGGAATTCCCCTCGTTTACGAGTTGGACACGCACCTGAAGCCCATCCGCCACTACTATCTCGGTGACGCCGAGGCCGCGGCCAGGGCGGCTGCCGCGGTGGCCGCCCAAGGGCGCGCCGGCTGAGCCCCAAGCACAGCCGGCCGGGTCCGGGAAGCCCCTTGTAGGAAGGTTCCTGCGGCAATCCACGCTTATTTCACACGGCGCCGGGCCCCCCCGGGAACCCCTGACAAGGGCGTGCATCAGAGAGGTTTCTCAGGTGTATATTGAAAGTCAGAGGACTAAAGACCGACCCATGAGCCACAAACTCAAGATTGCCGGCTGGATCTCCGTAGGCGCCCTTGCCGGAGCGCTCACCACGGTCTCGCTGCAGACCGTCGCCCGTGGCTCGCTCGCGCCGCTGCCGCTCGAAGAACTGCAGCAGCTCGCCGCGGTCTTCAGCATGATCAAGACCGACTACGTCGAGCCGGTCGACGAGAAGAAGCTGATCACCGATGCCATCTCCGGCATGGTGTCCAGCCTCGACCCGCACTCGCAGTACTTCGACAAGAAGTCCTTCAAGGAATTCCGGGAAGGCACGTCCGGCCGCTTCGTCGGCGTGGGCATCGAGATCTCGCAGGAAGACGGCCTGGTGAAGGTGGTCTCCCCGATCGAGGGCTCGCCCGCCTACCGCGCCGGCCTCAAGACCGGCGACCTGATCACCAAGATCGACGACACCGCCGTCAAGGGCCTGTCGCTGGCCGAGGCCGTCAAGCGCATGCGCGGCGAGCCCCAGACCAAGGTGATGCTCACCATCTACCGCAAGGACGAGAACCGCAGCTTCCCGGTCACGATCACCCGCGAGGAGATCAAGACCCAGTCGGTCAAGGGCAAGGTCATCGAGCCGGGCTACGGCTGGATCCGCCTGTCGCAGTTCCAGGAGCGCACCGTCGACGACTTCGTCCGCAAGGTCGAGGAGCTGTACAAGCAGGAACCCAACATGCGCGGCATCGTCCTCGACCTGCGCAACGACCCGGGCGGCCTGCTGGATTCGGCGGTCGCCATCTCCGCGGCCTTCCTGCCGGAGAACGTGAGCGTGGTGTCCACCAACGGCCAGCTGCCGGAGAGCAAGTTCGTCTACAAGGCCGCGCCGGAGTTCTACCAGCGCCGCGCCGGGGCGGATCCGCTGCGCCGCGTGCCGCAGCAACTGAAGTCGGTGCCGCTGGTGGTGCTGGTGAACGAAGGCTCCGCCTCCGCTTCCGAGATCGTGGCCGGCGCCCTGCAGGACCACCATCGCGGCATCATCCTGGGCAGCCAGACCTTCGGCAAGGGCTCCGTGCAGACCGTGCGCCCCCTGGGTCCGGACACCGGCCTGAAGCTGACCACGGCGCGCTACTACACCCCGAGCGGCCGTTCGATCCAGGCCAAGGGCATCGTGCCCGACGTCATGGTGGACGAAAGCGAAGAGGGCAACATCTTCTCCGTGCTGCGCACGCGCGAAGCCGATCTCGACAAGCACCTGCAGTCCGGCCAGGGCAACGAGGTCAAGGACCCGGTGCGCGAGAAGGCCCGCGAGGACGCCCGCAAGAAGGCCGAGGAAGAGGCCAAGAAGGGCCCGAACGAACGCAAGACGCCGCCCGAGTTCGGCAGCGACAAGGACTTCCAGCTCGTTCAGGCGCTGAACCAGCTCAAGGGCCGCCCGGTCGTCGTCTCCAAGACGCAGGTCGTGGAGAACAAGGAAGAGAAGAAGGAGAACTGATCTCTCCTTCCTGGACGAAAAGCCAGCCTTTGGGCTGGCTTTTTTTCTGGCGCCACGGCGGCCGATGGCCACCGCTGCCAGGTTGAGGTTGTCCCGTTCGGCCGATCTGCGCGCGGTAACCGCTGATGGGCCGTGTTCGGTGGACGGCGCGCCACTCGGGCCGGACCAGCCCGTGCCTGTCCGTCTCAGCGACTGTCCCCCGGCGCGGGTGAGTACCGTTGCCCGTGCCGGCGCCGCGCCCGCGCCTCCTCCTTGATGTCGCTGAGCCGGACAGCCACGGACTGGTCCTGCAGCGTGTCGACCGCACCGGTGTGGCTTCGGTTGGCGCCGTCGTCGGCTCGCGAGCTCACAGAGGGCCAGTGCGCTCGCACCCGCACTGGGGAGGACCAGGGCGTGACCGTCCGACTCGGCGACATCAAGGAGGAGGCGCGGGCGCCATGCCATCACGGGCAACGGTTCCCATCCGCGCCGGGGGACAGTCGCCGAGGCGGACGGTTACGCCCTGGTCCGGGTCGGAGGCAACGGGCAAACCTGGCGCCATCGCCCGCCCTTGTCTTTGACATCACGGTAATCGGCAAAATCTTCTTTGGCCTTCACCCCCGGGCAGGACCCCCAAAGCACCGGATGCCACGCGCCGCCCGCGTGGGCACAATCCGCCCATGACCGACGACCAGCTGCTCCGTTATTCGCGCCACATCCTCCTCGACGAAGTCGGCGTCGAAGGGCAGGAACGCTTCCTCGCGGCGCATGCGCTGGTGATCGGCGCGGGTGGCCTCGGCTCGCCGGTGGCGCTCTATCTCGGCACGGCGGGTGTGGGCACCATCACGATCGTCGATCACGACGCGGTGGACCTCACCAACCTGCAGCGCCAGATCGCGCACAACCTCGCACGCATCGGCCGCCCGAAGGCGGAGTCGGCGCGCGAAGCGATCGCGGCGATCAACCCCGACGTGCTGGTGCGGCCCCTGGTCCTCAAGGCCGACGCGCAGGTGCTCGACGAACTCGTGCCGCAGGCCGACGTCGTCCTCGACTGCTGCGACAACTTCGCCACGCGCCAGGCAATCAACCGGGCCTGCTTCGGGCACGGCAAGCCGCTCGTCTCGGGAGCGGCCATCCGCATGGATGGCCAGGTGAGCGTGTTCGATCCGCGCCGCCCCGACAGCCCCTGCTACGCCTGCGTGTTTCCGCCGGACCAGGACTTCGAGGAAACGCGCTGCGCCACGATGGGCGTGTTCGCGCCGCTGGTGGGCATCATCGGCGCGATGCAGGCCTCGGAGGCCTTGCGCCTGCTGGCGGGCGTGGGCACGTCGCTGGCGGGCCGCCTGCAGATGCTGGATGGACGCAGCATGGAATGGTCGGAGATGCGCGTGAAGCGCGACCCGGTGTGCGCGGTGTGCGGCACGCGCAAGGGCGCCTGAGGCTCAGTGGTCGAGGCCGAGCAGGCTGACGACCGTCGCGGCGGAAGAACCGGTCTGCGAGGCCATCTGCACTTCGGCGCTGCCGGGCTCGCCCAGCGCGACGAGCGCCGCGGCGAGCAGCGTGCCGAAGAAGACCATGGCCGACTGGACGAACAGCTTCATGTTGGATTTCACCCGGGACTCGTTTGTCCCCGTGCAGGCCAGTGTTCCAGAACGCGACCGGGCCGCAAGTCGGTTTGCTGCCGTGCACGGCGTCATCCCTCGCCTACAGCGGCCCCCGTAGGAAGCTTCCTACCCGCAGCCCGCGGCGCCGCTGGCACAATGCGCCCGGTCATCGGGGGGGGAACGCGGCTCCAGGCGGGCCGCGCGAGCACAAGGCGAAGAGTGGAACTGCGAACGTACATCGTCGAAGACAACGCAACCATCCGCGAGAACCTCATCGATGCGCTGCAGGAACTGGCCTCGGTGACGACGCTCGGCTGGGCCGAGACGGAGCACGCCGCGAACGAATGGCTCGCCGCGCACCGCCGCCAATGGGACCTGCTGATCGTCGACCTGTTCCTGAAACAGGGCAGCGGCCTGGGCGTGCTCGAGGCCTGCCAGGACCGCGGCCGGGGGCAACGCGTGGTGGTGCTGAGCAACTATGCGACATCCGACATGCGCAAGCGCTGCGCCCAGCTGGGCGCCGATGCGGTATTCGACAAGTCGAACGAGATCGACGCCCTGGTCGACTACTGCCTCGCCCTGGGCGAGCGGCCCTCGCCCTGAAGCGAGGGCGGCGCGCGCTTCAGTCGATCAGCTTGTTCTTCAGCGCGTAGTACGTCAGGTCGCTGTTGGAGGAGAGGTTCATCTTCTCCATCAGGCGCGTGCGGTACGTGCTGACCGTCTTCACCGAGAGCGACAGGGCCTTGGCGATGTCGCCGGCCGTCTCGCCCTTGGCGAGCTTGAGGAACACCTGGAATTCGCGCTCCGACAGCTGCTCGTGCGGCGCGCCGCCTTCCTTGCGATTGAGCTGCTGCGCCAGCAGTTCCGCCACCGCCGGAGAGATGTAGCGGCGGCCCAGCGCGATGGTGCGGATCGCGTTGACGATCTCCATCGGCTCGCATTCCTTGTTCAGGTATCCGCTCGCGCCCTGCCGGATCAGGTTCATCGCGTAGTGCTCTTCGGGGTACCCGGAGAGGATCAGGATGCCGACGTCCGGTGCCTTCGCACGGATCATGCCGAGCGCGTCGATGCCGCTCTGCCCCGGCATGGACAGGTCCATGACGAGGACGTCCATTTCGGTGGTGCGCACGAGGTCGATCGCCTCGCGTCCACTGGATGCTTCGCCGACGACGCGCAGGTCCACCTGCTCGGAGAAGAACTGTTTGAGGCCCGACCTCACGATAGCGTGGTCGTCCACAATGCCCACTTTGATCATGCTTCACCTTCAACGTCAAGCGAGTTTCATTGTGCCCCACTTCCGGATGGAAATGGCCTACCCTTGAGTCATGACGTGCGCGGATTTTATGCACAACGCTGAGTCTTTAGGGTGAAACTGCCGGCATCTTTCCGCTGGACGCGTGGCGCGATCAGTCTCGTGCTCGCAGTCCTCGCAGCCCTCGTGCTCATCGGTATCAACGAAGCCGGGTACGGCGAGTCCTCGGATGCGCTCGACCGTATCGAGCAATACACGGGCACGCGCAATACCGTGGGCAAGCTGCTGCAGCACATGCTCGACGCCGAGACCGGCTCGCGCGGCTACCTGCTCACGGGCGACCCGCGCTACCTCGAGCCGTACAACGCCGCGGTCGCCGAGATCAGCCAGCAGCTCGACCGGCTGCGCACGGCCTACGCGCCGAACTCCTCCGAGGCCGGGACGCTCAACGCGCTCACGCTGAACGTGCAGCGCAAGCTGGCCGAGATGGACCTGTCGGTGCGCATGCGCAAGCAGGGCAACGAGGAGGCGTGGAAGTCGGTGCTGCTCACCGACGTCGGCAAGGAGCACATGGATGCGATCCGCGCGCAGGCCGGCCGGCTGATCGACAGCGCGACCCGGCGCATGGCCGAGGCGCAGGACCGCGTGGAGCGCAGCCTGCTCTTCGCCCGCGCCGGCATCGCGATCGTCACCGGGGCCGCCCTGCTCGCGTTCTACCTCTATCTGCGCCAGACCACGCGGCTGAAGCTCGCCGGCGAACAGCAGCAGGCCGTGCTGCAGCAGGAGCGCGACCTGCTCGAGACGCAGGTGCGCGAACGCACGGCCTCGCTCGCCCAGCTCGCCACGCACCTGCAGCAGGTGCGCGAGGAGGAGCGCGGCCACCTCGCGCGCGAGCTGCACGACGAGCTCGGTGCGCTGCTGACGGCCGCGAAGCTCGATGTCGCGCGGCTGAAGTCGCGCCTCGGCCCGCAGCAGCCGCCCGAAGTCGGCCAGCGGCTGCAGCACCTGACCGAAACCCTCAACAGCGGCATCGCGCTGAAGCGCCGCATCATCGAGGACCTGCGCCCTTCCTCGCTGGCCAACCTCGGGCTCACCGCGGCGCTGGAGATCCTGGCGCGCGAATTCTCGGAACGCTCCGGAATCGAAGTGGCCACCAACCTCGAATCCGTGCAGCTCGACGAGGGCAGCCAGCTCACGGTCTATCGCATCGTGCAGGAGTCGCTCACCAACGTGGGCAAGTACGCCGAAGCGACCCAGGTCGAGGTCGGCGTGCGCGAATACAGCAACCACGTGGAGGTCGAGATCCGCGACGACGGCAAGGGCTTCGACGTGCGCAGCGCGAAACCTTCGACGCACGGCCTGGCCGGCATGCGCCACCGCGTCGAAGCCGCCGGCGGGCGCCTGACCGTCAGTTCGCAGCCCGGCCAGGGCACGCGCATCCTCGCGAGCCTGCCCAAGGCCGCGGCGACCGCACGCGCGCCCGTGGCCGAGATTGTCTGAAGGGCGGGCGGCGGGTGTCAGTGCGTTCCTACATCCGCACCTACCCCGTCGATGACAGCCGTTGGCGCCGTCCCCCGAACTCGGCGTCGGCGCGTATCCTTAAGCTAGCCGCAGGCACGAATCGCCTGCGTGCCCTGTGCTGAAGGCTTGCTGGGAGTTTGTACCGTGCTGCATTACGCCGTCGTCTTTCTCGTCATCGCGCTCATCGCGGCGGTGCTGGGTTTCGGCGGCATTGCGGCGGGAGCCGCCAGCATCGCGAAGCTGCTGTTCTTCGTCTTCGTGGTCCTCGCGCTCGTCGCCTTCGTCGCCAGCCTGAAGCGCAAGCCCTAGTCAGGAACTACCAATGAAAAGAGAGGACCTCATGAACGATATGCATGCCACGCTGGACAGCACGCGCAAGATGGCCGCCGACGCGCTCGATCGCGCCAGCGCTTCGATGAAGGACCTGCGCAGCGGCGTGTCCGAGCGCGCCACGGCCGCCCAGCGCTACATGGGCGAGTACGCGCGCACCGGCACCCGCTACGTCTCGGAGCATCCGATGAAGTCGGCGCTGATCGCCGCCGCCGTCGGCGCCGCCGTCGCGGGGCTGATCATCGCCCTGCGCCATCGCGAAGACCGCGACAGCTGGTTCTAAGGGAAAGGTTGCGCGTCCATCCATGGTGCATCCGATCTTCTCGGTGCTGATCACCAAGCCGGAACTGGTGATGGAGCACGTCGCGGGCTATGCCTCGCTGATGCGCGAGGAAGCCTCCTCCGTGGGCAAGGAAGTGGCGAAGCGGGCCGTTGCCTGGGCCGCGACGCTGTTCTGCCTGCTCGTGTTCCTGATCCTCTGCGGCGTGGCGGCCATGCTGGCCGCCATCCACGCCGAGTTCCATTGGGCGCTGGTCGTGGTGCCGGGCATCACGCTCGTGCTCGCGATCGCCGCATTCATGGTGGCCCGCCAGCCGCTGCCCGAGAAGGCTTTCACCGAATTGAAGCAGCAGCTCGATGCCGACGCGCAGGCCTTGCGCTCGATCAGCGCCAGGTCATGAGCGAAGCCTCCGACAAGCTGGCGCGCAGCCGGCAGGCGATCGTCGAGCACATCGCGCGCAGGCAGCGCAGGCACGACCCGCGCGAGGAACCGCCCGAGGGCTACGACGACCCGCTGACGGCCTTCGCCGCCGACGAGGAGCCGTACGAAGGGGGCGGCGGCTGGTTCGGCCGCCTCCGGCATGCGGTGGGCACCTGGTGGCGCTACCACCCGGCGCACATGGCGGTGGAGCTCGCCACGCCCGTGATGCGCAGCTACGCGCGGCGCAAGCCGGTGCAGCTGCTGGCGATCTCGGCAGCCGCTGGCGCGGCGCTCACCCTCGCGCGCCCCTGGCGCCTGATCTCGCTGACCACGCTGGTCGTGGCCGTGCTGAAGTCCTCGCAGCTGTCGCACCTGCTCATGGCGGCGATGTCCGCGGCGGACTACCGCAAGGACGCCGACCGGCCGGAATGAACGAATGAATCCGCCGCGGGAGGGACCGGTGCGGCCTTCCCGCGGCTCCTGGCAGATACCGCACCACACAACATCCTCGTACAGGAAGGGAGCTCCCATGAAACAGACCCGCGCCATCGCCCTCGCGATCCTCACCGGCCTCACGCTCGTCACCACCGGCTGCGCCGTCATGCGCGGCCAGGAAACGGTCGGCAGCTACGTCGACGACAAGACGATCACCACCGCCGTCAAGGCGAAGCTGATCGAGGACAAGACGACCGGCGGCCTCTCGATCAACGTCGACACCCTGAACGGCGAAGTCGCGCTGTCCGGGTTCGCCAAGTCGCAGGCCGAGAAGGACCAGGCCGGTCGCATCGCCGCCGCCACCAAGGGCGTGCGCGCCGTGCGCAACAACCTCGTCGTGCGTCCGTAACACGCACGGCTGGGGGCGGCCGCTGGTGCCGCCAGGACGGGGCAGGCCGCCCGCGGGCGCGCCTGCCTTTTTTTTTCCGCGAAGGGGACGCGACATGAAAACCTTCCATTGCCAGTTCTGCGGCCACCCGGTCTTCTTCGAGAACGTGCAGTGCCTGCAGTGCGGCAGCGCGCTGGCCTTCCTGCCCGATCGCCTGAACATGTCGGCCATCGAGGAAGTGCCCGATGGCGACGAGGGCCTGTGGCGCCCGCGTGGGCGCGGCAGGAAGGCGTCCGCCCTGCGCTATCGCCTGTGCCACAACCACACGACGCAGAACGCCTGCAACTTCGCCGTGCCCGCGCAGGACCCGAACCGGCTGTGCGTGTCGTGCCGGCTCACCCGCGTGCTGCCGGACCTCTCGGTGCCGGAGAACCCGCTGCGCTGGTACCGGCTCGAGACGGCCAAGCGCCGCCTGTTCTACACGCTGGCCAAGCTGGGGCTCGTGGCGGCGAATCCGCCTGCCGGCAGTGCCGACGGCCCGGTGTTCGAATTCCTCGCCGACCTGCCCGGGCAGCCGGTGATGACCGGGCATGCGCAGGGCGTGATCACGCTCAACGTGGCCGAGGCCGACGACGCGGAGCGCGTGCGGCGGCGCGAGGAGATGCACGAGCCTTACCGCACGCTGCTCGGGCACCTGCGCCACGAGTCCGGCCACTACTACTGGGACCGCCTGATCGACGAGGGCGGCCGCGCGGAGAGCTTCCGCGGGGTGTTCGGTGACGAGCGGCAGGATTACCAGCAGGCGCTGCAGGCGCACTACGCGCGCGGCGGCACGGTGCCGGACTGGCAGGAAAGCTTCGTCAGCCAGTACGCCAGCGCGCATCCGTGGGAGGACTGGGCCGAGACCTGGGCGCACTACCTGCACATGGTGGACCTGCTGGAGACGGCCGCCGCGTACAACACGCGCCTGCGCATTCCCGGCCAGGAACTGGAAGTGGAGGAGGTGGTGAACCCGCTGGAGACCGGCTATCCCGACTTCGAGACGCTGGTGGAGCAGTGGGTGCCGCTCACGCTGCTCCTGAACAGCCTCAACCGCAGCCTGGGGCAGGAGGACGCGTATCCCTTCGCGCTCTCGCCGGGCGCGCTGGACAAGCTGCGCTACGTGCACGACGTGATCAGCGAGACCCGGTCGCACGCGCCCGCGAAGGGCGCCGAGCCGCAGAAGAACAAGGGCACGACGGAGTCGACGGCGGCGCCGTGACGGCGGCGGCTTCCTGCCTGGCGCAGGCTGGGCTCGCCGCAGGCGACCCCGGCGACGACGCCGCAAGCTGGTGTGCGCTTCGCGCAGACCAGCCTACCCGGGAGATCAGCCCAGCGTCAGCAGGTTGTCCACCGACTTCACGCCGGCGACGCCGCGGGCCAGCTGGCCCGCCCGTTCACGCGCCGCCGGGTCCGGGGCGCGCCCCACCAGCGTGACCGCGCCGTCGTCGCTATGCACGTCGATCTTCATCGCGCCGAGGTCGGGGTCGTTCGCCAGCGAGGACTTGACGTCCGAGGAGATCTTCACGTCCGGGTCGTCCTTCGCCGCCGGCGCGGTGTCGGGCGCGGCGCCCATGGTGGCGGTGTTGTTCTCCACCCCCTGCGCCTGGTGTTCGTCCTTCGCGCCCTCCATGCCCTGGCGGTTGATCTCCACGTTGGCCTGCGCGGGCTGCGCCAGCTCCGTGTTCTCCACGCGGTCGCCGCACGCGCCGAGGGCGAACAGCATCGCCAGTGCGGAGGCGGCACTGGCCGTCCTCTTCCATCCTGCATTCATATCCGGTACTCCCAACGACTTCCTTGCTTGTGGCGCCACTGTAGGGACGCGACCGCGCGCCCACGGTGGGGTTGGGGCGTAAGCGAACGTAGGAAAACGGCAGGCCGTCGTCTAGGAGCCCTCGTCGGCTTCCATGTCACGCAGGATCCGCTCGAGCCGCGCCGCCAGCGTTTCCGTGCTCAGTTTCTCGCGGAAGCGCTCCACCATCAGCGGCAGGCTCAGCGGACTGGGGTGCCGCAACGGCGCGTAGACCACCTTCTTCGTGCGCATGCGCTCCAGCGTCCCGGCCAGCCGCGACAGCTCCAGCTCCTGGCTCAGCACTTCGCTCTCCGCCTGGTTCAACAGCAGGTTGCCGGCGTCGTACTTGCGGAACACCTCGTAGAACAGCGCGCTGGAAGCCTGCACCTGGCGCGCGCTCTTCGGCTGGCCCGGGTAGCCGCTGGAGACCAGGCCCGCGATGCGCGCGATCTCGCGGAAGCGCCGCTGCTTCAACTCGCCGGAGTTGAGCGACGCGAGCACGTCGTGCAGCAGGTCGGTCGCCGAGAAGATCGCCTGGCTCGTCACCGGCTCGCTGTCGAAGGGCGCGGCGCTCACCAGTTCCAGCCCGTAGTCGTTGATCGACATACTGAAGGTGTTGGGCTGCTCGCGCGCCAGCCGCCACGCCAGCAGGCTCGCCAGCCCCAGGTGCACGTTGCGGCCGGCGAAAGGGTACAGGTACAGGTGCTGGCCTTCGCGCGACTGGAAGGCCTCCACCAGCAGCGTGCCGGGCGTGGGGATCCGCGACAGGCGCTGCTGCGTCAGCAGCATGGGGCGCGCGGCCTCCAGTTCCGGCTCGAGGAACCGGCCCTGCGCCGCGTCCTGCAGCATCTCCAGCACCGCGTCGCTCAGCTCGGTGGACAGCGCCATCTTGCTGCCCATCCAGGTCGGCACGGTGCCCTTGTTGCGCGTGGCCTTGCGCACGTACGCCGCCATGTCGCGCACCCGCACGAATTCCAGCAGCTTGCCGGCGAAGAAGAAGCAGTCGCCCTGCCGCAGGCGCGCGATGAAGCCCTCCTCGATCGTGCCGATGGGTGCGCCGCCCAGGTACTTCACCTGGATCGCCGCGTCGCTGACGATCGTGCCGATGCCCAGCCGGTGCCGCTTGGCCACGCCGGCATCCCTGACGCGGTAGACGCCCTCCTCGTCGCGCACGATGCGGTGGTACTCGGGATAGGCGCCCAGGCTGTCGCCGCCACGCTCGCAGAAGGCCACCACCCAGTCGAACTCGGCGCGCGTGAGCGCCCGGTACGACCACGCGCCCGTCACCTCGGCAAACAGCTCGTCGGCGCGGAAGCCGCCGCCCAGCGCGATCGTCACGATGTGCTGCACCAGCACGTCGAGCGGCTTGGCGGGCGCCACGCGTTGCTCCACCCTTCCCTCGTGCGCCGCCCGGCGCGCGGCCGCCGCCTCCACGATCTCCATCGTGTTGGTGGGCACCAGCGTGACGCGGCTCGGCCGGCCGGGCGCATGGCCGCTGCGGCCGGCGCGCTGCAGCATGCGGGCGACACCCTTGGCGGAGCCGACCTGCAGCACCCGTTCCACCGGCAGGAAGTCGACGCCCAGGTCCAGCGACGAGGTCGCCACCACGGCGCGCAGGGTGCCGTCCTTCAGGCCCTGCTCCACCCATTCGCGCGTGCCCCGGTCCAGGGAGCCGTGGTGCAGCGCGATGTGGCCCGCCCAGTCCGGCCGCGCCTGCAGCAGCAGCTGGTACCAGGCCTCGGCCTGCGAGCGCACGTTGGTGAAGACCAGGGTGGTGCCGGAGCGCTCGATCTCCTCCACCACCGGCAGCTGCATGCCGGCGCCGAGGTGGCCTGCCCAGGTGTACTTGCCCGGATTCGGCGGCAGCAGCGTGTCGATCAGGAGCGTCTTGTCGATCTTGCCGCGCACCAGCCGCGGCGCCGGATCCTCCTCGGGTCCGCACAGCACCTGCATCGCCTGCTCCAGGTTGCCCAGCGTGGCGCTCAGGCCCCAGGTGACCAGGCCCGGATGCAGCCGCCGCAGCCGCGCCAGCGCGAGTTGCGCCTGCACGCCGCGCTTGCTGCCGATCAGCTCGTGCCATTCGTCGAGCACGACGTATTCCACGCCGGCCAGTTCGGTGCGCGCGTTCTCGCGCGTGAGCATCAGCGTGAGCGACTCCGGCGTGGTGACGAGCACGGTCGGCATGCGCCGGTCCTGCCTGGCGCGCTCGGCGCTGGTCGTGTCGCCGGTGCGCAGGCCGAGCGTCCAGTTCGGCGCCAGGTCCGCCAGCGGCTGCAGCAGCGCCTTGGCCGTGTCGGAGGCCAGGGCCCGCATCGGGGTCAGCCAGATCGCGCGCAGGGGCTCCGCGGCGCGGCCGGGCGGATGCCGGCGCAGCAGCGCGTCGAGAATGCCGAGCCACACCGCGTAGGTCTTGCCCGCGCCCGTCGTGGCGTGCAGCATGCCGCTGCGGCCTTCGGCCACCGCCTGCCAGACTTCCTGCTGGAAGCCGAACGGCAGCCAGCCACGGCCCGCCAGCCAGGCGACCGCGTGCGAACCGGACGCCTGGCTCATTCGGGTTTTCGCGCAGATGTTGGATCGATCCATCGATTGTGACCGCACTACATTGGAGCCGGGCCCCATCCGCAAGGAGAGACACGAGTGAAAAGACGCGACACATTGATCGCCGCGCTGCTGGCGCCGGCGGCCGGCGCCCTGCGCGCCCAGGGCGAGACGCTGCGCATCGTGACCGGCTTCGCGCCCGGCGGGGCCACCGACCGCGTGGCGCGCATCGTCGGCGAGAAGCTGCAGGCCAGGCTGGGCACCACCGTGATCGTGGAGAACCGCACCGGCGCGGGCGGACGGCTCGCCGCGCAGCAGGTCAAGGCCACCCCGGCCGGCCAGCACGTGCTGATGCTCGCCAACCCCGCCGTGATGCTCGTCGCCCCGCTGGTCTTCAAGGACAACGGCTACGACCCGGACCGCGACTTCGTCCCCGTCTCGCACGTGAACGACTACGAGTTCGCGCTCAGCGTGGGCACGGCGGTGCCGGTGCGCGAACTGTCGCACCTGCTCGCCTGGCTGCGCGCCAACCCGGAGCAGGCCAACTTCGGCGTGCCCGCCACCGGCAGCCTGCCGCACTTCTTCGCGCTGATGCTGGCGGCCAAGGCGGGCGTGAAGGCACAAGTGGTGGGCTACCGCGGGTCGGCGCCGCTGATCACGGACCTGATCGGCGGGCAGGTGCCCGTCTCGATCGACACGCTCGACACCGTGCTGCCCCAGCACGAGGCCGGCAAGCTGCGCATCCTGGCGAGCTCGGGCGCGAAGCGTTCGCCGCTCGCTCCCAACGTGCCGACCTTCCGCGAATCGGGCCTGAACCTCGTGGCGACGGGGTGGAACGCATTCTTCGCGCCGGCCTCCATGCCCGCACCGCTGGTGCAGCGCTACGCCACCGCGATCCGCGAGGTGATGGCCGACGCGGACACGCAGCGCAAGTTCGCCGCCGCGCAGATGTCGCCGGTGGTGGCCACGCAGGCGCAGACCCAAGCCATGTTGAAAGGCTACCGCGCGCAGTGGGCGCCGGTGGTGGCGCAATCGGGCTACCAGCCCTGAAGGAATCCCGATGAAACGACTGCTCATGGCGGCCCTGTTTGCCGCCGCCCTTTCCCCCGCCCTCGCCCAGCCGGTGTGGCCCACGAAGCCGGTGAAGTTCGTCAACAACTTCCCGCCCGGCGGCCCCTCCGACATGATCGCGCGCTCGATCGCCGACGTGCTGTCCAACCAGTTCAAGCAGCCCTTCATCGTCGAGAACAAGGCCGGCGCCAGCGGCAACATCGGCGCCGACGCGGTGGCCAAGGCGGCACCGGATGGCAGCACCGTGCTGTTCGGCATCGACAGCACCTTCACCGTCAATCCGCACATCTACAAGGGCATGCCGTTCAAGCCGGCCGACCTGCGGCCGATCCTGATCATGGCCTCGTCGGGGCTGCTGGTGGGCGTGCATCCCTCGACGGGCCTGCGCACGATGCAGGACCTGGTGGCCGCCGCGAAGACGAAGAACGTGACCTTCAGTTCGGCCGGCAGCGGCAGCCCGGGCCACCTGGCCGCCGAGGTGTTCACCGAAGCCACGGGCGCGAAGGTGACCCACGTGCCCTACAAGGGCAACACGCCCGCCGTGACGGCGGTGCTGGCTGGCGAAGTCACCGGCGGCGTGCTGGCCACGCCCGGCATGCTGCCGCACGTGAAGGCCGGCAAGATCACGCCGCTGGCCGTCACGAGCCGCAAGCGCTCGACGCTTGCGCCGGAGATCCCGACCGTCGCAGAAACGGGCCTGCCGCAGCTCGAACAGGAGGTGCTGTACCTGGCGATGGTGCCCGCGGCGACGCCGGAACCCGTGGTGCAGGCGATCCAGAAGGCCATGGCCGACGCGCTGGCGCGGCCCGAGGTCCGTGCGCGGCTCGAGGGCCTGGACCTGCACTACGAGGGCCTTGCCGGTGCGGCCGCCAGCCGGCGGCTGGCGGAACTCTCCGACCGCTACGGCAAGGTGATCCGCGTGACCGGCATGAAGGTGGAATGATGGCGCGCCGACCCAACGTGATCTTCATCGTGGCCGACGACCTGGGCTTCGCGGACTTGGGGTGCTACGGCGGGCGCGACGCGACCTTCGGCCCCGTGTCGCCGCAGCTCGACGCGCTCGCCGCGAACGGCCTGCGCTTCACGCAGGGCTATTCCAATTCGCCGGTCTGCTCGCCGACGCGCTTCGCGCTCATGACGGCGCGCTACCAGTACCGGCTGCGCGGCGCGGCGGAAGAACCGATCAACAGCCGCAGCCGCGGCAGCGCGACGCTGGGCCTGCCGCCCGAACATCCCACGCTGCCTTCGCTGCTGCGGCAGGCCGGCTACCGCACCGCCCTGGTCGGCAAGTGGCACCTGGGCTACCCGCCCCACTTCGGCCCGCTGCGCTCCGGCTACGACGAGTTCTTCGGCCCGATGTCCGGCGGGGTCGACTACTTCACCCACCGCAGTTCCAACGGCGCGCACGACCTGTGGTCCGGCGAGGAGGAGCGCGCCGAGGAAGGCTACCTCACGGACCTGATCTCGCGCCGCGCCGTGGACTACGCGGAGCGCATGGCGCAGGACGCCGGGCAGCCCTTCTTCCTCAGCCTGCACTACACGGCGCCGCACTGGCCGTGGGAGACGCGCGACGACGCGGCGCTGGCCCACGAGGTGAAGGACAACCTGTTCCACCTGCACGGCGGCAACATCCACACCTACCGCCGCATGATCCACCACATGGACGAAGGCATCGGCTGGGTGATGCAGGCGCTGCGGCGCCACGGCCTGGAGCGCGACACGCTGGTGGTCTTCACCAGCGACAACGGGGGCGAGCGCTTCTCCGACAACTGGCCGCTGGTGGGCGGCAAGATGGACCTCACCGAGGGCGGCATCCGCGTGCCGTGGATCGCGCACTGGCCGGCGGGGATCCGGCCGGGCCAGGTCACCGCGCAGCAGTGCATGACGATGGACTGGTCCGCCACGATGCTCGAACTCGCGGGGGCGCAGCCCGATCCGGCCTACCCGCTCGATGGCGTGTCGCTCGCGCCGGCGCTGCAGGAGCCGCAGCGCACCTTCGCGCGGCCGCTGCACTGGCGCATGAACCACCGCGGCCAGCGCGCGCTGCGCGACGGCGACTGGAAGTACCTGCGCGTGGACGGCCACGACTACCTGTTCAACATCCCGGCCGACGAACGCGAGCGTGCCAACCTCGCCGGGCGCGAACCCGCTCGCCTCGTCGACATGCGCGACGCCTGGGAGGCGTGGAACGAGACGATGCCGCCGATCCCGGAAGATGCGACGGTGAGCCTCGGGTACTCCGTGAAGGACATGCCGCAGCGGTGAGGGTCTGAAGCCGGGGGGCGAACATCCGGACATCCGGACATCCGGACATCCGGACATCCGGACATCCGGACGCAGAGGGCGCAAAGGGTACGCAGAGGACGCAAAAAAGAGAGAGAGGAAGGAAGACGGGCGGGCGTTTGTTCTTCGCGCCACCGGGAAGGGGCCTTCCCATTTCCTTTCTTCTTTCGGTTTCTTCTGCGTCCTCTGCGTACCCTTCGCGTCCTCTGCGTCCGGCTGTCCGCCTCAACCCCGGGCAAAATGGCAGCGATGTCCAGTCTGTCCCGTTGGCTCCCCTTCCTGAACTGGCCGCGGCCCGACGCGCACCTGCTGCGCGGCGAGGCGATCGCGGCGATCACCGTCGCCGTCGTGATGATCCCGCAGTCGGTGGCCTACGCCGGCCTCGCCGGCATGCCGCTGGTGACGGGGCTTTACGCGACCTTCCTGCCCGCGCTGTTCGCGGTCCTCTTCAGCGCATCGACCCGGCTTTCGGTCGGCCCGTCGGCCCTGAGCAGCGTGCTGGTCGGCGCCTCGCTGACCGGCATGGCGGAGCCGGCCAGCGCGAGCTGGATCGCACTGGCGGTATGGCTCGCGCTCCTTTCGGGCCTGCTGCAGATCGTCGTGGGCGCGACGCGGTCGGCATGGGTGCTCAATCTCGTGAGTTCGCCGGTGCTCACCGGCTTCAGCCAGGCGGCCGCGCTGCTGATCATCGCCTCGCAGCTGCCCGCGCTGATCGGCCTCGAGGGCTCGCTCGGCCAGCTGCTGCATTCGCCGCACCTCGACCCGCAGGCGCTCGCCTACGGCCTCGTGAGCCTGGTGCTGTTCGTCGGCGCGCGGCGGCTGGCGCCGCGCCTGCCGATCATGCTGATCGTGCTGGCGGCCGCCGGCCTCCTCAGTTATCTCACGGGGTATTCCACCGGCGGCGGCGCGGTCGTGGGACCGCTGCCGCAGGGGCTGCCAGCCCTCTACTGGCCCGGGTGGCCCGGCTGGGAACAGTTCTCCACGCTGATCGCCCCCGCGCTCGTGCTGACGCTGGTCAGCTCGCTGGAAATGGCCTCCAGCGCCAAGATCGAGAGCCAGCATGACGGCAAGCGCTGGGATGCGAACCAGGACCTGGTCGGGCAAGGCGCGGGCAAGCTGGCTTCGGCCTTCTCCGGCGCGTTCGCCACCAGCACCTCGTTCTCGCGCTCGGCGCTGACGCTCTACGCGGGCGCGCGCACCGGCTGGGCGACGGTGATCGCGACGGGCTTCGTGCTGCTGGTGCTGCTGTTCCTCACCCCGGCGCTGTCGCACGTGCCCAAGGCGGTGCTGTCGGCCGTGGTGGTGGCCGCGGTGTCCAGCCTGTTCAAGCCCCGCGTGTTCGCGCAGCTGTGGGGCATCGACCGGGTCGAGGCCGCCACCGCTGGCGCCACCTTCGCCGTCACCATCCTCTCCGCGCCGCGCATCTACTGGGGCGTGCTCACGGGCGTGCTGATCGGCCTGGCCTACTTCCTGTACCTGCGGCTGCACCCGCGCATCATCGAGGTGGGGCTGCATCCGGACGGCAGCCTGCGCGACCGGCACCTGTGGAAGCTGCCGCCGCTGGCTCCGCACCTCTATGCGCTGCGCATGGACGCCGAGCTGGATTTCGCCTCGGCCACCGACATGGAGCGCGCGATCGTGGAGCACCTGGCCGCGCATCCGGAAGTGCGCGACGTGTGCCTGTTCGCGCACCCCATCAACCGCATCGATGCCACCGGCGTGGAGATGTTCGGCCAGTTGCGCAAGGCGCTGAAGGAGCGCGGCATCACGCTGCATATCAGCGGCATCAAGCTGCCGGTCGAGCGCGTGCTGAAACGCGCCGGCGTGCTCGCGCCCGACCCGCTGCTGAAGATGTACCGCACCGACAACGACGCGCTGCATGCCTTCGGCACGCTCCGGCGCGACGAGGTGCTGCCCGAGCCGCCTACTTCGGACGCGGACGCGGAAGATTCCGCCCCGGTGCGCTGAGCCGGCCCTGCCGCAGTTCGGCCACGGCCTGCGCCAGCGCGCGGGCGGCGTTGCGCACTTCCTCCTGGAAGGCCTCGTCCCCGTCGAGGGCGACGTGGCTGGTGGCGTAGGGCTCGTAGTAGCCGACGTAGCGATCGAGCCGGCTGCTGGCGCCGGCGTCGATCAGGCCCATCCAGTCCAGCTGGTCGCACAGGATGCGGCGCGCGCCGTCGATGCCGGCCACGTCGCCGTGCACCACCACGCCGTAGGTGCGGCCCGCGAGGTGCTTCGGATAGTTCCAGCCTGCGAGCTCCAGGGCCTTGGCCTTCGCGGCGTCCTTGCCGCCGGTGGAGGTCGGGTCGGGGTTGCCGCCGTCCGCACAGACCAGCCGGTCCAGCATCAGCTTGACCGGGCTGGAGGTGGCATACCAGTGCGTGGGCGTCACCAGCAGCACGCCGTGCGCGGCGGTCCAGCGCTCGTAGATCTCGGCCATCCAGTCGTTGACCTGCTGGGTGGCGTGATTGGGATAGCAGCTGCAAGGCCAGTGGCACAAGGGCATGGCGGTGGAGACGCAGCCCTTGCAGGGATGGATGTGGCGGTCGTAGTCGGAGGTGAGCTGGCTCAGATCGAGCAGGTCGACCTCCGGCCCCTCGGCGCGCAGCGCCTCCTGCGCGATGCGCGCCAGGCGGAAGGTCTTGGAGATCTCGCCCGGGCAGGTGCCGTCGTTGCGCGGGGAGCCGCAGATCACGAGCACGCGCGAAGGCGTCGCGGGATCGGCCCAGCGGGCCTGCGCAGCGAGCAGGCGACCGCGCGTCTCGTACCACTCGGTGGAAAGATCGTAGTCGGGGTCCTGGAACTCGCTGCCGGCCTTGCGGGTGACGGGCGCCTTGCGTCCCTTGGAGTACGCATCCCACGCGATCGCCTCCAGCCGGGTGATCGCCTCGTCCTCCGCGCGGTAGGCGGGATCGAGGAAGCGGGCGCGGAAGCGCTCGCGGAACTCATCGCGGGGGTGCAGGCCGCCCCACTCTCCCTTGCGGACCTCGGGCGCTTTCGCCATGGCAGTTTCCCCGGATGTGGATGCGAGGGAGCCTAATCCAAACGGCGCCGCCGCGGTTGCCACGCCACGGCCGCGTACACCGCCACGTTGAAGGCCAGCAGGCCCGCGCCGAGCAGCAGCTGCACCTCGCGCGTCAGCTCCGCGGGGTAGAGCACGGGCAGCAGGTAGTGCTCCACGAAGCCGCCCTGGTAGGCGGCCGTGCCTGCCGCCGCGCGCAGCGCGTTCTCCAGCGGCGTGAGCGGGCAGATGCGGCCGGTGAACTCCACGAAGGCCGCCCACGCCAGGGCCGGCAGGTGCAGCAGCGCCACCCAGCGCCAGCGCAGCACCAGCAGGCCGCCCGCGAGGGCGAAGGCGACGAAGGCCAGGTGGAGCACGACCACCGCATCGGCCAGCAGGCGTTCGAGCATCACGCGCTCACGATCCAGCCTTCCAGCGGGTCGAGGTCCTCGGGCAGCCCGAAGTGCGGGGCGCCCTGGCGCGCGGCCCACGCCGCCTGCACCAGGCACAGCACGGCGTCGAGGCTGTCGCCGCTGGCGTCCTCGGCCAGCGCATCGCGCTGCGCGTTGGTCAGCCTCAGTCGCAGGCCGAGCCGCGTGCGGCCCTGTTCCAGCGCGGTGATCAGGTCCTTGCGTGCGATCAGCCGCTCCGGCGTCTGTTTGGCCTTGTCGTCGCTCTTGTAGCTGCTGCGGCCGATCAGCTCGCGGGCGAGCAGGCCGGGATAGGCTTCCAGCGCCACGCGCTGCGGGTCGCCCTCCTGCAGCCCCGGCATGTGCACGCCGGCTTCCAGCAGCAGCGGAACCGCGGCGTGCAGCATGTAGGCCACCGGCGGGTTGACCCACTTCATCGACGGGCTCGATCCCGCCAGCTTGTCGAAGCGGCGGTGCGCGAATTTCGAGCCGGCCGGGCGCGCCGCGCAGTAGGCAGCGAAGGTCTCGCGGATCTGCGGGCGCGTCATCGCGCCATAGTGCCGCATGCATTCGCGCCAGCCGGTCGGCCAGCCGAGATGTTCGACCAGCGCGCGCGGCAGCCCGAACGGGAAGTCGAAGCCGCCGATCCATTCCAGCGGCTGCCGCAGCCACTCCCCGAAGCCCGCGAGCGTCTCGATGCGTTCGATGCGCGTGAGCTGCACGCGCCCGCCCGCCTCCTCGCCGAGCGCGAGCAGGATCGGCTTGCGCCGCGTGGGGGCGCTGGAGAAATCGCAACCGAGGAGGAGCATGCGGCTAGCCTAACGCCAATGCCATCACGCCCGCGGCGATGCAGGCGGCGCCGGCCAGGCGCAGCAGCCGATCGCCTTCACCCAGCAACTGCCCGCCGATCAGGGCCGCGAACAGCATGGACACCTCGCGCGCCGGGGCCACGTGGGACAGGGGCGCGACCTGCACCGCGTACAGCACGAGCACGTAGGAGACGGGGCTGACGATCCCCACGAACAGCGCGTGCTTCCACTGCAGCCGCCACACCCGGCGTGCGGCTGGCAGGTCCCGCAGCACCGGCGGGCCGACGACGAGGATGCGCAATACGCCGCCGACGTAATCGACCAGGATCGGCGACAGCAGCAGCACCTTCACCGCATAGCCATCCACCACGGTGTAGCTGGCGATGAAGACGCCGCTGGCCACGCCGTAGAACATGCCCTTGTGCAGGCGCTGCCGGGCCTGCGCGTCCTGCGAGCGGCGCCACAGGGCGGGCCCGCCCGCGATCAGGAACACGCCGGCCACCACGCCTGCGATGCCGGCCCCGCCGAGCGCGGTGAGTTCTTCCCCGAGCAACCACAAGGCGGCGAAGGAGGACAACAGCGGCCCCGCGCCGCGCGCAAGCGGATACACCACGGTCAGGTCCGCCTTGCGGTAGCCGCGCAGCAGCAGCAGGTAATAGCCCGAGTGCAGCAGGGCGCTCAGCGCCATCAACGACCATTCGCGTGCCCCCCACCCGGGCAGCGCGCGCCAGCCGACCCACGCACCCAGCGGCGCCCAGGTGACGATGTTGACCAGGGTGCTGAAGGCGGCGAAGCGGACGTCGCCACCGGCGCGCTTGGCGACGATGTTCCAGCTGGCGTGGATCAGGCCCGCGAGCAGCACCAGCGCCAGCGCACCCGCGGGCATCGGGTCGGGAGCGCGTCAGCCGCGGCCGCAGATCGCGGCCGTCGCCGCCAGGTCTTCCAGCAGCGACAGGGAGACCTTGCCCGAGACGGAATACGGGTCGAGTTCGGGCTTCTCGGAGTACTTCAGGAGCGTGGTGTGGTTCAGCTTGGAGATGTTCACCTGCCCCATGCTCCAGCCGCCGAAGCGGCGCTCGAGGATTTCCTCGTAGTGCAGCAGCGCGACATCCTTGTGCCGCTTGTCCTTCTGGATGGTGGCGAACAGCTCGCTCACCTGCATGCGGCCACCCTCCATGCATTGCAGGAAGATGCCGTCGCCGTAGCACAGGATGCCCGTGATGCCGCAGGCCTGGTTGTGCTCGCGCCCCTCCCGCAGGATGGCCTCGATCGCCTGTTCGCTGGCATCGACCGCGCGGCTGCAATAAAGGAGGCGAACCAGCATGCTCAGTCTTTCCGGGGGATCAGCGCGAGGAATTCGCGGCGCAGCGTGGAGTCCTTCAGGAAGGCCCCGCGCATCACCGAGTTGATCATCTTGCTGTCCAGGTCTTTCACGCCGCGCCAGGCCATGCAGTAGTGGCGGGCCTCCATCACGAGCGCCAGGCCATCGGGCTGCGTCTTTTCCATGATCAGGTCGGCCAGTTGCACCACGGCCTCTTCCTGGATCTGGGGCCGGCCCATGATCCACTCGGCCAGCCGCGCGTACTTGGACAGGCCGATCACGTTGGTGTGCTCGTTGGGCATCACCCCGATCCACAGCTTGCCGACGACCGGGCACAGGTGGTGGCTGCAGGCGGAGCGCACCGTGATCGGGCCGACGATCATCAGCTCGTTGAGGTGTTCCGCGTTGGGGAATTCGGTGATCGGCGGCTGCTTGACGTAGCGGCCCCGGAACACCTCGGTGAGGTACATCTTGGCCACGCGCCGGGCCGTGTTGCCCGTGTTGTGGTCGTTCGTGGTGTCGATGACCATGCTGTCGAGCACGGCCTGCATCTTCTCCTCGACCTCGTCGAGCAGCAGTTCCAGTTCGCCGGGCTCGATGTAGTCGGCGATGTTGTCGTTGGAATGGAAACGCTTGCGCGCCGCCAGCACGCGCTCGCGGATCTTGACCGAAACGGGCGTGCCCTCGTCGAAGGCGGCCTGGCTCAGTTGACTGGTCGGATCGGCTTTCATCAACATGGTCGACTTTAACATCCGCTGGTTGTGACCCTGCATGGATGCTACGAACCCAGCAGGCGTTCCAGGTCCTGCAGGGTATTTGCCTCGTGCAGGGGTTTGTCGTGCCGGATCCGAAGCATGCGCGGGAAGCGTACCGCGATCCCGCTGCGGTGCCGGCCGCTGCGCTGGATGCCCTCGAAGCCCAGCTCGAACACCAGGGTGGGCCGGACGCTGCGCACCGGCCCGAACTTCTCGATCGTGGTCTTGCGGATCAGGGCGTCGACCTCGCGGAACTCCTCGTCGGTGAGCCCCGAATACGCCTTGGCGAAGGGCACGAGCTGCAGTTCGCCGGGCACGGGCGGCTCCTTGCGCACCATCTTCTGCGCCACTTCCTCGGCTTCCTCCTTGCCGGCTGGCGGGCGGTTCCAGACGGCGAAGGTGTAGTCGGTGTGGACCGAGGACCGGCGGCCGTGCCCCGGCTGGGCGTACACCAGCACGCAGTCGATGGTCATGGGGTCGATCTTCCACTTCCACCACAGGCCTTCGGCTTTCGTGCGGCCGGTGCCGTAGGCCGCGTCCAGGCGCTTGAGCATGAAACCCTCGACGCCGCGCTCGCGCGATTGTGCGCGGACGCGGGCGAAGTCGAACCAGGAGCCTGCGCGCTCCACCGGCGAGAGGCGGAACGGCGTGCCGGCCAGCAGCGCCTCCAGGCGCGAGCGGCGTTCGCCTTGTGGCAGCGCTCGGACGTCCTGCCCGCCCTGCTCCAGCAGGTCGTAGGCCATGAAGCTGACCGGCGCATCGGCCAGGATCTTCTTCGTGAGGTTCTTGCGGCCGATGCGCTGCTGCAGGAGCGCGAACGGCGCCGGCCGGCCCACGACCTCGCCCGTTTCCTCGTCGGCCTCGTCCTTCCACACCAGGATCTCGCCATCGAGCACCGTGCCGTCCGGCAGCGTGCGGGCCAGCGCCTCGATCTCCGGAAAGCGGTCGGTCACGAGTTCCTCGCCGCGCGACCAGATCCAGACCTGGCCGCCGCGCTTGATCACCTGCCCGCGGATGCCGTCGTACTTCCACTCCACCATCCAGTCCGTCACCGGCCCCAGGCGCGAGGAGAAGAGTTCGGGCGGCACATCGAGCTGGTGGGCGAGGAAGAAGGGATAGGGCTGGCCGGCGTCCGGCTGCTCCACGACGCCTTCTTCGGCCTTGGCGATCAGCGCCTCGTAGCGTTCCGGCGAGGGCACCACCTTGCCGTCGGTGTAGCCCATCATGCGCTGGGCGACCCGCTTGGCGTCGACGCCGGCATGCGCGGCGAGCGCGCGCTGCACCAGCAGCTTGCTCACCCCGACGCGGAAGCCGCCGCCCACCAGCTTGGTGAGCAGGAAGCGGCCGAGCGTATCGAGTTCCCACCAATAGGTGCCCACGCGCCTGGCCACTTCCTCCTCCGGCAGGCCGCGCAGGGGCAGCAGGCGCTCCTCCACCCACTCGGCCAGCCCGACGTCTGAGGGTTCGTTGCCGCGCGGCAGCACCAGGGAGATCGTCTCCGCGAGGTCACCGACCTGCTGGTAGCACTCGTCGAACAGCCACGCGTCGATCTGCGCGAGGTTGCACGCCAGGCTCACGAGCGCGCCCGTCTTCACCACCTGCCGCGGCTTGCCCCCCGCCAGGAAGTACACCGCCCAGGCCGCATCGCGCGCCGGCGCCTCGTCGAAGTAGCGCGTCAGCGCCTCCACCTTCTCGTTGGTCGATGTGGTGGCGTCGAGTTCGCTGAAGAGGCGGGCGAAGCGCTTCATGCGACAGCGGAGATCGGACTGCCGGACGCAGAGGACGCGAAGGGTACGCAGAGGACGCAAAAGAAAACCTTCAAGATATTCTTCTTTGTCTTTTTCGCGTCCTCTGCGTACCCTTTGCGTCCTCTGCGTCCGGCAGTTTGGTTTTTCAAGCGCTGCCCTCCCCCGCCTGCAGGTCGGCCTCGACGACGTCGTCGCCGTACTCCGTCTCGAACGCCTCCGCCTGCAGGCCGCGCTCGCGCAGGTAGCGCACCATCGCCGCCGAACTGCCGTGCGTGACGATCACGCGCTGCGCGCCGGTGGCCGCGATCGCCTCGTGCAGGCCGGGCCAGTCGGCGTGGTCGGAGAGCACGAAGCCGCGGTCGTAGCCGCCGCGGCGGCGGTTGCCGCGCACCTGCATCCAGCCGCTGGCGAAGGCCGTCTGCGCATCGCCGAAGCGGCGCAGCCACGGGCTGCCCACGGCACTGGGCGGGCAGACGACGAGGCAGCGCCGCAGGTCCGCCTTGTCCTTGACCTCGGTGACCATGCTCGTGTCGGGCAGCGCCACGCCCGCGGAGCGGTAGGCCTCGTTGAGCGGCCGCACCGCGCCATGCACGACGATCGGCCCGATCGAAGGATCGACGCCGGCGAGCACCCGCTGCGCCTTGCCGAAGCTGTAGCAGGCCAGCACGCTCGCGCGCGCATGGTCCACGTTGCGGGCCCACCAGGTGTTGATGTCCGCGAACAGCTCCTCGTCGGGGCACCAGCGGTAGATCGGCAGGCCGAAGGTCGATTCGGTGATGAAGACGTCGCAGCGCACCGGCTCGAAGGGCGCGCAGGTGGGATCGGGCGCGACCTTGTAGTCGCCGCTGGCCACCCACACCTGGCCGCCGTGCTCCAGGCGGACCTGGGCCGACCCGAGCACGTGGCCCGCAGGATGCAGCGATACGGTCACGCCGTGGTGCTGCAGGCGTTCCCCGTAGGGCAGAGTCTGCAGGGGGATGTCGCCCAGGCGCGAGCGCAGCACGCCCTCGGCCGGCGCGGCGGCGAGATAGTGGCCGTTGCCCAAGCGTGCGTGGTCCGAGTGGGCGTGCGTGATCACGGCCCGCGCGACCGGCCGCCACGGATCGATGTAGAAATCGCCCGGCGGGCAGTACAGCCCCTCCGGGCGCTGCACGACGAGATCGGCGGTCATGAAGCCACCCCCAGGCTCCGCACTCCGTGCTGCGCCTCCCCCCTGCGCAAGCGGCGGGGGCGAGCGCCTTCGGGCGGCCGGGCGGCGCTCACAGGTACTTCTTCCCCTGGATCGCGAGCAGCGCCCGCATCACGACCAGCGCCAGCCGCTCCTTCATGCGCTGCAGCGGCGGGCGGCGCTCGTAGGCGGCGGCGTCCATGCGCTGGCCCTCGTTGCGCATGGCCGCCACGAGGCGCTCGCGCAGGCGCGCGGCGAAGCCGCGGTCTTCCACCACCACGTTGGCTTCGCGCGCCAGCAGCAGGCTCAGGGGATCGAGGTTGGACGAGCCGACCGTCGCCCAGTGCCCGTCGATCACGGCCACCTTGGCATGCAGGAAGCTCGGCGCGTACTCGTGGATCTCCACGCCGGCGCGCAGCAGCGCGCCGAACACCGGCCGCGACGCGTAGTACTGCATGAAGTACTCGTAGCGTCCCTGCAGCAGCAGGCACACGCGCACGCCGCGGCGCGCGGCGCCCACCAGCGCGCGCCGCATGCGCCCGCCGGGGACGAAATAGGCGTTCGCGATGATGATCTCCTCGCGGGCCCGGCCGATGGCCCGCAGGTAGGCGCGCTCGATGATGGCGCGCCGGCGCAGGTTGTCGCGCAGCAGCAGGGCCGCCCGGACGTTGGCGTGGCCTTCCCCGGCCGGCGCGGGCCGGGCAGGGACGCGTCCGGTCGCGGTCCGCAGCAGTTCGAAGGCGCCGCTCCACCGGGCCCGCCGCAGTTGCCCCACCGCCTCGATGCGGGACCACTGGCGCACGATCGTGGCGCGGATCTCGTGGACCAGCGGGCCTTCGACACGCAGCGAGAAGTCGAAGCGCGGCGAGGTGAGCGCACCGTGGTTCGGGTCGTGGAAGTCGTCCAGGATGTTGATGCCGCCGCAGAAGCCAATCGCGTCGTCGACCACGCACAGCTTGCGGTGCAGGCGCCGCCACTGCCCCGGCCACAGCAGGCCCAGCGCGCCGACCGGCGAATACACCACCCATTGCACCGTCGCCTGGTCGAAGCGGTCGCGCCAGAAGGCGGGCAATTGCGGCGTGCCCACGCCATCGACGATCAGCCGCACCATCACGCCGCGCCGGCCGGCGCGCTCCAGCGCATACGCCACCTCGGCGCCGCTGCCGGTGAAATCGAAGATGTAGGTTTCCAGCAGCACCTCGGTGCGCGCGGCGTCGATCGCCGCCACCAGCGCAGGAAAGAACTCGCGGCTGCCCTCGAGCAGCTGCAGGTGATGGCCGAGGCGCAGGGGCGGGACTGCGTGCGGCATGCCGGCCTACAGCTTGAAGTCGGCGATCAGGGGCAGGTGGTCCGACATGCGCCACCAGATCCGGCCGCGGGGCACCTGCAGGCCCGCCGGCTTCATGCCGCGCGCATAGACGAAATCCAGCTGCGTGATCGGCAGGCGCGAGGGATACGTGTTGGCCCGCTCGCCCACGAAGTCCTGCAGGCCCAGCTTGTGCATCGCCGGCCGCAGCTTCGCGCCCCAGTCGTTGAGGTCGCCCGCCACCACCAGCGGCGCCTTCCTCGGCACCTCGCGCTCGATGTAGCGGCCCAGCTGCTCGATCTGCCGCAGCCGGCTGCCGGCGATCAGGCCCAGGTGGAGCACGATCACGTGCACGTTGCGGCGCTTGACCTCCACCTGGACGTGCAGCAGTCCGCGCTGCTCGAAGCGGTGGTCCGACATGTCCTCGTGGCCCTGCGACACCACCGGCCAGCGCGATAGCAGCGCGTTGCCGTGCTCGCCGTGCCGGGTGCGCGCGTTGGTCTGGTAGACCGCGAAGTAGCCCTCCGGGCACAGGAACTCGGCCTGCGGCAGCTCGGGCCACTGGGTGAAGTAGCGCTCCTCGCGGCGGTGGACCTTGCGCACTTCCTGCAGGCACACGACATCGGCGTCGAGCTGCTCCACCGCGTGCCCGAGGTTGTGGATCTCGAGCCTGCGCACGGGGCCGAGGCCCTGCACGCCCTTGTGGATGTTGTAGGTGGCGACCCGTAGCAGGCTCATTGCATGAATTCTGGCAGCATCAGGATCGCTTCCGCATTCGAGGGCGAGAAGCAGGTATCGGCCGCCTTCCGGTATGGCAGCCACTGGTACGCCGTGTGCTCGCGCGGGTTCAGCGTCACCGGCGTGCCGGCCGGCACGCACAGGCCGAAGACGTGCTCGCGGTTGCGCGTGACGCCCGGCGCGTAGCGGTGCAGGTACTGCGGGTAGATGTCGTAGACGTTCTCGAGGCCCCAGTCGGCGAGCCTGCCGATGGCGCAGTCGATCCCGGTTTCCTCGCGCACCTCGCGGATCGCGGTCTGCTGCAAGGCTTCGTCCTCGTGGTCCTTGGAGCCCGTGACGGACTGCCAGTGGCCGGGGGAATCGGTGCGGTTGATCAGCAGCACGTCGAGGCCCGGCGTGTGGATCACCACGAGGACCGAGAGCGGGATCTTGTAGGGCTTGGACATGGGGCAGGTTCATTCTGCCGCAGGCCCCGTGGAAAGGGGCGCTGCCGCGAGCGCCCCCCACCCTGGCCCTCCCCCCGGAGGGGAGGGAGCAAATCCCTTCCTACGCCCCCGGCAGGTTGCGCAGGCGGATGTGCAGTTCGCGCAGCTGCTTCTCGTCGACCGGGCCCGGCGCCTGGGTCAGCAGGTCCTGCGCGCGCTGGGTCTTCGGGAAGGCGATCACGTCGCGCAGCGACTCGGCGCCCGTCATCAGCATCACGAAGCGGTCCAGGCCGATGGCGATGCCGCCGTGCGGCGGCGCGCCGTACTGCAGCGCGTCCAGCAGGAAGCCGAATTTCGCCTTGGCTTCCTCCTCGCCGATCTTCAGCGCGCGGAACACCTTGCTCTGCACGTCCTCGCGGTGGATCCGCACCGAGCCGCCGCCCAGCTCGATGCCATTGAGCACCGCGTCGTAGGCCTTGGCCACGCAGCGGCCCGGATCGGTCTCCAGCCAGTCCTCGTGGCCCTCCTTGGGCGAGGTGAAGGGGTGGTGCACCGCGTTCCAGCGCTGCGCGTCCTCGTCGAACTCGAACATCGGGAAGTCGACCACCCACAGCGGCTGCCACTGGCCTTCGGTCAGGCCGTGCGACTTGCCGAACTCGCTGTGGCCCACCTTCACGCGCAGCGCGCCGATGGCGTCGTTGACCACCTTGGACTTGTCGGCGCCGAAGAAGACGAGGTCGCCGTTGCGCGCGCCCGTGCGCTTGAGGATCTCGGCGATGGCGGCGTCGTGCAGGTTCTTCACGATCGGCGACTGCAGGCCGTCGCGCCCCGCCCCCACGTCGTTGACCTTCACCCAGGCCAGGCCCTTGGCGCCGTAGATCTTCACGAACTCGGTGTAGCCGTCGATCTCGCCGCGGCTCATCTCGGCGCCGTGCGGCACGCGCAGGCCGACCACGCGGCCGTCCTCGGCGTTGGCCGGGCCGGAGAACACCTTGAAGTCGACGTCCTTCATCACGTCGGTGAGTTCGGTGAATTCGAGCTTGACGCGCAGGTCCGGCTTGTCGGAACCATAGAGGCGCATGGCGTCGGCGTGCTTCATCACCGGGAACGGCGGCAGGTCGACGTTGATCACGTTCTTGAACGTGCTGCGGATCATGCCCTCGAACATGGCGCGGATCTCTTCCTCCAGCATGAAGGAGGTCTCGACGTCGATCTGCGTGAACTCGGGCTGGCGGTCCGCGCGCAGGTCCTCGTCGCGGAAGCACTTGGTGATCTGGTAGTAGCGGTCGAAGCCGGAGACCATCAGCAGCTGCTTGAACAGCTGGGGCGACTGCGGCAGTGCGAAGAACATGCCGTCGTGCACGCGCGAGGGCACCAGATAGTCGCGCGCGCCTTCCGGCGTGGACTTGGTCAGCATCGGCGTCTCGATGTCGATGAAGCCGTTGGCGTCCATGAACTTGCGCACTTCCATCGTCACCCGGTAGCGCAGCATCAGGTTGTTCTGCATGTACGGGCGGCGCAGGTCCAGCACGCGGTGCATCAGGCGCGTGGTCTCCGACAGGTTCTCGTCATCGAGCTGGAAGGGGGGCGTGACCGAGGGGTTCAGCACGGTCAGCTCGTGGCACAGGACCTCGATCCTGCCGCTCTTCAAGTTCTCGTTGACGGTGCCGGCGGGACGCGCGCGCACCAGGCCCTTGACCTGGATGCAGAACTCGTTGCGCAGGCCTTCGGCCGCCTTGAACATGTCCGGGCGGTCCGGGTCGCACACCACCTGCACGTAGCCTTCGCGGTCGCGCAGGTCGACGAAGATCACGCCGCCGTGGTCGCGGCGGCGGTTCACCCAGCCGCACAGGGTGACGGTCTGGCCCAGCAGGGCCTCGGTCACCAGGCCGCAATAGGTGGTACGCATGGATTGAGCAGTCACGGACATCCCGCGGCCACCTTGCGGCGCCGCGTCCTTCTTCGGGTTCAGGTGGAGATTCTGGGGGAGACGACGCCCATGGAGACGACGTACTTGAGCGCCTCGTCGACGCTCATCTTCAGTTCGATGCAGTCGCTCTTGCGCAGCATCACGAAATAGCCGCCGGTGGGGTTCGGCGTGGTGGGCACGTAGACGCTGACGTATTCGTCCCCGCGCAGGTAGGTGGTGACGTCGCCGCCGGGGGTGCCGGTGACGAAGGCGATGGTCCAGACGTCCGCGCGCGGCCACTGCACCAGCACCGCCGTGCGGAAGGCATTGCCGCTCTCGGAGAACAGCGTGTCCGAGACCTGCTTGACGCTGGAATAGATGCCGCGCACGACCGGGATGCGCGCGACGATGCGGTCGCCGAAGTTGACGAGCTTCTTGCCAATGAAGTTGCTGGCGATCGCGCCCACCAGCAGCAGGATGGCCAGCGTGAGCACCACGCCCAGCCCGGGGATGCGCAGGCCCAGCACATGCTCCGGCTGCCAGTCGGTGGGCAGGATCAGCAGCGTCTGGTCGAGGGTGTCGATGACCCAGCGCAGCACGGCGACCGTGACGGCCACCGGCACCATGACGAGCAGCCCCGCCAGCAGCCACTTGCGCAAGGCGTGCATTCAGCCTCCGCCGAGCCGTCTCAAGGAGGCTGAAGCCCCCTCGGGGGGCAGCGACCCACACGCAGTGGGGGAGCGTGGGGGCATCATTTCTCTCAGTGGCAGGCGCAGGAGGCGCCGCAGCCGCCGGCGGACGCGCTGGGCGTCTCCGGCTTGGGGGACGCCGGGGTGGCCTCGCCCTTGCCGCTGTCGGCAGGCTTGTCCTCGGACTTGGCGGCGGGGGCGCCGGCGCCGCCGCGGAAATCGGTGGCGTACCAGCCCGAGCCCTTGAGCTGGAAGCCCGCCGCCGTGATCTGCTTGGCGAACGTGCCCGCACCGCACTCGGGGCAGGTGCTCAGGGCGGGGTCGGAAATCTTCTGCAGAACATCCTTGGCATGGCCACAGGAGCCGCACTTGTAAGCGTAGATGGGCATGGCTTGGTCAGGAGGTCTGATGCAAAGCCTTCAATTATAGTCGGCAGGGCCGAACTCAACCCCCGTCGCCCCGGCGCAGGCGGGGGCCCGGGGCTTGCTAGCGCGCCTGCTGCGTCGCCGGCAGCCCCGCCACGTGGTGCACCGACTCGTGCCGGTTGCGCAGCTTCTGCGGCAGGATCGAGCCGACCACCATGCCCGCGAAGCCGGCCAGCAGGCCCGCTAGCTGCCCCGGGAACAGGTGGGCGAGATGATCGCCGCCGACCTGCGGGAAGAACAGCAGCCAGACGCCCACCCCGAAGGCCACCGAGCAGATCGCCCCCTGGGTGGTGGCGCGCTTCCAGTACAGGCCCATCACCAGCGGCACGAAGGCGCCGACCAGGGTGACCTGGTAGGCCGCCGACACCAGGTCGTAGATCGGCATGCCCTTCATCGCGATCGCATAGGCCAGCACCAGGGCGGTGAAGGTCACGATCGTCGCTCGCATCGCGAACAGCTGCTGCTTGTCCGTCATGCCGGGGCGCAGGTTCTTCAGGATGTTCTCGACGAAGCTGGTGGAAGGCGCCAGCAGCGTCGCGGAGGACGTGCTCTTGATCGCCGACAGCAGCGCGCCGAAGAACAGGATCTGCATTACCAGCGGCATCTTCGTCAGCACGAAGGTGGGCAGCACGCGCTGGTAGTCGTTGCGCGCCATCTCCAGGGCGCCGTCGCCCATCACCACCACGGCGCTGGCCACGATGAACATCGGCACGAAGGCGAACAGGATGTACGAGACGCCGCCGATCACCGCGCCGTTGCGCGCCGTCTCGGCGTTGCGGGCCGACATGACGCGCTGGAACACGTCCTGCTGCGGGATGCTCCCCAGCATCATGGTCAGCCCCGCGCCGACGAACATCGCGATCTCGGTGAAGTTCGGCGGCGGCAGGAAGCGCCACAGGTTCTGCGACTCGATCGAGGCCAGCACCTTGCCGGTGCCGCCGGCGAGGTCGGCGGAGAACATGGCGATGATCGACAGGCCGACGACCAGCACGATCATCTGGATGAAGTCCGTCCAGGCCACCGCCAGGAAGCCGCCGATCACCACGTAGATCAGCACCGCCAGGGTGCCGACGATCATGCCCGTGGTCTCGGACATGGCGCCGTTGGTGAGCACGGAGAACACCAGGCCCAGCGCGGTGATCTGCGCCGCCACCCAGCCCAGGTAGCTCAGGATGATCGCGCTGGAGCAGAACACCTCGATGCCGCGCCCGTAACGCTGGCGGTAGAAGTCGCCGATGGTCAGCAGGTTCTGCCGGTAAAGCCTGGCCGCGAAGAACAGGCCGACCAGGATCAGGCAGGTGCCGGCGCCGAACGGGTCTTCCACGATGGCGCCCAGGCCGCCCTGCACGAACTTGGCGGGGATGCCCATGACCGTTTCCGCACCGAACCAGGTCGCGAACGTCGTCGTGACGACCATGATCAGCGGCAGGCTGCGGCCGGCGATCGCGAAGTCGCTGGTGTTCTTGATGCGCGTGCCTGCCCAGACGCCGATGGCGAGCGTCCCCAGCAGGTACAGGACGACGAAGGTGATCAGCGTGTAATTCATGGTCGACCCCCAGGGCAATCGGCGCGCCCGTCCCATTCGGGCGTCGGAATTATGCCCGACCGTGGCAAAGGGGCAAGAAGCTCAGAACAGGCGGATGCGCACGACGAACTGCATCACGATCAGCCCGAGCGCGAAGCCCACGCCGCCGTAGATGATCCCCTGCAGCAGCCGGTTGGTGCGCTTGAGTTCGGCGACCAGTTCGTCGGCCTCGTGGCGCAGCAGCCCGCGTTCGCGCCGCAGGTACTTGTGGATCAGGTGCGGCAGTTCCGGCAGGATCTTGGCGTAGCGCGGGGCCTGGTCGCGCAGTTCCTCCCAGAGCTTGTGCGGGCCCACCTGGTCCAGCATCCAGCGTTCCAGGAAAGGCTTGGCGGTGTTCCACAGGTCCAGCTCCGGATCGAGCTGGCGGCCCAGGCCTTCGATGTTCAGGAGCGTCTTCTGCAGCAGCACGAGCTGCGGCTGGATGTCGACGTTGAAGCGGCGCGACATCTGGAACAGGCGCATCAGCACCATGCCCAGCGAGATCTCCTTGAGCGGCCGGTCGAAGTACGGCTCGCAGACGGTGCGCACGGCGCCTTCGAGTTCGTCGACGCGCGTCCCCGGGGGCACCCAGCCCGATTCGATGTGCAGTTCGGCCACCCGCTTGTAGTCGCGGCGGAAGAAGGCCGTGAAGTTCTGCGCCAGGTATTCCTTGTCGTACTCCGTCAGCGTGCCGATGATGCCGAAGTCCAGCGAGATGTAGCGGCCGAAGGTGCCCTGCGCCAGGCTCACCTGGATGTTGCCCGGGTGCATGTCGGCGTGGAAGAAGCCGTCGCGGAACACCTGGGTGAAGAAGATCGTCACGCCGTCGCGCGCGAGCTGGCGCAGGTCCACGCCGGCGCCGACCAGGCGATCCACCTGGCTGATCGGAACGCCGTCCATGCGCTCCATCACGATCACTTCCGGGTGCACGAAGTCCCAGTACATCTCCGGGATCAGCACCAGGTGCAGGCCGGCCATGTTGCGGCGCAGTTGCGCGGCGTTGGCGGCCTCGCGCACCAGGTCCAGCTCGTCGTGCAGGTACTTGTCAAACTCGGCGACCACCTCGCGCGGCTTCAGGCGGCGGGCGTCGGAGGACAGGCGTTCGACCCAGCGCGCCATCATGCGCATCAGGTCCAGGTCCTTGTCGATCACCGGCAGCACGCCGGGGCGCAGCACCTTCACGGCGACCTGCTTGAGCTCCCCCGTGCGCAGGCGCAGGGTGGCGAAGTGCACCTGCGCGATCGAGGCGCTGGCCACCGGCTCGCGCTCGAAGCTCTCGAAGACGGTGTCGATGGGGCGCCGGAACGCGCGCTCGATCGTGGCCACCGCGACTTCCGACGGGAACGGCGGCACCCGGTCCTGCAGCAGCGAGAGCTCGTCGGCGATGTCCTGCGGCAACAGGTCGCGCCGCGTGGACAGCACCTGGCCGAACTTGACGAAGATCGGCCCCAGGTGCTCGAAAGCCTGCCGCAGGCGCTGGCCGCGCGGGGCGGTGATGCGGCGTCCCAGCCGCACGAGCCGCGCGAGTCCGCGCGTCACGCGGAAGCCGGAGAGCGCCAGCTCGTCCAGCCCGTAGCGCAGGATCACCCAGAGGATGAAGGCGGCGCGCAGGTAGCGCGTCATCCGCCGGCCTGCCCCGGAGTGCTGGGGCCGCCGGGCGCGCCGGGCGCGCCCGGCGTGCCGGACGTGCCGGGGCCTGCCGGGGCGCTGCCGCGGCCGACGAAGCCGCGCACGGCTTCGGCCATGCGGCGCGCCGCCGTGGCGACGGCATGGGCCGGCGCATCGCCGAACACGCGCGCGAGGTCCTCCTCGAGGTCCCAGCGGACGTGGTCGACCAGCCACTGCACCTCGGCGGCGAGCTGCACGTCGCCGGCGATGCGCACGCCCGGCTTCTCGCCGCGCAGGGCGGCCTGCGCGAGCGACAGCGGCGACTCGTCGGTGAAGGTCAGGGTGAGGTCGGGGTTCTGCGTGATCGGGCCCAGGTCCAGCAGCCCGGCCGGCGTGGCCTGCAGCCGGACGCTGAACACGCGCCAATGCGCCTCGACGACGCGGCCCGCCTGCCGTTTCAGGCGCGCCTGTGCCTCGGGCTCCTGCTGCAGCACGTGGTTGAGCATCAGCACGATGCGGCGCTGCATCTCCTCCACCATCCACGACGGCGGCTGCAGCAGCTTGCCGGCGCGTTCAATGATCTGGTCCAGAAACGAAGCGGGGGATGGTGTGGCCATCCCCCGATTATCGCGTCACGGCGCCGGGCGCCCGACGGCCGGCTACTGGAGCGCCTGCACTCCTGCGACCAGCCAGCCCGCGGTGCCGTCCTTCGGCTTGACCATGTTCCACACCTCGCGGAACGGCGCGGGGCCGGCCGAGGGCTCCTCGCGGATCATGCCGGAGAACTCCACGCTGGCCATGTACTCGGTGGCGAGCTCCTCGATCCCGAGCAGCTGCGCCTCGAGCATCTCCACCTCGGTGCGCTGCGAAGCGGCCTGCGGCTCGCGCTCGCGGTCCGCCATCTGCTTGCGCACCTCGGCGAGCATCTCGTCGGTCATCATGCTGCGCAGCGTGCTCATGTCGCCGCGGTCCCACGCGCTTTGCAGCGTCGTGAAGTTGCGCTTGGCCGCCTGCAGGAAGCCGTCGGCGTCGAAGCCCGCGGGCACGCCCCAGTTCTGCGAGCCGGCCAGTACGTTGCCCTGGCCTTCCAGCGCCGAGCCGATGCGCACGCCGCCCGCCGGCGCGGCCTGTTCGGCGCCGAAGGTGGACTCCCAGGGACGCGCGGAGGCATCGTTGCCCACCTTCGCCGGGTTGTACTGGCGCAGGGGCGCGGGTGCATCGGCACTGGTGCCGGCCGCCTGGTACGCATAGCCCTGCGCGGCCTGCTGGCGCCGCGCGCGCATCATGCCGAACACGGCCAGGCCCACCAGCGCCAGGAGCGCGAACAGCAGGAACTGGCCGAAGCCGGCGCCGAAGCCGAGGGAATGCGCCAGCCAGGCGAGCCCCAGGCCCGCGGCCAGGCCGCCCAGCATGCCGCCCCAGCGGCTGCGGGCCGGCTGCTGCGCCGGCGTGGCCGGCGCGCCGGGCTGGGCCGTCGGGCTGCGCTGCTGCTGCACGTTGGACGGCGCCGGTGCCACCGCCGGCGGCGTGGCCTGGCGCTGCGTCACGTTGGACGACTGGCGGCCGATGGAGCCTCCGCCGCCGAACCGGCGCGCGGCATCGGCATCCATCGCACCGAAGGCCAGGGCCATCGCCAGCATCACGGTCAAGATCTTCATGGTCGCACTCCTTTGCCTGCCCAGATGGGGGCTCAGCACTTGATTCCAACGTGCAGGGCCGCGACGCCCGCCGTCAGGTTGTGGTAGTCCACGTGGCCGAAGCCGGCCATCTTCATCATGCCCTTGAGCTCTTCCTGGCCGGGATGCATGCGGATCGACTCGGCCAGGTAGCGGTAGCTCGCCTCGTCGCGCGCGATGAAGCGGCCCAGCCGCGGCAGCACGTTGAAGGAGTACCAGTCGTACGCCTTTTCGAGCGGGCGCGCAACCTTGGAAAACTCCAGCACCAGCAGCTTGCCCCCGGGCTTGAGCACGCGGTGCATCTCGGCCAGGGCCTTGTCCTTGTGCGTCATGTTGCGCAGGCCGAAGCCGACGCTCACCCGGTCGAAGCTGTCGCGGGCGAAGGGCAGTTTCTCCGCATCGCACACCAGGGTGGGCAGGACGAGGCCGGCATCGAGCAGGCGGTCGCGTCCCACGCGCAGCATGGAGGCGTTGATGTCCGTGTGGACGACCATGCCGGTGCTGCCGACCTTGCTGGCGAAGGCCTGGGCCAGGTCGCCGGTGCCGCCCGCGATGTCCAGCACGCGCTGGCCCGGCTTGAGGTCGGCGCACAGCACCGTGTAGGCCTTCCAGGCGCGGTGCAGGCCGAGCGACATCAGGTCGTTCATGACGTCGTAGCTGGGGGCGACCGAATCGAAGACGCCCCGCACGCGCCGGGCCTTCTCGCGCTCCTCGACGGTCTGGAAGCCGAAGTGGGTCTCGCTCATCTCTTTGCTGTCCTCAGTGGCCGCAGGAGTGGCCCGCCTTGGCGGGCATGGGGGCGTCGCGGTCGGCGCCGGCTTCCTGCAGGCGGCGTTCGTAGTCCTGCCAGAGCTGCGCCTGCTGGGAGCCGAGGTGGTACAGGTAGTCCCAGGAATAGATGCCGCTGTCGTGGCCGTCGGAGAACACGGGCTTGACGGCGTAGTTGCCGATCGGCTCCAGCTCCACGATGTCGACCGTGCGCTTGCCGGTCTGCAGCACCTCCTGCCCGGGGCCGTGCCCCTGCACCTCGGCCGAGGGCGAATACACGCGCAACAGCTCGAAGGGAAGGCGGAACACCGAACCGTCGGCAAAGCCGACCTCCAGCACGCGCGAAGCGCCATGCAGGGTGATGGATTCGGGGGAAGGAGTCTCGCTGCGCAAACCGGCCATGGTGCCAGTTTAAGCGCAGCGCGGCCGTTCGGAGGGCCTAGAAGCGATACGAGAGGTTGATATAGAAACGATCGTCGCCGTTCTGCGGCGAATTCGAGTTCAGCGCCAGCGGCACCTTGCTGCCCTGCACGATGCGCCCGTAGTCCAGGGAGGCGCCGAAGCCCCCGATGGCGTAGCGCAGGCCGATGCCCACGCTGGCGAGCCGGTCCGACGACGGCTTGTTGAAGCCGTTGGGCTTGTTGTTCCAGAGCCAGCCGGCGTCCACGAAGCCGAGCAGCCGCAGGCCCGCCAGCAGCTCCGGCGTGGTGACTTCGAGCGTGGCGGAGAGGCCCTTGTCGCCGGAGATCGGCCGCTCGATGTCCGTGCCGCGCACGGAGCCGAGGCCGCCCAGGCCGAACTGCTCGCCGGAGATCAGCACGTCGGGGCTGTACTGGTACAGCGAGCGCAGCGACCACAGCCACGTCTGCGCCAGCGGCGCGGTGTAGCTGGCGCCGCCGCGCAGGGCCTTCCAGCGGATGGTGTCTATGCGCGGGTCCTCGCTCTGGTAGGACGGCAGGTCGTTGTGGGCGCCGGAGCCGGTGTTGGCCGCGATCTCCGCGTTGTAGCCCCAGATGGCGCGGTCGGTCTCGGTGCGCGCGGTGTAGCCCAGGGTGATCGGGCGGCTGCGGCGGTCGAGCGCGCCGGGCGCGACGATGTCGTTGATCTTGGCGGCGTCGAACACCTTGTCGTCCAGGCCCAGGCTCACGTAGCTGCGCCGGCCGCCCTGCGGCGCCAGGTACAGGGTGTAGCTCAGGCCCAGCGTGTGGCCGGCGCCGGTGCTGGTGAAGGCGCCGAAGTTGCCCACCACGTCGGAGCGGGTGTAGCTGGCGCCGATCACGCCGCCGGCGCCGTACAGCGGCACCTTGTACGCCAGGCCCAGTTGCCGGACGTCGCTGGTGCGCTGCAACGAGGTGGTATAGGCGCCGATGAACTGGTGGTCGCGGTTGAACAGGTTGGTGTGGCCCGCCGTGAGGGTCACGCGGTCACGCCCGGTGGAGGCCGAACCCGCGTTGGAGGCCGCCAGGCCGAGCGTCCAGGGCCGCAGCTCGCGCACGGTGATGGTGGCGTCGATCTTGTCCGGCTCGTCCGACTCGCGCAGCCCCACCTGCACCTGCTTGTTCGGGTTCTCGTTGGCGATCGCGGTCTGCACCGCCAGCCGCTTGAAGTTCGGGCTCTCCCCTTCGCGCAGTTCCGGCAGCGTGCGGCGGATGTTCTCCACGTCGTAGATCTGGCGGCCTTCGATGTCCACCTTGCCCACCGCGAACTTGACGACGGCGAGCCTGACCGTCTGCCCCACTTCCTGCGGCAGCAGCGCGACGCGGTGCAGGCCGAAGCCGGCGGCGCGGAAGGCGGCCTCGAGGGCGGCGGTGGCCTGCTGCAGGGTGGCCAGCGTGGCATCGGGACGCACGTAGGGGGCCAGCACGCGCTGGGCCGCCGCCTCGCCGATCGGGTTCTCGCCTTCGAGCTGGAAGCCGCGGATGGGGAACACCGCCGGGGCGGCGGGTTGCGCCATGGGAGGCGTGGGGCGCGCAGGCGCGGGAGCCGGGGACTGCTGGGCGCCGGCGGAGCCGGCCGCGAGCGCCGCGAGCGCAAGGAGCCGCGCGGCGAGCGGCGTGGGAGTGCCTCGTCTCATGTTTCTTCCCGCTCTCTCTCGTTCTTCTCTCTCGGGCGGCCATTGTGGCCGCGGGCATGCTGTTTGTCACCCGCCCCGCTGGGGGAGGCGCGCCCTCCCTTCGGTGGAGGCGCGCCTACTTGCAGACGTTCGCGCTGCGGATGCCGGACTCGCCGAGGACCGTGGTGAGCATCGGGTTGCGCGCCGTGGGCAGCGGCATCCGGTCGAACTCGATGAACTTCGGGATCAGCGACGGGCGGGCGGTTTCGCCACCGAGGCCCGCGAAGCCGGCTTCGCCCTTGCCCAGGTGCAGCACCTCGCGCGCGCTGGCGATCTCGATGTGGCCGTCGCGCACGAACACGAACAGGCCTTGCTCCGCGTCCGACACGCCCGTCGTCGCGAACAGCTTGGGCGGCACGTTCACCTGGTCGGGGCGGGTGCCTTCCATCGGCGGCTGCGTGTCCACCGGCCGGATTCCCTGCGGCGAGATGAACAGGCCCTGGCCGGCCTGCAGCACCTGCTGCGCCGTCTGGCCCTGCGGCGTGACGACGACGGTGCCGAGCCAGGACCACACCGTGAGGCCGTCGCCGCCGCCGAAGGAGGCGATCTCGTTCGCGCAGCCGCCGGTGCACACGATGTCCGCACCGGTGCCGCGGACGCCGATCGTCGCGGTCGCCGTGCTGAAGCCGACATTGCGGTTGTTCGCCTTGCCGATCAGGCCCGTGAGCGCGCGCACCGAGCCGCGCAGGATCGACACCAGGAAGCGGCCCTCGCCGGCGTTCTGCTCGTCGTAGACGAAGTTGTCGACGCGAAAGCGCGTCTGCGAGCCGAGCGTGATGCGCGAGTCGTCGCGGAAGGCCAGCACGGCCTGGGCGCCGCGCGCCGTTTCCACCACGTCGCCCGGATAGACGCTGCCGCCGTCCACCAGCCGGCGGCGCTGGCCGGCGCCGTCCACGGCGAAGATCTCGCCCTGGGAATTGATCACCTTGGCGCTGGCCTGCACGGCGTTGGGACGCGCGGTCTCGGGGATGGCCGCCGACTCGGCCGCGCAATCGCGCGCGCACAGGCGGGCGTCGAAGTCGGTGCCGCGGATGCCGATCGTGGCCGTGTTGGTCTGGATGCGAGCCGCGTTGGGCGAACCCTTGGAGATCAGGCCGGTGACGGCGCGGAAGCCGCCGCGCACCATCTGCATCAGGAAGCTGTTGTCGGGCGCGTTGTCGCGGAACTGGTACTGCTGCAGGACCATTTCCGTGTTCGGCCGGATCGTCATCCGCGTGCCGTCGGCCAGCTTGATGATCGCCGAGCCGCCGTCGGAGGTGGTCAGCCGGTCGCCTTCCTTGAGCGGCAGGCCGCGGCCGAGCGTACGGGGCGTCTCGCCCGGGCTCTGGGCGAAGCCGACGCCCCGGGAGAACTCGACCTCACCGGCGGCAGTCTGTGCCTGGACGGGTGAAGCCAGCAGGAAGCCGACGGTGGCCAGGGATGCAAGCCATTGGAATGCGAGTTGTGCGGCGCGCATGCGTACCTCCGGTAACCGGCGTTGCCGCCGGAGCGCTTGACTTTCCGAGTTATACACGCTTGCGGCTGAGACCGAACTTGCTCTCATGGAGGAGTGAGAGCGGGGGTCGTGCCGGATTTCACGCCGCATCGCCCATTTTCAGGCGGGGCGCGGCAGCAGGGCGCGCAACTCCTGCTCGAAGGCAGCGAGGCGGCCGTCCACCAGCTGCAACAGCGCCGGATCGGCGCCGCGCTGCGGCTGCGCCCACACGGCGCCGGGGAAGTGGCTGTCCTGGGCGAAACGGCCGATCACGTGCCAGTGCAGGTGCGGCACGGCATTGCCCAGCGCGGCGAGATTGACCTTGTCCGGCCGGACGTGACGCAGCATGGCCTGCTCCATCGCGACCAGCGTCTCCACGCACTCCGCACGCTCGGCGGCGGGCAGCTGGGAGAACTCGCGCACGTGTTCCTGCCAGACCAGGCGGTAGAAAGCCGGGAAGCCGGGCTCGTTCGCATGGACGATGCGCCACCGTTGCGCCTGCACCACGACCCGACCGCCGACACCGTCGCAAAGGGGACAGCCCGTGGTCATGGAGCCCCCACGCTTGTCACTTCGTGTACTGCGCTGCCCCCCGGGGGGGCCTTCGCGTCTTGGGGCGGCCCGGCGACGCTCATACCAGCACGCGCTCGATCCCGCCGGCGTTAGCGGCGCGCACGTACTCCTTCATCCAGTCCGCCCCCAGGATCCTGCTCGCCATCTCGACCACGATGTAGTCGGCCTCCAGCAGGCCGTTCTGCAGGTCGTGGCTGTAGCGGTGCATGCCCTGCAGGCAGCTGGGGCAGCTGGTGAGGATCTTGATGTTGCCCTTCTCGCCCACCGTGCCGGAAGCGCGCAGCGCGGCCTCGTCCTTGCGCAGCTCCTCCTCCTTGCGGAAACGGACCTGCGTGGAGATGTCGGGCCGCGCCACCGCCAGCGTGCCGGACTCGCCGCAGCAGCGCTCGGACTTGCGCACGTTGTCGCCGACCAGCGCCTTGACGGTCTTCAGGGGATCCTGCAGCTTCATCGGCGAATGGCAGGGGTCGTGGAACAGGTACCCGCCGGCGCCTTCGAGCTTGATGCCCTTTTCCAGCAGGTACTCGTGGATGTCGATGATGCGGCAGCCGGGGAAGATCTGGTCGAACTCGTAGCCCTGGAGCTGGTCGTAGCAGGTGCCGCAGGACACCACCACGGTCTTGATGTCCAGGTAGTTCAGCGTGTTGGCCACCCGGTGGAACAGCACCCGGTTGTCCGTGATCATCTTCTCGGCCTTGTCGAACTGGCCGGCGCCGCGCTGCGGGTAGCCGCAGCACAGGTAACCCGGGGGCAGCACCGTCTGCACGCCGGCGTGCCACAGCATGGCCTGCGTGGCCAGGCCCACCTGCGAGAACAGGCGTTCGGAGCCGCAGCCCGGGAAGTAGAAGACCGCCTCGCTCTCGGCGGTGGTGGCCTTCGGGTCACGGATGATCGGGACGTAGTTCTTGTCCTCGATGTCCAGCAGCGCGCGCGCCGTCTTGGTCGGCAGGCCGCCCGGCAGCTTCTTGTTCACGAAGTGCACCACCTGCTCCTTGATCGGGGCGGGCATGTGCGTCTCGGGCGGCGCGGTGACCTGGAAGTGCGCCAGCCCGCGCATCAGCGTGTTGCCCAGGCGCTGCGCCTTGTAGCCCACGCCGATCACCGCCGTGCGCAGCATCTTGATCGACTCGGGATTGGTGGCGTTGAGCATCAGCATCGCCGCGGCGCTGCCGGGGCGGAAGCTCTTCTGCCCCATCTTGCGCAGCAGGTTGCGCATGTTCATCGACACGTCGCCGAAGTCGATCTTCACCGGGCACGGGTTGAGGCACTTGTGGCACACCGTGCAGTGCTCGGAGACGTCCTCGAACTCCTCCCAGTGCTTGATCGAGACGCCGCGGCGCGTCTGCTCCTCGTACAGGAACGCTTCCACCAGCAGCGAGGTCGCCAGGATCTTGTTGCGCGGGCTATAGAGCAGGTTGGCGCGCGGCACATGGGTGGCGCACACCGGCTTGCACTTGCCGCAGCGCAGGCAGTCCTTGATCGAATCGGCGATGGCGCCGATGTCGGACTGCTGCATGATGATCGACTCGTGCCCCATCAGGCCGAAGGACGGCGTGTAGGCGTTGGTCAGGTCCGCGTACACCGACATGTCGGCGTCCACGGTGCCGGCCTCGGAGGGCCGCAGCAGCTTGCCCTTGTTGAAGCGGCCCTGCGGGTCGACCCGCTGCTTGTAGTCCGCGAAGGGCGCGATCTCCTCGTCGGTGAGGAATTCGAGCTTGGTGATGCCGATGCCGTGCTCGCCCGAGATCACGCCGTCGAGCGAGCGCGCCAGCAGCATGATGCGCTTCACGGCCTCGTGCGCGGTCTGCAGCATCTGGTAGTCGTCGCTGTTGACCGGGATGTTGGTGTGCACGTTGCCGTCGCCCGCGTGCATGTGCAGCGCCACCCACACGCGGCCCTTGAGCACGCGCTGGTGGATCGCGCTCACCTCGGCGAGGATGGCCGTGAAGGCATTGCCGGTGAAGATGTGCGCCAGCGGCGCGCGGATCTGCGTCTTCCAGCTCGCGCGCAGCGTGTGGTCCTGCAGCTGCGCAAACAGAGCGTCGGCGTTGTCGTGCCAGTCCTGCCACTGCGCGCGCACCTCGCGCACCAGCGCCACGGCCTGCTGCACGCGGTCTTCCAGAAGTTCGGCCGAGGGGATCTCGCCGGCGTCGTCCTGCCGGCCCAGCGGCAGGCTACCGCGGGTGAAGAAGAACTCGAGCTCGTTGGCCAGCGCGATCTTGTTGCGCAGGCTCAGTTCGATGTTGATGCGCTCGATGCCGTCGGTGTACTCCGCCATCCGCGGCAGCGGGATCACCACGTCCTCGTTGATCTTGAAGGCGTTGGTGTGCTTGCTGATCGCGGCGGTGCGCTTGCGATCGAGCCAGAACTTCTTGCGCGCCTCCGGGCTGATGGCGATGAAGCCCTCGCCGCTGCGCGAGTTGGCCAGCCGCACCACCTCGGAGGTGGCGCGGGCCACCGCGTCCGGGTCGTCGCCGGCGATGTCGCCGACCAGGACCATCTTGGGCAGCACCGCACGCTTGGACTTCGTCGTGTAGCCCACCGCCTTCAGGTAGCGGTCATCGAGGTGTTCCAGTCCCGCCAGCACGACGCCGGAGCGCTTCTGCTCGGCGAACATGAAGTCCTTGATCTCGACGATGCTGGGCACTGCGTCGCGCGCATTGCCGAAGAACTCCAGGCACACCGTGCGGGTGTGCTGCGGCATGCGGTGCACCACCCAGCGCGCGCTGGTGATCAGGCCGTCGCAGCCTTCCTTCTGGATGCCCGGCAGGCCGGAGAGGAACTTGTCGGTGACGTCCTTGCCCAGGCCTTCCTTGCGGAAGCGCGAGCCGGGGATCTCCAGCCGCTCGGTGCGCGCGGGCTTGTTCCAGTCGACCTTGCTCGCCGCGGCGAACCAGCGCAGCTCGAAAGTCGCGACCGGGGCGTCGTGGATCTTGCCGAGGTTGTGGTCCAGGCGGACCACCTCCAGCCACTCGGCATCGGGCGTGACCATGCGCCAGGACACGAGGTTGTCCAGCGCGGTGCCCCACAGCACCGCCTTCTTGCCGCCGGCGTTCATGGCGACGTTGCCGCCGATGCAGGAGGCCTCGGCCGACGTCGGGTCGACGGCGAACACGAAGCCGGCGCGTTCTGCCGCGTCGGACACGCGCTGCGTGACCACGCCCGCCTCGGTCCAGATCGTCGCCACGGGCTCGGCATGGCCGCCGATCGCCACGCGCTCGACCTCCGTCATCGCCTCGAGCTTCTCGGTGTTGATCACCGCGCTCTTCCACGTGAGCGGGATCGCGCCGCCGGTGTAGCCGGTGCCGCCCCCGCGCGGGATGATGGTCAGGCCCAGCTCGATGCAGCCCTTGACCAGGCCGGCCATCTCGGCCTCGGTGTCGGGCGTGAGGACCACGAAGGGGTACTCGACGCGCCAGTCGGTGGCATCCGTCACGTGCGACACGCGCGACATGCCGTCGAACTTGATGTTGTCCTTGCGCGTGTAGCGGCGCAGCAGGCGCTGCGTGCGCGCGCGCAGTTCGGCCGTCTCGGTGAACGCGGCGTCGAACCGGTGCACCGCGGCCCCGGCGGCCTGCAGCAGTTCGCCCACCAGCGCGTCGCGCTGCGGGTCGCCCTGGGGATCGCGGCGCTTGCCGATCTCGCTCAGGCGATGGTGCAGGGCCTCGACCAGGAGCTTGCGCCGCTTGGGGTTGTCCAGCAGGTCGTCCTGCAGGTAGGGATTGCGCTGGACGACCCAGATGTCCCCCAGCACTTCGTACAGCATGCGGGCGGAGCGGCCGGTGCGGCGTTCCTCGCGCAGGCGGTTCAGGACGTCCCAGGCGCGGGAGCCCAGCACCCGGATCACGATCTCGCGGTCGGAGAACGAGGTGTAGTTGTACGGGATCTCGCGCAGGCGGGGGGCTTCGCCATCCGCCGCGGCCATGAGTTGTTCGAGTGTCGTCGGCGCGTTCATTCTGTCAGTGCAACGTCAGCCAACAATGCGGACTCGGCTGAGAGGGGATGGTACCGCAGCGCAGCAAGCCGCTGGGGCGCAGGTATGGGAAACCCGCTTGCTGCCGGGGTACCCCGACTGTCTAATCCGCGCCACAAACAAATCGTAGAGTCGAAGACTCCACGCATCGTGAAGGAGAGTGACTGCATGAAATCCAAGTTTTCCGCGCTGGCGGTAGCCGCCGTCCTGTGGGGGGCCGCGTCCGCGCAGGCGCAGACGGAGATCCAGTGGTGGCATTCCATGACGGCCGTCAATGGCGAATGGGTGAACGACCTGGCGGCTCAGTTCAACGCGAGCCAGAAGGAATACAAGGTGGTCCCGACGTACAAGGGCAGCTACGACGTGTCCTTCACCGCCGCGGTCGCCGCCTTCCGCGCCGGCCAGGCGCCGCACATCCTGCAGGTGTTCGAGGTCGGCACCGCCACCATGATGGCCAGCAAGGGCGTGAGCATCCCCGTCGGCCAGGTCATGAAGGATGCGGGCTACAAGTTCGACCCGAGCGCCTACGTGCCCGCCGTGGCCGGCTACTACACCGCGCCGAACGGGCAGATGCTGAGCTTTCCCCTGAACAGCTCGACGACCGTCTTCTACATCAACAAGGATGCGTTCAAGGCCGCCGGCCTCGACACGAACAAGCCGCCCACCACCTGGCCCGAGGTGGCGCTGGCCGCCGCCAAGCTCAAGGCCAGCGGCCACAAGTGCCCGTTCACCACCGCCTGGCAAGGCTGGACGCAGCTGGAGAGCTTCTCCACCTGGCACAACGTGGAACTGGCCACGAAGAGCAACGGCCTGGCCGGGTGGGATGCGCGCCTGAAGGCGAACTCGCCCCTGCACGTGCGCCACATCGAGAACCTGGGCAACATGGCCAAGAACGGCCTGTTCATCTACAAGGGCCGCGCCAACGTGCCCGAGGCCAGCTTCGTCTCGGGCGAGTGCGCCATGATCACCACGTCCTCGGGCTTCTACGGCAACGTGAAGAAGAACGCCAAGTTCGACTTCGCCGTCTCCACCCTGCCCTACTACCCCGACGTGCCCGGCGCGCCGCAGAACACCGTGATCGGCGGCGCCAGCCTGTGGGTGCTGGCCGGCAAGAAGCCCGACGAATACAAGGGCGTGGCGAAGTTCTTCAACTTCCTCTCCAGCCCGGAGATCCAGTCCGAGAGCCACAAGCGCACCGGCTACCTGCCCATCACCATGGCGGCCTACCACCTGACCGAGAAGTCCGGCTTCTACAAGCAGAACCCGGGCACGGACACGGCGGTCAACCAGATGATCCGCAAGGTCACCGACAAGTCGCGCGGCATCCGCCTGGGCAACTACGTGCAGATCCGCACCATCGAGGACGAGGAACTCGAACAGGTGTGGAACGGCAAGAAGACGGCCAAGGAGGCGCTGGACTCGATCGTCACGCGCGGCAACGAGCTGCTGGAGCGGTTTCAAAAGGGGGTCAAGTCCTGAGGACTTGACCCCCTTTTGAACCGTCCTGCGGCGGCGCTGACGGCACCCCCTCCCCGACCCTCCCCCGCCAGGCGGGGGAGGGCTTCGTCGTATAAACAGGCGTCCCGAGTTCGCTCATTACAGCAATGGCTGCCGAAAAGCGCGTCGTTTTCCGATCGTCCTGGCTTCCCTGGGTGCTGCTGGCGCCGCAGTTCGCCGTCATCCTGGTCTTCTTCTTCTGGCCTGCGGCCCAGGCCCTGGTGCAGTCGGTGCAGCAGTCGGACGCCTTCGGCACCTCGGTCGAATGGGTCGGCCTGGAGAACTTCCGCAACCTGTGGAACGACCCGACCTACGTCGCCTCGTTCTGGACCACCGCGGTGTTCTCGGTGCTGGTCGCCTTCTTCGGCATCGCGCTGTCGCTGCTGCTGGCCGTGTTCGCCGACCGCGTCATCAAGGGCAGCGGCTTCTACCGCGCGCTGCTGATCTGGCCCTACGCCGTCGCACCGGCGGTGGCGGGCGTGCTGTGGCTGTTCATGTTCGCCCCCAGCGTGGGCATCGTGTCCTACCTGCTGCGCGAGTGGGGCTACGAGTGGAACAGCCTGCTGAACGGCAACCAGGCGATGGCCCTGATCGTGATGGCGGCGGTGTGGAAGCACCTCTCGTACAACTTCCTGTTCTTCCTGGCCGGCCTGCAGTCGATCCCGCACTCGCTGATCGAGGCGGCCGCGATCGACGGCGCGCACCCGTGGCGGCGCTTCTGGACCATCCAGTTCCCGCTGCTCTCGCCCACCACGTTCTTCCTGCTGGTGATCAACGTCATCTACGCCTTCTTCGACACCTTCGCGATCGTCGACGCCGCCACGCAGGGCGGGCCGGGCAAGGACACGGCGATCCTGGTCTACAAGGTGTACTACGACGCCTTCAAGGCGATGGACCTCGGCGCCTCCGCCGCGCAGTCCGTGGTGCTGATGGCCATCGTGGTCGTGCTCACGGTCCTGCAGTTCCGCTTCATCGAGAAGAAGGTCAACTACTGAGGGCGACCCCATGATGATCGAACGCCGCCCCGTCCTCACCTTCCTGTCGCACGTCATCCTCGTGATCGGCGTGCTGATCGTGGCCCTGCCCGTGTACATCACGTTCGTGGCCTCCACGCACAGCAACCAGGACATCATCCATCCCCCGATGCCGCTGCTGCCCGGCACGCACATGGTGGAGAACTATGCCGCGGTCCTCACCGGCACCCAGGGCGGCGGGGGCTCCAAGGCGGCGGTGGGCCGCATGATGACGGTGAGCCTGGTGAGCGCGCTGGTCATCTCGATCGGCAAGATCGCGATCTCGCTGCTGTCGGCCTTCGCGCTGATCTACTTCCGCTTCCCCGCCCGCCAGTTCTTCTTCTGGGCCATCTTCGTCACGCTGATGCTGCCGGTGGAGGTGCGCATCGCGCCCACCTACAAGGTCGTGTCGGACCTGGGCATGCTCAATACCTACGCGGGGCTCACCGTGCCGCTGATCGCCTCGGCCACGGCGACCTTCCTGTTCCGCCAGTTCTTCCTGACCGTGCCCGACGAACTGCTGGAGGCGGCGCGCATGGACGGCGCCGGGCCGATGCGCTTCTTCAAGGACGTGCTGCTGCCGCTGTCCAAGACCTCGATGGCGGCCCTGTTCGTGATCCAGTTCATCTACGGCTGGAACCAGTATCTCTGGCCCCTGCTGGTGACCACCAGCGAGGACATGTACCCGGTGGTGATCGGCATCAAGCGCATGATTTCCGGCGGCGACGCGCAGACCGAATGGGGCGCGGTGATGGCCACCGCGATGCTCGCGATGCTGCCGCCCGCCATCGTCATCGTCCTGATGCAGAAGTGGTTCGTCAAGGGCCTCGTCGACACCGAGAAGTAATGACATTGCGTGACAGGCCAGGAGATTGCGGAGCAATCGTCTGCCCTGTCTCCAACTGACTAAGAAAATGGCAGCCATCTCCCTGAAGAACGTCGTCAAGCGCTACGGAAAAGGCAAGCAGCAACTGCAGGTGGTCCACGGGCTGGACGCCGAGATCGCCGACCACGAGTTCGTGGTGATCGTGGGGCCTTCCGGCTGCGGCAAGTCCACGCTGCTGCGCATGGTCGCGGGGCTGGAGGAAGTCAGCGGCGGCGAGATCTCGATCGGCGGCCGCGTGGTCAACGAACTCGAGCCGGCGGAGCGCGACATCGCGATGGTGTTCCAGAACTACGCGCTGTACCCGCACATGAGCGTGTTCGACAACATGGCCTACGGGCTGAAGATCCGCAAGCTGCCGGTCGAGGAGATCCGCGCGCGCGTGGACAAGGCCGCCGGCATCCTGGAACTCGGCCACCTGCTGGAACGCACGCCGCGCCAGCTCTCCGGCGGCCAGCGCCAGCGCGTGGCCATGGGGCGCGCGATCGTGCGCCAGCCCCAGGTGTTCCTGTTCGACGAGCCGCTGTCGAACCTGGACGCGAAGCTGCGCGCGCAGACCCGCATCGAGATCCAGAAGCTGCACCGCGAGCTGGGCATCACGTCGCTGTTCGTCACGCACGACCAGGTGGAGGCCATGACCCTGGCGCAGCGCATGATCGTGATGAACGCCGGCCGCATGGAGCAGTTCGGCACGCCCGAGGAGGTGTACCACCGCCCCGCATCGACCTTCGTCGCCAGCTTCATCGGCTCGCCGCCCATGAACCTGCTCAAGGACGTTCCCGGCGGCCGCGCGGGCGCGCTGCTCGGCGTGCGTCCGGAGCATCTGGACGTGGGCGACAGCGGCTGGGAAGTGCGCACCGAAACGGTGGAGATGCTCGGCGCCGAGCGCCTGATCTACGGCCGCGTGGGCGAGGAACAGGTCATCGTGCGGGTGGAAGAGAACCAGCCGGTGCCGTCCGCGGGCCAGGTGATCCGCGTGCGGCCGCGCGAGGACCGGGTGCACTGGTTCGACGCGAGCAGCGGCAGGAGGATCGCAGCGTGAAGCACTGGCCGTATCCACGCTGGATCGCGCATCGCGGCGCGGGCAAGGTCGCGCCGGAGAACACGCTCGCCGCCTTCCGCTTCGGTGCCGCGCAGGGCTATCGCATGTTCGAGTGCGACGTGAAGCTCTCGGCCGACGGCGTGCCCTTCCTGATGCACGATGCGACGCTGGAACGCACGACCAACGGCGTCGGCCTCGGCGGCGACCAGCCGTGGGACCAGCTGGCGCGCCTGGACGCGGGCAGCTGGCATTCGCGCGCCTTCGCGGGCGAGCCCCTGCCCACCTTCGAGAACGTCGCGCGCTTCTGCATCGCGAACCGCTACCTGCTGAACGTGGAGATCAAGCCGACCCCGGGGCACGAACGCCAGACCGGCGAAGTGGTGGCGCAGTACGCGGCGCGGCTCTGGGCGAAGGAGGCGGTGCCGCCGCTGCTGACGTCGTTCCGCCCCGAGTCGCTGCAGGCGGCGCAGGCGGCGCGGCCCGAGCTGCCGCGCGGGCTGCTGCTCGACACGCTGTGGGAGGGTTGGTTCGACGTCGCCCGTTCGCTCGATGGCGTGGCCATCGTGTGCAACCACGCGCTGTGGGATGCGCACACGGTGGCGCAGGTGCACGGCGCGGGGATGCGGTGCCTGAGCTACACGGTGAACGACGAGTGGGCGGCGCAGCGGCTGGTCGCGCTGGGGACGGACGGGATCATCACGGACCGGGTGGATCTCTTCTCGCCGGTGTAGCGGTGCGGCGATCGGTGGTGCGGTGATCGCTGGTGCGGTGATCGCGGGTGCGGTGATCGCGGGTGCGGTGATCACGGGTGCGGTGATCGCGGGTGCGGCGATCGCTGGTGCGGTGATCGCGGGTGCGGTATTCGTAGGCTGGCGCTGGAGCGCTAGCGAAAGCCCAGCGATGCGCGCAAGCGCTGGGGTTCGCGCGCTCCGCGGCTCACCACCAGCCTACGAGACCCGCCGCGTCATTTCAAGTCCCCCGCCAGCGAAGCCAGCGTCTCCGCCCCCAGCGCCACATGCGCCGGATAGTTCGTGTGGTCGCACCCCAGCTTCACCCCCGCCCCCGCCTTCACTGCCTCGCGCATCGCGGGCGTGAGCTCGAAGCGCAGGAAGTGCACCGACGAGGTCTTCTCGTCGTTCTCGCGGTCCAGGTCCTCGTCGGCGATCGCGTAGACGCGCTCGTGGCCCTCCACCTCGACGAACATGCGGTCCTCCACCCCGATCAGCCGCGCCAGCTCGCGCCGGCGCTCGTTCTCGTCGGGGTACTCGATCATCATCGTCGCCTTCCAGTTGCCGCCGTCCGGCACCAGCGGGGCATAGGCATCGATCTCCTGCTGGATGCCTTCCTCCTCGAAGATCTTCTCGATGCGCAGCATCTCCTGGACCTGGTAGCGCATCGTGAGCTCGCTTTCGAACTGCACGTTGATGTGCTCGCCGAGCGCGACGCTGCGCAGCTTGCGGTGCGCGATCACCTCGGACTGGTGCGCCTTGCGCCACTTCGCATAGGCTTCCAGCGTCATCAGGCTGTCGGCCGTGATCCTGCCCGTGAGTTGCATGGTCATTCCAGTCCGTAGGCAATGCGCAGCAGCGTCAGCGGATGCTGCAGCTGCGGCGTGCCCAGGGCGTTGACGTCGAAGCCCTGGGCGATGTGGTGCCCGGCGAGCGCGCAATCCGAGCTGATGTAGTCGGGCGCGCCGCCCTGCGGGTGTTCGGCCATCCGCTTGAACAGGGGCTTGCCGATCTGCATCGCCGCCGCGTGGGTGGGCTTCTTGACCCCATAGGTGCCGGCGTGGCCGGAGCAGCGCTCGTTGGTGTGCACGGAGGTGCCGGGGACCATCTTGAGCAGCTCCTCGGTCTTGCGGCCGATGTTCTGCACCCGCTGGTGGCAGGGCACGTGGTAGCTCACCTTGCCGAGCGGCTTGGGGAACTCCGTCTTGAGCAGGCCGTCGCGCCGGCGCGAGGTGAGGTAGTCGAACGGGTCCCACATCGCCGCCTTGACGGCCTGCACGTCGGCATCGTCCGGGTACATCAGCGGGATCTCCTGCTTGAACATCAGCGTGCAGCTGGGCACCGGCGACACGATCGCCCAGCCCTCGCGGGCGTACTTCGCCAGCACGGGGATGTTGGCACGCTTGCTCGCGTCCACCGATTCCAGGTCGCCGAGCTCCAGCTTGGGCATGCCGCAGCACTTCTCCTTGTTCACGACGACATACGGGATGTCGTTGTGCTTCAGGACCTTCAGCAGGTCCAGGCCGATGCCCGGCTCGTTGTAGTTCACGTAGCAGGTCGCGTAGACGGCCACCTTGCCCGGCGTGCGCTCGCCGTCCTTGACGGGCACGTCAGCCGATTTCGGGGCGGCACTGCGGAAGCGCCGCGTCGCCAGCGACGGCAGCCAGGCATCGCGGTCGACGTGCAGCGTCTTCTCCATCGCCGCGCGCGCCGTCTTCGTATGGCTCACCGCATTGGCGAGCTGCGTGACGATCGGGATGCCGGCGAACTGGCCATGCACGTCGGTGGAGGCCAGCAGCCTGGCGCCGGCATCGACGCCACCCTTGCGGAACTTGATGGCCTTGGCGCGCAGCATGGTGTGCGGGTAGTCCACGTTCCACTGGTGCGGCGGCACGTAGGGGCACTTGGTCATGTAGCACAGGTCGCAGAGGTAGCAGTGGTCGACCACCTTCCAGTAGTCCTGCTTTTCCACGGCATCGACTTCGCCGGTCTTGCCCGCGTCCACCAGGTCGAACAGCGTCGGGAAGGAGCGGCACAGGCTCACGCAGCGGCGGCAGCCATGGCAGATGTCGAAGATGCGCTCCAGCTCCTGGAAGCACTTCTCCTCGTCGTGGTAGTCGGGGTTCTTCCAGTCGATCGGATGGCGCGTGGGCGCCTCGAGACTGCCTTCGCGGACGGCCATGGTGTTTGTTCTCGTGCTAGGGCTGGGGTGGGGGCGCGCCCGGGGAGCGGGGGCGCCCCCCCCCCCCCCCCCCCCCCCCCC